>CAZWOT010000001.1:0-51262 GCA_964635595.1 uncultured Desulfovibrio sp.
GCTTCAATAGGGCCAATACAGGGATTTACAGCCAAATTTGGCCCTAAAGACGGGGGGGATTTTTGCCCCATTGCAGCCAGGAGAGCATCGCAATGTCCGCGAGCGCGGAGCGGCAAGGCGGCGACTGCTTCGCGGACAGGGCCCCGGGTTGCGTCCTGATGAAAAGGAAGAGGGCCGGCACTGCCGAAACGCGCTCCCTGGGCCGGGCGTCCGGTTGCGGACGCCGCAGCGTTCCTGGAGTCGTTTCGAGAGGCCGGCCCACCACGGAGGAGGACAGAGGCTCCCTCGGGCTTGGGCGAAAGCAGCCTTTTGACGGGCTTTTTCACCGGCAGGAAGGACGTGGTCGCCGGGAGGGAACACGGGCCTTCGCCCCGAGAGGGAGGGATGTTTCGAGGACCCTGGTCCCGCTCATGGCCGCATCGCGGCCATGGCAAGGGATTTGGGCAGGGCTGGGCTAGTATTGGGGATGCTTGTAGACCGTGAAGTCCCATTCCTTGCCTGGGTTGAACTTGGTCAGGCGCCAGTCGCAGGCGCGGGCATGGCCTTCCATGCCCTCTACCCTGGACAGACGCGAGGCATACTCGCTGATGAGCGTGCAGACCTCGGCGGAGGTGGGTTCCTGGTAGGTCAGGACCTTCAGGTACTTGTGGACGTTCAGGCCGCCGGTGAAGTGCGCGGCCTTTTTCGTGGGCAGGATGTGGTTGGGGCCGGAGCACTTGTCGCCATGGGTGACCGTGCTGAACTCGCCCACGAACAGGGAGCCGTAGGAGGTCAGGTTGGCAAGCCACCACGGCAGATCCTCGCACTGCACTTCGAGGTGCTCGGGGGCGTACTGGTCGCTGACCTTGACCATTTCCTCCCGGTTCTCGCACAGGATGACCTCGCCGTATTCCTCCCAGGATTTTGCCGGGGTCGCGGGATCGGGCATGTCGGCGATGAGCTTCGGCATGATCTCGAGCACCTTTTCGCCCAGTTCGCGGGAATCGGTGATGAGCCACACGGGGGAGTTGATGCCGTGCTCGCCCTGGGAGAGCAGATCGATGGCGACGGTCATGGGATCGGCCGTCTTGTCGGCCAGAACCAGGATTTCCGAGGGACCGGCAAAGAGGTCGATGCCGCACACGCCGGTGCTGGCGAGGATGGCTTTTGCCTCGGCGACAAAGGCGTTGCCGGGACCGGCGATGAGGTTGGTCGGCTTGCCGGTGAAGAGCCCGTAGGCCATGGTTGCAACGGCCTGGATGCCGCCCATTTCGAGGATGACGTCGGCACCGGCCAGGTCCATGGCGTAGCAGACGGAAGCGTCGATGCTGTTGCCGCGCGGCGGGGTGGCGGCGATGATGAAGGGCACGCCTGCGACCTTGGCCGTGGCAATGCTCATGAGCGCCGAACACGTGTGGGCGAAGCGGCCACCGGGGATGTAGCAGCCCACAGCGTCCATGGGCACGATCTTCTGGCCGCAGCGCACCCCCGCGGGCGTGATCATCTCGAAGTCGTGGATGCTTTCGCGCTGGGCCTTGGCAAACGCCGTAATCTGGTCATAGGCGAACTTGATGTCGTCCTTTGCCTGCTGGGGCACGGAAGCGATGAGCTCGGCCTTCTTCTCGGGGCTCAGGATGAAGTCCTGTTCCCAGTGGTCGAACTTTTGGGCCATGGCGCGCACGGCGTCCTCGCCATTGGCGCGGATGTCGGCAAGCACGGCCTCGACGGTCTTGCGGGCTTCGCTGCTGTTCTGCTCGGCAGAATTGGTGGCCTTTTTCAAGTATTCCATGTGAAAGCTCCTGTGGAATCTCCGGTGGCATCTCCCCTTGCATCTTCCGTGAAATCTCCCGAGGATGTTCCCGGGGACTCTCCCGAAAGACTCTGGGCGCGTCGGGAGGGTTTGGCGAATGACCTGATGAACAGTCTGCAGTCGTCTGCAGGGATTTGATTGCGTTGGGGCAGTCTTGCTTGTGCGGCTACCACCACTTGATGCTTTCCGTCACATAGTCGCGGATCTTGACGAATTCCGGGTCGTCGAACTGGCGCGGACGGGGAAGATCCACGATGACCTCTTCCTTGATGGTCGAAGGCTTGGGCGAGAGGATGAGGATGCGTTCCGCCAGATAGACGGCTTCCTCGATATTGTGCGTGATGAAGGCGACCGTTGCTCCGAGCTCCTTCCAGATGCGCATGAGCTCGTCTTCAAGGTAGTAGCGCAGCTTGACGTCCAGTTGCCCGTAGGGCTCGTCCATGAGCAGCAGGTCGGGGTTGATGGCGAAGTTGCGGGCGATGACCACGCGCTGTTCCATGCTGGCCGAGAGTTGCTGGGGATAGTAGGTGCGGTACTTGCGCAGGCCCACGATATCGAGCATGCGCTCGACGCGGTTCTCTATCTCGTCCGGGGCAATGCGCTTGATCTGGAGCCCGAAGCGGATGTTGTCCTCCACCGTGAGCCACGGGATGGCCGACACTTCCTGGAAGACGAAGGCAATGTTGTGGACTTTCGGATCGGCGGGCTGGCCGTCGACCAGAATGGAGCCCTCGGTTATGGGGATGAAGCGGGAAAGGCAGTTGAGAAAGGTCGTCTTTCCGCAGCCTGTCGGGCCCACGATGCAGAGCATCTCGCCCTTGTATATGTCGAAGCTTATGTCATCCAGAACGAGAAGATCGCCGTAGCACTTGGTCAGTTTCTTCACCGAAACCTTGACTGTCCGTCCCTTCTCGTACTGTTCCTTGTCTATGATGCGCATCATGTCCTCCAAAGTCGCCCGGCTTTCGCAGGCGGCATGTCGTCGATTCATGTTCCCGAAGGCAGGATGTTCGTTGGGGCGCGATGCAGTTCACGCGAGGATGATCGGCCTGTGCCGGGCATGGCCTGCATGAAACCCGCTGCAGGCAGGTTTCCCGTTGGCAGGGCATGCAGGTTCTTGCAGAACCCGGGGGTGCGTTCGATGTTCCCCTTTGTTCGGCCACCGTGTCTTGTGCAGGGCCTCTTCCCGATGTCCGCTTCGAGAACCTGTCCCCTGTTCCTGTTCCGGGTTCTAGAGAACCAGATCCGTGTCCTCGGAGACATGCTTGCGCAGCGCCAGGAATTCCGGGTCCGTGTAGTTGCGCGGCGTGGGGATGTCGACAGGGTATTCCGTCTTCACCCTGCCCGGCAGCGCGGACATGACGACGACGCGATCCCCGAGGTAGATGGCTTCCTCGATGTTGTTGGTGACAAACAGGACAGTGCGCTTTTCCTTTTCCCAGATGGTTCTCAGCTCCTGCTCCATGGCGTAGCGCGTCTGCGCGTCAAGGGCCCCGAAGGGCTCGTCCATGAGCAGGATGTCCGGGTCGTTGGCATAGGCGCGGGCGATGCCGACACGCTGCTTCATGCCGCCGGAAAGCTGTTCCGGGTAGGCCTTCTCGAAGCCCTTGAGGCCCACGAGCTCTATGAAATGATGCGCTATGGCAAGCCGCTCCTTCTCGGGGACGCCGCGCACGGCAAGCCCGAAGGCGACGTTGTGCTCCACGGTCTTCCAGGGAAAGAGCGCGTATCTCTGAAAGACCATGCCGCGGTCCGATCCGGGGCCTTCAACCGGTTTCCCGTCTATGCGGGTTTCGCCTGCCGTGGGCTCTATGAGGCCGGCGATGCAGTTCAGAAGCACCGTCTTGCCGCTCTGGCCCGGGCCGAGGATGACCAGGAACTCGTTCTCGTAGACCTTGAGGGAAACGCGATCCAGCACGTGAAGGAGCTGGGACTGCCCGGGAACGAAGAAGGTCTTGGAGATGTTGTCGCACTCGATCTTGACTTTTCTCGTCTCGCTCATACCAGTTCCCTCCTCCACGGGCACAGGGCCTTCTCGAGCCAGCGCAGGGACGACGCGAGGAAGGAGCCGATGATGGCAATGAGAATCATGCCGACGAGGATCATGGGCGGCTTGTTCAGATCCATGCCCTGGATGATGATGAAGCCGACGCCTTCGCGTGCGCCCACCATTTCGGCGGCCAGCACGCACATCCAGGCCATGGACAGGGCGTTCTGCACGCCGGCGAAGATGGACGGCATGCAGGCCGGAACGGCCACGTTGAAGAACTGCTGGTTGCGCGTGGCGCCAAAGGATTTGGCAGCGTCGATGAGAAGCGGGTCCACGTAGCGCATGCCGGTGTAGGAGTTGAGGATCATGATGACGAAGGCGCCGACGAAGCAGATGAAGATCTTGGAGCCCTCGGCAATGCCGAGCCACAGGATGGCGATCGGGATCCACGCGATGGGCGGGATGGGACGCAGGACTTCGAATATGGGCATCACGATCTTCTCGCACACCCTGTTCCAGCCCATGTACAGGCCAAGAGGGAGGCCGAGCACGATGGCAAGCCCGAAGGCGATGAGCACGCGCCTCAAGCTGTAGCCCACGTGGCCGTAGATGCTGGTGCTGCCAACCTTGGTGCCGGAGAGGCGGATGAATTCGTTCCAGACCTCCAGGGGCGATGGCAGAAACTCGTTGCTGACCTTGAGCGACACGAGGCCCCAGAGCACGACGAAGGCACAGATTGAAGCTGCCGGAGCGAGGAAGCGCATGATTTTGCTGGAAACTGTCATGTGAGTCTCCTCGACGAAGCGAAGCGGGCTTCAATCTTGGTCAGAATCCAGGACATGAGCGCGCCAAGAAAACCGATGGTCAGCATGCCCACGATGATGACGTCGGGGCGGGCAATGCGCCTGCCAAGCTGGATCATGTAGCCGAGGCCGGTGGAGGCCGCCAGAAGTTCGGCCGCCACGAGCGTGGTCCAGGCTGCGTTGAGGGCCAGCTTCATGCCGGTGAAAATCATGGGAATGGCCGAGGGGATGCCTATCTTGCGGAAGGTCTCGAAGTTCGAGGCCCCGTAGATTTCGGCCACGCGGATGAGGACGGGGTTGGTCAGCCGCACTCCGGTGTAGGAGTTGATGACACAGGGCACGAAGGCGGCAAGGAAGATGATGAAGCCCTTGGCGGGCACGCCGATGCCAAGCCACAGGATGGCGATCGGAATCCACGCGATGGGCGGGATCGGGCGGACCGCGTCGAAGATTGGGCGGACGAGCAGGTTGACCTTGGGATACCAGCCCATGAAGAGGCCCAGGGGCACGCCGATGATGATGGCGACAACGAAGCCCGTGAGGGCAAGGCCCAGGCTGGCGATGGCATGCTGTTGCAGGAGGGCGCCGTCGGGATTGGGCTCGGTCAGCTTCTCGAAGAAGAGGGTGACGACCTCGGAAGGCGGAACCAGCTGGTAGGGGCCCACCAGTTCGAGGCGGCAGATGGCTTCCCAGAAGATCAGGAAGACGACGAAGCTGACGATGGAAATCCAGTTTTCACGGGCGGCCTTGGCGAAATAGTTTTGCTTCTCGATTTCGAGACTCAGTTTCTCTCCTGCGGGATATGTTGTTTCGCTGGTATGCTGCATACGATCTCCGTTGTTCGGGGCGAACCGGCCCCTTGAGTCCCGGGAGACTGCCCCGGGATGAACCGGGGCCGGCCCGAACGCGAGTTTTAGGAAAAGGTGCCAGGGATTACTTGGCGGCAGCACGAAGTTCGGCCAGCTTTCTCATGAACGAGGAGTCGATGTTGAAGTTGGCCTCGACGTAGCGGTCGTACTCCTTCTTCTTGATGCGGCCCTGGGAGAGCATGAAGTCGGCCACGCCCTTCAGCCAGGCGGGGAGCTTCTGGGGATCTTCCATGGCGTCGATCTGTTCGGCGACGTTGAAGAGATAGCGGTACTTGAACTCCTTGACGACCTGCTCCTCGGTCAGCTCCATGCCGCAGAATTCGTTGAAGAAGCGCAGGAGCGGGGCGACGCTTTCCTCGGGATGTTCCTTCATCATCTCGACGCCGCGCATGTAGTAGTCGAGCCACTGCACGACGAGATCGGGATGCTTTTCGGCAAATTCCTTGCGCACGCCGATGCCGCCGATGACCTTCACCTTCGCGGCAGCGCCGGAGGAAACCTTCACCCAGCCCTTGGACTCGGCCATGTAGCTCAGGGGAGCCCAAAGCTGGAGGATGTCGCCCTCGCCGGCGTTGAAGGCCGTGAAGGCCTGTCCCTGCTCCATGTGGACGATGTTCACGTCGCTGTCCTTGAGGCCCAGGGCGTGCAGGGTGGCGGTCAGGGCGTAGTGGCCGGTGGAGACGGTCGTGGTCAGGATCTGCTTGCCCCTCCAGTCGTCGGCCGTGCCGTAGATGTCGGGATAGTCGGGATTGGCGCCCTTCGTCTTCAGAAGGGGAGAGTCGGGACGCACCCACAGGTCGTTGGTCTCGGACTCGTCGTTGGAGAGCCCGATGAGCTTGTAGCCATAGCGCATGCTGGCCATCATCGTGGGCACGGTGCCCATGGTGCCGCAGTCCCACTCGTCCGCGGCCAGGGCCTCGGTCTGGGGAGCGCCGGACATGAAGAGCATGTAGGTGCTGATAAAAGGCGCATCCTTGAGCCAGCCGTAGTTTTCGGCGTACCAGATCGGCATGCCGTGCATGCAGTTCTGGCCGCTGGTGCGGATTTCGGGCTTGTCCGCGGCAAGCGTCGCATTCGGAAGGGCAATCAGGGCGCACAAGCACGCACAGATGAGGGAAGTGATCAGCTTTTTCATGTGCTCCTCCGGGCAGAAATGTGTTTTCTCTTTCGAGTGCTGGGGTATGCTTCTTGATTGTTCCGGTTTTTTCTGGCCGAGCCGGGAGAATTTTCGAGGCCTGGACCGCCCGAAGGCAAAAATGCCCCATGGCCAGGCCCCTACTGCAAGGCCTTCTCCCGGGCCTACGGCTCGAGGACTATCTTGGCGGCCTCGGTCTTTTGCTGGGCCAGGAGCTGGAAGGCCTCGGCGCCGTCGGCGAGAGGCATGTACTTGACCCAGGAAAGATCGCCGAACACGTTTTCGTGCAGGGCCTTCACCGTGGCCTGCATGTCCGCGTAGGAATAGGTGTAGGTGCCGAGAACGACAAGTTCGGCGAGGGTGATCTTGCGCATGTCCACTTCGGTGCCCCAGTCCTGGAGGCCCATGTGCATGAGCACGCCGGCAGGACGCAGGGCGTGGATGGCCATGTCTCTCGTCACCTTGCGGCCCACGGCGTCCACCACGTAGCCGTAGGCGGACTCTGCCGGCGGCTCGGCTGCGGGATCGAAGGCCCGCGCACGGGTGTGCGCGGCGCAGGAGGCGCGACGCAGCGGGTTGGTCTCGGCGATGTCGATGGAGCGGACCCCGTAGGACTCGAGAAGCAGGACCATGAGAAGGCCTATGGCTCCTCCGCCGATGACAAGAACCTTCTGTTCCTGCAGCGGGCGGATCATTTTCGGCATGGAGATGTTGAGCGCGTGCAGCACCGTGGCTGCCGGCTCGGTGATGACGGCGGCCCTGTGCGGCATGTCCTCGGGCAGGGGAATCACCGAGGCTGCCGGAATGGACATGTACTCGGCATAGGCGCCGGGGCGGCTCATGCCGACCATGCCGCGGTTTTCGCAGAGGTTGTCGTGGGCGTTGCGGCAGTAGTCGCAATATCCACAGGTGATGAGCGGATCGGCCGTCACCTTCTGTCCAGGCTTGAACAGGGGCGAGTCGCTCTTGAAGATTTCCCCGGAAAGCTCGTGTCCCATGACAAGACCCGGCTTGCGGCGGGGATCATGGCCGTGGTAGGCGTGCATGTCCGAACCGCAGATGCCGGACGCATGGATCTTGATCACGACTTCCCCGGGATTGAGTTCCGGATCCGCGTAATCCTGAAGCTGAACTTCGTCGGGCTTTGTGTAGATCAGTGCTTTCATTGGCTGATGTCTCCTCGGGGCATGCGGCAAAATCCCGTTCCCTTTCCTGCCCGTTTTCGGTCGGAGTGCGGCCACTTTTGCATTTCCTGCCTGCTCTCTCTTCCGAACGATGAACCGTGCGTTCCGGGCTTCGTGTGTTCCTGTCAAAATCCTGCACTTGCGGCAGTGCTGTCGGCATGGAACTTTCAGGGCCTTGTGAGATTCGGATTCTGATTCGGAACAGGTTCTGCTCTCAAAGACAAGGAAAGCAGGCAGGAAAATTCCCTGTTGCAGGCATCTCTTGTGCCCTGCCTTTGCCTGGGCGGGCGCAGGAGCCGCAGGGGGCAGTGCGTGGCCATGGCCGCCAAAGGCTTGTCGATGCATGGGACGGCTCTTCGGTGCCGCCCGGCACCGGGCCATCTGTCATGCAGGAAGGGGACGGCACGCAGACGTTTGTGGGCAGATTCCGGCTGCTCGTGGTCTTTTTGCGCGTGCCGTCCCCCTTGTCGGCGAGATGAGTGCGGTTGTTGTCAACAGGCGGTAAAGCCGCCGTCCACCATGATGGTCTGTCCCGTAATGTATGCGGATGCCTCGCTGGCAAGGAACACGGCGCAGCCGTAGAGATCCTCGAGCTCGCCGTTGCGGCCAATGCAGGTCTGGTCGGCGTTGTGCTTGAGGAGAACCGGATTGGCGTACACGGGCTTTGTGAGCTCGGTCGGGAAGAAACCGGGGCCTATGGCGTTGCAGTTGACGCCCTTCGAGGACCATGCCTGGGCAATGGCGCGGGTCAGCTGCACGATGCCGCCCTTGCCGGCGCCGTAGGGAGCGCTGTTGGCAAAGGCGCGGAAGGACTGCAGGGAGCCGATGTTGATGATGCGGCCCCAGCCGTTTTCCGCCATGGCAGGCGCGAGTGCCTGGGTCAGGAAGAAGGGGGCGGTGAGGTGCAGGGCAATCTGCGTGCCCCAGGTCTCGGGAGTGATGTCCATGAAGGGCTGGCGCAGGTTGACGCCAGCGGCGTTGACGAGGATGTCGATCCTGCCGAACTTCTCGAGAGCGGTCTTGCCGCACCACGTCGCGTTTTCGGCAGAAGCGAGGTCGCAGGGCAGGCTGTCGGCAACAATGCCGTCCTTTTCCATGTCCGCATTGGCCCTTTGCAGGGCATCCTCGCGGCGCGCGACGAGAATGACGCGGGCTCCCGCGAGTCCCAGCGCCCGACCGATGGCTTCGCCAATGCCGGAATTTCCGCCGGTCACGAGGGCCGTTTTGCCCGTCAGGTCGAAGAGAGACGCGATTTTCATCTCTGTCACCGTGTTGGCCTAGGCGCTCTCGTAGAGCTTGGTCATGACGAACTCGTCGTGTCTCAGGCTCTCGGCGGCCGTCAGACGCCCGTTGCAGGTGCGGATCATCATGTCGAGCAGCTTGTCGCCCGCGGCGTCGAGGTCGTACTCGCGCTGCAAGAGACCCGTCACGTCCACGTCGATGTGCTCGCTCATGGTGCGGAAGGTGCGCGGGTTGCCGGTCAGCTTGATCACGGGCAGGACGGGATTGCCGATGACGTTGCCCTGGCCGGTGGGGAAGAAATGGACCACGTAGCCGGCGGCGCAGGCGAGGGTCACCATCTCGGCCGCTGCCGAGGAGGAGTCCATGAACCACAGCCCGGGGCCGGTGGGGCTTTCGGCCTTGTCGAGGCAGCCGACCACCGGGGCCTTCCTGCCGATCTTCTGGATGTTGCCGAGGGCCTTTTCCTCGATCGTGGTCAGGCCGCCCTCGATGTTGCCCTTGGTGGGCTGGGAGTCGCACAGGTCGTTGGTCTTGTGGTCGTCCACCACCTTGGCGTAGCGGTCGAAGAAGAACTTGAACCTGGCGCGCACCTCGTCGTTGGCGCAGCGCGCGGCCACGAGGTGTTCGCCGCCGGTCAGCTCGGTGGTCTCGCCGAAGAGCGTGGTGGCCCCGGCTTCCCAGAGCTTGTCGAAGGCATTGCCCACGGTCGGGTTGGCGGCGATGCCGGAGGTCGTGTCGGACTCGCCGCACTTGCAGGAGACCCAGAGATCCTTCACGTCGCACTCGACGCGCTGGTAGTCCGTCACCATCTGGACGAACTCCTTGGCCTTGCGGGACGCCGCGGCGATGGTGTTGATGTCGCCGTTCTTCTCGATGGAGAAGCCCGCCACGGGCTTGCCGGTTTTGGCGATGCCGTCCACGATGCGCTGCGTCCACTGGGGCTCGATGCCGATGACGATGCAGGCGGCCACGTTGGGGTTGCAGCCCACGCCTATGAGGGTCCGGAAGTGCAGTTCCAGATCTTCGCCGAACTGGAGGCGCCCGTAGTGGTGGGGCAGGGCCATGGTGCCCTTGATGTTGTTGGCCACGGCCGTGCAGGCGGCGTTGGAAAGATCGTCGAGAGGCAGGATGATGACGTGGTTGCGGATGCCCACGCGGCCGTTTTCGCGCTTGTATCCCCAGAATTTCCTGTTCATGTCTACCACCTCTTGGTCTTCAGGTTGTGCACGTGGACATGCATGCCCTTCTTGATGGGCTGGACGACCTTGCCGATGTCCGTTCCGTACTTGATGATGGTGTCGCCCACCTCGAAGTCCTTCAACGCGACCTTGTGCCCGATGGGGATGTCGTCAAGGACGTTGAACTTGACCAGCTCGTCTTCCTGCATGATCCAACCGGTGCACTCATTGCCCTTTTTCAGGTCCTCGACGACAACGACACCGACGCCGTCGCCCTGTTCGTGCACGACAAAATCAATGCCCATATGAACTCCTTGGCTTCTAGCTCCCGCTTTCGTCGGCGTTGCGCATCCCCGACAGGGGCATGGAACGGTCGAAAGCGCTCGTGGTTGGAGGGTGTGGCGGATACGGTATCCGCACTGCCTGGCAACCGGGTGCTGCAAACGGGGTGGCTGTACGGCGCACGCGCCAGATTTTCCGGAAGAGGCGGCCTTTCGTGCGCTGCCAGGGGCGGGGGAACTACCTGATCAGGTTGGAACGGATTCCTGCCCCTTGTTTTCCCTGGAGTCTTGCCGGGGAAACTTGTCGACTTTGGGGGTGTCCGGTATTCTTCGCCCACATTGTTGCCGGACTGGCGGGAACCCGTCTGCAGAAATAATGCAAATTATGTGCCGAATTTCATTTGCGCGGCCGAAGCTTCCTGGACTTCATTTGTAACATCAAAGAATCGGTGAAATTTTTGCCCCTGAATCTGCAGCGCGACAGGAATGTCAGGGGTGGTTCCGGTCACATGCATGAAGACGATGTGTGCCCATATTTGGGCAAAAAGTGGAGGATTTTGGGCATGGCGAACATCAACTTCGGCTGGGACCTCAACGATCCGCAGTACGTGCTCGCGGTCATTCGCCGCCTTGCGAGTCAGGTGAAGGGGCGGTGCGACCGGAGCACGCTCTTTTCGTGCATCGGCACGGAGCTGAAGGGCTCGATCCATTACGACAGGCTCTGCATCAACCTCTACGACGCGGACCGCGAGTTTCTGACCGCGCTTTCCGAACCGGACGGCACGGCGTCGGAAATGTTCTCGAACACCCGTATAGCCCAGGACACCGTCGCCTGGCAGGTCATCCAGTCGCGCAAGCCGGTGCTCATCCCGGACCTCTCGCGCATGAAGTCCATGGGCGCCTCGTCCCTTGCCTCGGCGGGCCTCGTGTCCACTGTGGCCGTGCCGCTGCTCCTGAACGACAAGGTGGTGGCAACGCTCCATGCTTCCTTCAGCTATGCCCCGGAAAACCTTGTCCAGATCCAGGTCTTTCTCACGGCTCTTGGCCCCGTGCTTGCAATGATGCTCTTCGTCGTGCTGACCGAGGAGCAGGAAATCCGCAACAAGGCCATGCACAGGAGCGGCATGCACGCGACAAGCGACTACGCCAGGCTTGGACGCCAGGAGCCCGACGGGAGGCTTCTCGACACGGCCGACATGGGCCAGGTCATGAAGCTCGCGAGAAAGGCCGCCAGGCTGCGCATACCCGTGCTCATCTGCGGGGAGACAGGCACGGGCAAGAGCATGATGGCCCGCTGGCTCCACCGCAACGGCGACCGGCAGGATGCGCCCTTCATCAAGGTCAACTGCCCGTCGCTGCCCCCGACCCTCTTCGAGAGCGAGATGTTCGGCTACGCCAAGGGCGCCTTCACCGGGGCCGTGACCAACCGCATAGGACGCATAGAGATGGCCTCGAACGGCACCCTCTTTCTGGACGAGATTGGCGAGCTCACGCCCGACATGCAGAGCAAGCTTTTGCAGGTCCTGGAGGAAAACTGCTTCGAGCGGGTCGGCGACGCCACGTCCATCGGCGTGGACATCCGCATCATATCCGCCACCAATATAGCCGTGCGCGAGGCCATTGCCTCGGGAAGACTGCGCCGCGATCTCTTCTACCGCCTCTCGCCGATCATTCTGAATCTTCCGCCCCTGCGCCAGAGAAGGCGAGACATCCCTCATCTGATCTCCTATTTTCTCGAGGACACGGCAAGACAGTGGGAAATGAAGGCGCCGCATGTGCCGGCCGCCATGATGGCAAAGCTTTGCGAGTACTCCTGGCCCGGCAACCTGCGCGAGCTGCGCAACGCGGTAAGCCGCCTTCTCCTCCTGTCGCTGGACGGCAGGATGGCAGACGTCTCCCTTTCCGACGTCCTGAACGACTGGGACATCGACACGCCGGGCAGAAGCGGCGAGCCGAACCCCGACGCCATGGCTGGAGGTCAGGAGCTGCGCGGCATGATCACCGCCGGGAGCGGCACCGGGAGCACGACCACGCCGGATGCGGGGCAGGGAGCGCCGCGGCTCTCTCTGGCCGAGGAGGCTCCCCTGCCAACGCTCGAGGAAAACGAGCGCGAGCACATCCTGCGCGCCCTGAAACAGGCCGGAGGACGGCTTGGCGGAGCCAGGGGCGCGGCTGCCCTGCTCGGCATACCGCGCACGACACTGCAGCACAGGATGCGCAAGCTGGGCATCGGCCAGGAGGCATAGTCGGGCATGCCCGTCGGCATGCGTCATCCCGCCATGCCGGACAAACAGCCGAAAGCACGGCCGTAGGGGCAAGTTTGGCATGGCCGCAGGTTTTTCCCGTTTTCGGGCGGAATTTGCGGTCATGCCCTTTCCCGGCTGTCGTTCACGCAGGCATTGGGCATGCTGAAGCGACGAGTTTTGCCCCTTTGCCCAAGGAGGGGAAAGAGCCATGGCAGTCAGGGGGGGGCAACATCGACGTTTTCAGGGGGTGCAGATATGGAACCTTGGATTTGGCCAATTTGATCTCCTTCAACTTCTTGTCATTGCCTCCTTTTCTTGGCGATGTCGTAAGTTCTTCCTACGAGCTCATCGACTTCGGACTCCCATAGGCCACTTTCATCCTAAATTTTCACGAAAAGGACACACGAGGTAGTGAGATTCGCCGTCAGAGAGGGAATTTTTTTGGGGGGCCAAATTTTCGCTTTTTGCTTTGACGCCCAAACAAACTACCCTCCTTTGTCACTGCCAATCAAGGCTGGGAGTGTAAGTTTCTGTGTGTAAATTGAGGCTGGAGGCAGGATTCTCTCCTCCCCTCGGGGACGGGGAAACAGTCATACAGAGAGCTTTGAATCACACTGACTCAACAGCAGAGACGATGCCAAGTCGCGTCGTTCGCCCTCTCCCTCCCTGGCACCCCCTGGGGGGCCCAAGGAGGGAGAGGGGCCCATCATCGAGTATATTCTGGGGGCTCTTGATCATTCGCTTGACAAGCGTCGAGAGTCGGGTGCCGACAATTGAACGCCAGGCAAAGAAAGAGGCGGCAGCGGGGGACCATGTTCCCCCGTTGCCGCCATGTGCATTTTCGCCTGAATCGCGTGTTGCCTCATGAATTGGTCTTCAGGAAGGTTTTGGCCCTCGCGGCCTCTGCGCTTTGCGGGTACTTCTTGATGAGTTCGTTCATGCGGGCGCGGGCGGCCTTGTTCTGCTTGAGCTTGCTGAAGCAGATGCCCTGCTTCAGGTACGCGCCAGGGGCGCGGCTCGAGTCCGGGTACTGGTTGATGACCGTGTCGTAGGCAAGGGCCGCGTCCGCGAACTGGTTGGTCTGGAAGTAGCACTCGCCAAGGTAGTACTGGGCCTGGGCGGCCTTGGGGCCGGTGCCGTAGTTTTGCAGGTAGTCCGAGAAGGAGCGCTGGGCGTCGGCGTAGTTCTTCGAGTTGAAGGCGTTGACGCCGGCCTCGTAGAGGGCCTCGCTGATGTCCTGGTTGGCGGTCTGCTGCCTGGGCCTGGGCGTCTCCTGTCCCCAGGTGCCGGCGCTGGGCGTCGCGGCGGCCTGGGCGGCCGAGGCCTGAGTGGTGGAAGTGACCGCATCGCCGATGCCTCCGTAGGCGCCGGAGGAGCTTTGCGTGAGCGAGGGGCTCGTGGCGCCGAAGTTGGGGGTGATCACGGGGGAGGCGGCAGACACGTCTGCCTGGGGCTGGGCTGCGGGCGTGGGATTGGCCTGGGGCGTGATGGGATCGCCCAGATCGAACTTGAGCGCCATGGAGGTCTCTATCTGGCGCAGGGCCTCGTCATGACGGTTCAGCTTGTCCACGAGCACGGACGAGCCGCCAATGCGGCGCAGGTCCGCGAGCTGTCCGCGCAACTCCTGCACTTCCTCGCGCAGGCTCTGCACCTGGTTCCAGGCGTCGGCCTGGACCGGCTGCATCTGCCTGATCTGCGCGTCGTGCTGCAGAAGCTGGGATTCCAGCTCGTCGTTGCGGGTGGCGCACCCGGCAAGGATGCCCGCCATGAGCGCGAGAATGAGCAAGTTTTTTTTGTTCACGCTTTTGTTCTCCATGTGGAGGTCTTTGAGTCCGAGTAGAAGAGCGAGAGATAGCGAGGTCGCGGCGAAGCTTTTCGGCCCGCAGGCGTCAGCTGCGGCCTGTGCCGGAATCGCCACCGTCCCTGGCGTCGCCTTGCGGCGCGTGTTTCACTATCCTTGCCCCGGCAAAGCGGCGCCCCATGATGAGGTAGAGAAGGCCGCCCAGCACGGGCAGAAAGACGCAGAAAAGAAGCCAGATCGCCTTCTTGGGCAGATCGCCCGCAAAATCGTGGCTCCATATATGCCACACGCCCCACAGGTTGGGCAATATGGGCACAATCGCCACCAGTACGTGCCACCATTCAAAGGTCATGAGGCTTGTCCGTCCTGTATCGTCGGTACCTTGTCAAAAGGGGATTTCGGGCATCAGCCCCTGCCGCCCCTGGAGGGCTGCGCCTCGCGCTTGTCGTGGCCGAGGAGAATGGCCAGGGCGGCAAGGCCGGCGCCCACGCAGATGCCTATGTCCGCCACGTTGAAGGCGGGCCAGTGGGCGTCGCCCACGTAAAAGTCGAGAAAGTCCGTGACCGCCCGCTCGCGCACCCGGTCAATCAGGTTGCCCACGGCTCCGCCCATGACAAGGCCCAGGCCCCACCACAGGATGGGCGCATGACCGCTTTTCCTCACGAGCTGGATGATGACGGTGCAGGCAAGGAGGGTCGCGCCCAGAAAGAGCCAGACCTGCCAGTCGATGTCGGAGCGGTTCAGAAAGCCGAAGGCCGCTCCGCGGTTGCGGATGTTGACCAGGTTGAAGAGTCCCGGGACGACCTCGACGGAGGCGTCAAGCGGCAGGGTGCGGTTCACGAGCCACTTGCTTGCCTGGTCGAGGACAAGGACAAGCGGCGCTGCGAGACTGAGCACCCTCCAGCGTCGCTCCATGGCCTACTCCCCGTTGGCGCCAAGGGCGTCCATGACGCCGGCGCAGCGCGGGCAAAGGTCCGGATGGGAGGGCCGGGTGCCGATTTCGGTGGAGTACATCCAGCAGCGCGGGCACTTGTCGCCCTCGGCCTTTTCGACCTTGATGGCGATGTCGGCCATCTGCTCGTCCTTCGCGGCGTCGGCCGGAGCCTTCTCGATGTCCTCGACCGAGAGTTTCGAGACAAGGCAGTACTCGCGCATGTCGAGGCCCACGCGCTCGAGGCTCTCCCTGGCTTCCTTCGCGAGGTAGAGGGTCACGCTCGTGTCGAGGGAGTGGCCGATGCCGCCCTCGCGGCGCAAGGGCTCGATGGCCCTCGTCACGGCCCCGCGGATGTCCTGCAGGACCTTCCAGTCCTGGCGCGTTGTTTCCGGCAGGAGCCAGCCGGACACGTCCAGGGGCCGAAGGGCAAAGACGGTCTTCTCGGGGCCTTTCAGGGCTGCCGGGAAGTAGGAATAGATTTCCTCGGCCGTGAAGGAGAGGATGGGGGCAAGCTCGCGCACGAGGAGCTGCAGGATGTGCCAGAGCGCCGTCACCGCCGAGCGGTAGGGCACGCTGTCCCTGGCCGAGCAGTAGACGCGGTCTTTCAGAACGTCGATGCAGAGCACCGAGAGGTCGGTCACGCAGTACTCGTGCAGGATGTGGTAGACCTTGTGGAAGTCGTAGGAGAGGTAGGCCTGCTCGACGTTCTGCCAGATCTGCGCGGCCGTGGAGACGCTGGCCCGATCGAGGGGCAGAAGCTCGTCCAGGGGCAGCAGGTCCTTCTCCGCAAGGCCGTCCACGCAGCCGAGGATGTAGCGGCAGGTGTTTCGGATGCGGCGGTAGGCATCCACGAGGCGGGCGATGATGTCCTCGGAGAGGCGCACGTCGTCGCGGTAGTCCACGCTCGAGGCCCACAGGCGCACCACGTCGGCGCCGTACTTCTCGATGATTTCCTGCGGGGCAATGACGTTGCCCACGGACTTGGACATCTTGAAGCCCTTGCCGTCCACCACGTAGCCGTGGGTGAGCACGTTGCGGTAGGGCGCCCTGCCCTCGTTGCCCATGGAGACGAGCAGGGAGGAGTGGAACCAGCCCCTGTGCTGATCGGAGCCCTCGAGATAGAGGTCGGCCGGCCAGGACAGCTCGGGGCGCTCCTTGCAGACCGCGGCCCAGGTCGTGCCGGAGTCGAACCAGACATCGAGAATGTCGGTTTCCTTCTTCCAGCGCGTGCCGCCGCAGTGCGGGCAGGCAAGCCCCTCGGGCACGATTTCGGAGAGGTCGGCCTCGAACCACCAGTCGCAGCCCGTGGGGTGCTTGGCAAAGCGGGCGGAGATGTCCTTCATCCAGGCGGCGTCGTTCCAGGCCTCGCCGCAGTCCTCGCACAGAAGGGCCAGGATGGGCACGCCCCACTGACGCTGGCGCGAGATGCACCAGTCGGGGCGGGTGGCGATCATGTTGTGGATGCGCTCGCGCCCCCAGGAGGGAATCCAGGTCACGTCGTTGTCGATGGCGTCGAGAGCCTTCTTGCGCAGGTCGTTGGCCTCCATGCTGATGAACCACTGCGTGGTCGCCCGGTAGATGAGCGGGCTCTTGCAGCGCCAGCAATGGGGATAGCTGTGTTCGATGCGGCCGGAGCCGAGCAGGGCGCCTTTCTCTTTCAGCTTTTCGATGACGGGCACGTTGGCGTCGAAGACGTTGAGGCCCGCGAAGTGCTCGACGGAAGGCAAAAAGCAGGCCGAGTCGTCCAGGGGCGAGTAGATCTCGATCCCGTATTTGAGGCCCACCTCGTAGTCCTCCGGGCCGTGGCCGGGTGCCGTGTGCACGCAGCCCGTGCCGGCGTCCAGGGTGACGTGGCCGCCCAGAACAAGCACCGAGTCGCGCTCGTAGATGGGGTGTCTGGCCTTCAGGTTCTCGAAGGCCCTGCCTTCGGCCTCGCCCACGATCGCGGGATTCTCCCAGCCGAACTCGCGGGAACATTTCTCGAGCAGATCCCTGGCCACCAGGTACTGGCAGCCGTCGGCCTCCACGAGGGCGTAGACAAAATCGGGGTTCAGGCACACGCCCATGTTGTCCGGAATGGTCCAGGGCGTGGTGGTCCAGATGACGACATGGGCGCGGGAGGGATCGGCTCCGGGGATGACCTTCGCGAGGCCCTCGTCGGCCAGGCGGAAGCGCACGTAGATGGAGTGCGAGGTCACGTCCCTGTACTCCACCTCGGCCTCGGCCAGGGCCGTGTGGCAGTGGCCGCACCAGTAGATGGGCTTTTTCGCGCGAACAAGGCTCCCCTTTTCCACGAACTTGGCAAGCTCCATGCTCGTGGCCGACTCGAAGGCCGGGCGCATGCTCAAGTAGGGGTTTTCCCAGTCGCCGAAGACGCCGAGGCGTTTGAACTCCTTGCGCTGCACGTCGATCCACTTGGTCGCGTACTCGCGGCAGATCTTGCGCACCACGTGGGCGGGCAGGGTCTTCTTCTTTTCCTTCAGCTCCTCTTCCACCTTGTGCTCGATGGGCAGGCCGTGGCAGTCCCAGCCGGGCACATAGGGGGCGCGATAGCCCAGCATGTTGCGCGACTTGACAATGATGTCCTTGAGAACCTTGTTGAGGGCGTGCCCCATGTGGATGTGGCCGTTGGCGTAGGGCGGGCCGTCGTGGAGGATGTACTCCCCGTTCGGGCAGGGAGCATCGAGCATGGCCCGGTTGGCGTCGATTTCCTGCCAGAAGGCAAGCATCTTCGGCTCCATCTGCACCAGGTTGGCCCGCATGGGGAACTTGGTGGAGGGCAGGTTCAGGGATTTCTTGTAGTCGCTCATGAGTCGTGTTCTCGCGCGGGAAAAATTTGGGAACAGCGGGGCGCGAACATGGTTTCGGGCGCGGGCCCCTTTTTCGCGCCGCAAAAAATACGTATGGGGCCGATATAAGTCAAATGCCGGCACGAGGCCGGCATGACGGATGGTTCGGGGCCTTTGGGGCCCCTTGAAGAAGGGTCGCGGTTCTTTGGGACCGTCCACGCCCAGGGGCTGGATCGTGGGCGGGCCCTTTGGGGCGAGCTAGAGCTGGCCTGCCCTGTCGAGGGCGGCTGCGAACTCCCGTATGGCCTCGAGGTTGTCCCGAGCCTCCTTGGGGTCGAGCTTTCTCAGGGCAAAGCCCGCGTGCACGATGAGGTAGTCCCCCACTTCGGCGGGCTCTGGCAGGAGCATGCCCGAGGCCGTGAGCAGGGTGGGGCCGTTGCCCACGCGGACCTTGAGCATGGTGTTTTCCAGTTTTTCCACGACCTGGGCCGGAATTGCCAGACACATGGCGTGTCACTCCATGGTGGATGCCTGCTGTGCGTCTCCCGTTGTCCCTGAGGAGCCCTGGTCGTTCAAGGCGGACAGGAAGGAGACAGCTTTCGGGTGTCCCAAAAAAGAGAGAAAGCAGAGCGAAAAAGGGTGTTCCTCTTGCGCTCTGCGTGGATGTTCGTTCGGGAAAGGCCCGGGAGCCATTGAAAAAGCCCTGCAGGGCGTGTTCCCGGCAGCCCGAAGCAGTTCGGGAGCATCGTCCCTGAACGCCAGACTGTCAAACGTGTCGCCAAAGGCGGGACCTGAACAGCCTGGCCGGGGAAACGAGGTCGCCCCATAGGGGACTACTCTTCGGTTTCCTGCTTCTTCCCGCAGCCAAGCTTCGACTTGACCGAGTTCATGATCTTCAGGATGTCCTCATCCTTGGTGGGATAGATGAGGGTGTTCCACAGGACCGCGAAGATGGGCAGAATCAGGATGATCGAGATGTAGGCCCAGTTCTTCGAATAGATGAAGTACTGATAGAAGGTATCGAATTCCATGGGAGCCTCCCGTCTCTAGTGATGTTCCTTGAAGTCGGGGTGCTCGTACAGGATCGGCATGTGGTAGCAGATGAACCTGTAGCAGGTGACGATCATGGTCACCACGAACACGGACACCATGATTTCCGGAAGGGCCGGGAAGTAGCGCTCGTCCGCGGGCAGCTTCCAGTTGAAGGCAATCATGGAGATGATGAAGCGGTTGAGCACGATGCCAAGCACGGCCAGGACCGATGCGGCGCGGCAGAGCGGCACGTTGAGGTCGCGGGAGCCCTTGGCATAGAGCACGGCCGGAAGCAGGATGAAGACGAACATCTCGACCAGCCACAGCACGCCGTAGCTCGTGAAGAGATAGTGCACGTTGGCGTGGACCAGCATGTCCACGAGGCGCATGATGAAGTAGGAGAACAGGATGACGGACGCGGCCTTGGAGAAGCTCAGGGTCACGTCGGCGGACTGGCTCAGGTGCTTCTTGTCCATGTAGTCGTGCATGCCCTTGTGGGCCAGCATGCCCTCGAAGACCACCATGGAGGCGCCGGCCACCATGGAGGACACGAAGAAGAACATGGGCAGGAAGGGCGAGTACCACAGCGGATGGAGCTTGCCGGGCGCGATCAGGAAGAGGGAACCGAGCGAGGACTGGTGCAGGGTGCTCAGGCACACGCCCATGATGGTCAGAAGAATGGTGAACTTCTCGATCCAGTGCCTGTAGGTGAGCAGGAAGCGGAACTTCTTGCCCAGCCACTCGGCCGGGGCCACGGAGAACTCGATGAAGAGCACGGTCACGTAGGTGGCCACGCACAGGCCGACCTCGAAGAGAACGGAGGTCGTGCCGGGGAAGAAGAACATGAAGGGCAGGCGCAGCGGATGGCCCAGGTCGTAGAGCAGGGCCACGACCACGAAGAGGTAGCCGAGGAAGGCCGTGAGCACGGCCGGCCTTGCCGCCGAATGGTACTGCTTCATGCCCATGACGTAGCAGGCCACGGTGGTGAAGTAGCCGCCGGCGGCAAGCGCCACGCCGCACAGAAGGTCGAAGCCGATCCAGATGCCCCAGGGGTAGTTGTCGTCCAGGTTGGAGACCGAGCCGATGCCCTGGGTAAAGCGCACGACGGTGACCGCGAGGCCCAGGGCAAGCAGAATGTAGGTGATGACGTTGCCGGGCGTGAGCCTCAGCAGGGGCCCCATGTTGAACAGCTTGTCCTTGGTGGGGATGACAATCTTGGTTTCCATTACTTGCCCTCCACGTCGCAGGACCGCTCTTCCATGGCCTTTGTCATGGCGATACGGGCGTTCTCGGCCGCTTCCCTGCCCTGCTCGCGCTCGATGAGCTCGACCGCGCAGTCAACGGCCTTCTGGCGCTCTTCCGCGGCCATCTTCAGGGCGTTGGCCCGGTTGATGGCCTCGCGGCGCTTGCTCATGCCGTAGGCGCCGCCGAAGATGACCGGCCAGAAGGAGATGATCATTGGCACGGTGCCGAGGGCGCCGTAGGTGAGCTCGCCCATGGGCTGGGTGCCGTGATCTGTCTCGAGGCCAACCTTGGCCATGAGGGGACCCGCCTCGTGGGCGTTGTTGGTCGGGATCTGGGCGGCGCCCTTGGGCTTGGGCATGATGACCATCCAGGCCGTGCCGCCGGCGTCGTTCTCGCCGTAGACGTAGTCCACGTACTTGTCAGGGTTCTCGTCGATGCGCTTGTGGGCAAGCTTGATGAGGTCGGACCTGCGCCCGAAGGTCAGGGCGTCCATGGGGCACTCCTCGACGCAGCCGGGAAGCAGGCCCTCTTTCAGGCGTTCGGAGCAGAAGGTGCACTTCTTGATCAGCGGATCGAAGGCTTCCTGGTACTCGAAGGTCGGGATGTAGAAGGGGCAGGCCACCATGCAGTACCGGCAGCCCACGCACTGATCGCCGTTGTAGGTCACCGAGCCGTCAGGGTTCTTCGTGTAGCACTTGGTGAAGCACGAGGAGGCGCAGGCGGGATCGGAGCAGTGGAAGCACTGGATCTTGCGGAAGACAAACTCGTTGTCCCCGAGGTCATAGCGGTTGACCACGGTCCACTCGCCGGGAGTGGTGCGGCGTTTCGTGAAGGTCGCGGTGTGGTCGTCGAAGGGGTGTCTCGGCTCGGGCAGGTTGTTCACCTTGTTGCAGCCGTACTCGCAACGGCGGCAGCCGATGCAGCGGCTCACGTCATGCAACACGCCGTAGCCCTTGTCGTAGTAGGGGAAGGTGTGCAGGCCGGCCTCGGCCTTCTTGGCGCAGCCAACGGCCGACACCACGCCGGCGGTCCCCATGAGGGTCAAAAACTTTCTGCGGTTCATACGGCTCTCCTACTCGGCCGGGACTGCCTTGTGGCAGGCGACGCAGTTGGTTGCCTCGGGCCGGTACACGTTCATGGCCTTGTGGCAGCCGATGCAGTTCAAGTGATACGCGGCCTTGAGGGTCGGGCGACCCGGGTTCTCCGGATCGATGGTTTCCGTATGGCAGCTGCCGCACTTGGGCGGCGTCATGGAGAGCGGACTGTTGTGGTGGCAGGTGGCGCACATGACTTCGGGCTGATAGTGGAACGCGGCGGCCAGCTGGTCGTCCTTGATGCGGTCCACAAGGCTCGCCACGTGCCTGCGGTGCGCGAAGAGGTGCGGCTGGTACTCCTTGGCGAGGGTGTCGATGACGACCTTGGTGGGCGCGAAGTAGGCCGGGTACGTCGTCTTCACCTTCTCGGCGCGGGCGGTCACCACTTCGGCGGCGAGCTCGAGGTTCTCCTCGGCCGTCATGGAGCCGACGGTGCCCCTGGCAAGCTGATCTGGGGTCACGTCCGCGGCGTGGCAGACGTTGCACCACATCTCGTCGCGCCTGGGCGTCACGAGCGTGGCGTGGCAGCCGGCGCACTCGTTCTTCTGGTAGCGCTCGGCGTGGCAGCTCACGCAGCTCACAGGGGTGTTGCCCTTCTCTCTCGGGGCAATGTTGGTGGCGTGCATGGAGCGTTCAAGGGTAATTCCGTTGCTGTCGGGGCTGCCGGAAAGGGTGTGGCAGTCCGAGCAGGACTGGGGATCGCCCGTGTGGTGACAGGTGGTGCAGTCCTCGACGGCCCGCTCGTGGATCAGGTGGTTGAACACGGCGGGTTTCATGCTGCCGACTGCGGCCTTGCCGTCACCGGTGACGGGGAACATGACCACGGCCGAGGGCGCGCCCGAATCTGTCTCTTCCAGTTCTGCTGCCCCGGCAGCGCCGGTACACCAGACGAAGAGGCACAAGGTACACGCAACGGCCTTCAGGGTCTGCGTTAGCAGTGCCTTACCATTCCTCATATGAACATCCTTTGCATATGCGGTTTTTCCCGAAAGAGCCCGCCGAAGGGCGGGCCCCCGCCCCGTCAAGGGCGGTCGCATACTCCTCGTTTCACATTAAACAATAATTCAGGAGGGGTCAATACGGGTTGAAAATACAAGCGAGTTTCTTTGAATATATAAAACTTCGCGATTGTTGACGAATTTTGCAAAGTTTCTCCCGTCGCCCCGTCGGCCGCACCCCGCGTGATACGGGATTGTCGGGGCAATTCCGCGATTTGAGGCGGAAAGAGAAAAATTTCATTTTTGCCCGGCCCAAGGTTTGATGTTCGTATTTTGTTGGTATATCTCATGCAGATGCCTCATGCACTTTGGCAAGGTTCCTTGTTCTTCTTTGAGGAAAATTTTCACAAAACTTGTTTCTCAGGACGGATCTCGCTTGCAGTTTCTTCTCTTTCATTGGAAAGTAAAAGGCAAATCTGCTTGTATGGGCGGCCGCTCCCGGCGACATTGCTTGTTTCGTGTCCTGCGAGGGCATGCCGCTTGCCAATGGAACGAAATGGGTTCATCAAAAGCGCGGGAATTGGACACGAAATTGCGGACTTCCTTGCAATCGGGGCACGCGACATGAAGAACAGCACGAAAAGACGCGGCAAGGCCGGGACAGCCGGGGCTGCCGCATGGGCAAGTTCGGACGCTGCAGCAGGTCCGGGGAGTGCATGATGAACATTGATCCGGCCATGGCCGCCGTCTTCGAGCCCACACTGGCGCTTGTTCTCTTCTGTGCTGCGGCCGCCTTCGTGGCAGGCTTCATCGACAGCATCGCCGGCGGAGGCGGCCTCATAACCCTGCCTGCCCTCATGGTGGCAGGGGTTCCCACCTACAACGTGCTCGGCACCAACAAGTTCCAGGCGGCCCTCGGCACGGGCGTGGCGCTTGGGGTCTTTGCCCGCGGCCACTACGTGCTCTGGCGGATCGCGCTTGTCTCGCTCCCCTTCTGCCTTGTGGGGGCTGCGGCCGGCTCGAGGCTTGCGCTGGCCATCGACGAGGCGCTCCTCCACAAGATACTGGTCGCTCTCCTGCCGCTTGCCATGGTGGTGACCCTGCTGCCGAAAAAGGAGCGCAGGGCAGACGACGAGGCCCTGCACCACGTGGCCTTCAAGGTGCTCCTGCCGATCTTGAGCTTTGTGCTGGGGCTCTACGACGGCTTCTTCGGCCCAGGCACGGGCAGCTTCATCATCATGGCCTTCCACTGGATATTGCGTCTCGGGCTTGTGGAGTCCTCGGCCACGGCCAAGGTTCTCAACCTTGCCTCCAACGTGGGGGCGCTTGTGGTCTTTCTTGTGGGAGGACAGGTGCTGTGGGTTCTGGCCATTCCCATGGCCGCGGCCTCCATCACCGGCAACGCCCTGGGCAGCCGGCTTGCCATACGCCTCGGGGCAAAGGCAGTGCGGCGCTTTCTCGTGGTGAGCCTGGTGCTGTTGTTCGCAACGCTCGTCTACCGCACGTTCTTCTAGCGTTTCCTTTTTTTTCCGGCACGCCTTTTCCCGGGACGCCTCTTGCCAGCGCACGCTTGCCTGACGAAAACGTCCCTTGGGGCCGGACGCATTCTGCCGGCCCCGACATCGGGCCCGATCAGGCGTGTTCCTGTTCCTTTGGCGCGTCCACGGAGAGGTACTCGCCCGTCCTTTCGTCGTATTCGAGCAGGGTGCAGGTGGCCAGATCGTAGAGCATGGCGCGGATCTTGAGCGTGCCTTCGGCCATGCCCTTCTGCACCCAGGGGTATCTGGCGAGATTGGCAAGGGACCAGACAGGGGTTTGGCGCTCGCAAAAGCGGACCTTTTCGGCCCGTTCCATATTGGGGTCGGCAAGCCTTTCGAGCACCGGGTTCGCAAGGCCTGTCCAGTCCGCCAGGGGGAGCTTTTCCGGGCCGTCCACAAGGGCGTTGATGCCGCCGCAGCCCGTGTGCCCTAGGACCACCAGATCGCGCACCTTCAAGACCTCCACGGCATACCAAGTCGCGGCGCGGATGCAGGCCGAGGCGGCCGAGCCAAAGTCGGGGACGAGCGAGGCTATGGCCCGGTGCACGAAGATGTCGCCGGGCCTGGCTGGTCTTGAGGGCCTCGAAGCGGTCGTGGTCCCCGCTCATCACCCAGTCGTCGAATCCGTCAACCCCACATAGAAATCACAAGAACCGGAAATTGTGCTTCAGGGTGTCGAAGGGCGTCGCGATGACGGGCCTTGGCATGGGTCCTGGTGCTCCCTGTGTAGCCGTGCCCGGAAAGAGGGCAGGCGCTGGTCTTGTGTGCGTGCGTGAGTGCTGCTTTGATAGAGCCGGAGGGGCGTGGGCATGCCCTATTGGATCTTCCTGCCGGCCCAAAAGGCTTCGTGGGCGGCAAGGGCGGCGGCAAGATCGTCCGCACCAATCCACGTTGCACAGGGCCTTCCGCGAAACCAGGTGATCTGGCGCTTGGCGTAGGCCCGTGTGTTTTTGACCCAAAGCTCGCGGGCCTCTTCGAGGGACAGGCGTCCCAGGATGAACTGGCACATCTCCCGGCAGCCAATGCCGCTCCAGCCTGGCGCCTTCTCGTCGGGGCAGCGCTGCCAGGCGGCCCTGGCCTCCTCGATGCCGCCCAGGGCAATCATCTTGTCAATGCGGGCGGCAAGCCTTGGCTCGAGAACGCCAAGCTTCGTGTCCACCACCAGAAGGGCTCCCTCGCACAAAGCCTGCGTGTGCCCCTCCCGCTGCCACAGGGTGAGGGGGCGCCCCGTGCCAAGGGCAACCTCGAGCCCGCGCACGATGCGCTGGCGGTCGTTTGGATGGAGGCGGGCCGCAAGCTCTGGGTCGAGGGTTTTCAGCTCCATGTGAAGGGCAGGGGAGCCCTCACTTTGCACCCGCTCCTCGAGGCGGTCGTGGAGGTCCTTCGGAATGTCCGGCACGTCGGCAATGCCGCGCAGGAGCCGCTCGAAATACATGCCCGTGCCGCCGACAAAGACGGGAAGGCGGCCCCGCTCCGCTATCTCGCGGGCCTTTGCGACTGCCTTCGAAAGCCACTTCTGCACGTCGATGTGATCGGAAGTTGCCAGATAGCCGTAGAGGTGGTGGCAGGCTTGCGCAAGCTCCTCCCTGTCCGGTTGGGCCGTCAGGATGGGAAAGGCCGCGTAGACCTGGCGCGAGTCGGCATTGACGATCTCGCCGTCGAGCTCGTGCGCAAGCCGTATGGCAAGAGCCGTCTTGCCGGCGCCCGTGGGGCCGGCAAGGCAGAGAACCCGGAGCTTTTGGGCCGTCCTGTCCTTTTCGGCCGCGCGCTCCTTCTCCCGCGAGCCGCCCTCGCTCAAGACGACGACTCCGTGTCCGGCCTGGCCGTGCCGGCCGTGGGCCCCGAGCCGTTGTTTTTGGCATAGCCCTGCAGGGGCGCGCCAAGACAGGGGGTGCTCGGGTTCAGGGAGTTGCCGCGATAGAGCGAAACCATGACGTCGCGCACGTTGTCCGGCACAAGGCCGTCGATGGAGCCGCCGTGGCTCACCGCGGCCTTGATGATGGAGGAGCTCACGTACAGCCAGCGGTAGTCGGTCATGAAGAAGACGGTCTGGATGTCGCGGCGCAGGCGCCGGTTCATGAGGGCCAGCTGGAACTCGTACTCGAAGTCGCCCGTGGCGCGCAGGCCGCGCAGGATGGCGCAGGCCCCGTGCTCGTGGGCAAAGTCCACGGTCAGGTTGTTGTAGGGCAGCACCGTCACCCTGTCCCGCTGCTCGTGCAGGGTTTCCTCGAGGAAGCGCACGCGCTCCTCCAGGCTGAAGAGCGGGTGCTTGCCCGCGTTTTCCGCCACCGCGACCACGATATGGTCGAAGACCTTGAGGGCGCGGCGGATGATGCTCAAGTGCCCGTTGGTCACGGGATCGAAGGTGCCGGGGTAGATGGCCGTGCGGGAGATGCCGGGACGGGCCAGAAGCTCCTGGTCGGCTTTCGAGAGAACGGGGGCTGCCGGCTGCACGAGCCTGGCCTCGCCTTGAGCGGGCATGATCAGACTGTTGCCGGCAAAGCCGCCCAGGGGCGGGGCGAGGCAGGGGGTTCCGGGAACGCCCGCGCCGGAGCGGAAGGTTTCCGCCAGGCGTTCGGCCACGTTGTCCGGCACAAGGCCGTGGATGTTGCCGCCGTGGCTTGCGGCCCCCTTGATGATGGTGGAGCTGATGAAGAGCCACCGGTAGTCGGTGATGAGAAAGACCGTCTCCACGTGGCGGTTGAGGCGGCGGTTCATGAGGGCCAGCTGAAATTCCGACTCGAAGTCGGACACGGCCCGCATGCCGCGCAAAATGGCGTGGCAGCCGCGCTCGGCGGCATAGCCTATGGTGAGTCCCGTGAAGGGCACCACCTCCACGTTGTCGAGATCGGCAAGGGCTGCGCGCATGAGCTCCACCCGCTCCTCCTGGCTGTAGAGGGGCGGTTTGGGCGTGCGGTCGGCCACGGCCACGATGATGTGGTCGAAGATCTGGCTGCCGCGGCGGATGAGGCTCACGTGGCCGTTGGTGACGGGATCGAAGGTTCCGGGATAGAGGGCTGTGCGCATGACGGGCGGGACGGACCGATGTGGAAACGGAGGGAAAAGAACAGAAGCGAAAGAACAGGTGCGACTGGACAGTTGAGAAGAGACAGTTGGAAAGAGCCCGCCCATGAAGCGGACTTCGTGACCTTGGGCAGTTTCGGGTGCCTTTGGGGGCCGAGAGCCTTTTTACGCCTCCTCGCTGTCCCGCATGCGGGCGAGCAGAAGCGTGGTCTGGCCGAAGTCGCGGGTGGTGACGGTCTCGAGCTCGTCCGGAAGGTCGATCTTCAGGCCTTCCTCCACCTCCACGGCGAGAAAGGCGCCCCTGGCGAGCCAGCCGCAGGCAACGAGGGCGTCGATGGAGCTCTGGGTGAAGTTTTTGCGGTAGGGCGGGTCCAGAAAGACGAGGTCGAAGGGTCCAGCCACGCTGCGATCGGCGCCCTTGACGCGGCGCAGAAGCATGGGGACGCTTTCTTCCACAAGCCTTGCCCTGCCGGCAAGTCCCAGGTTCTCGATGTTCGTTCGTATGCAGCGGCAGGCCCGATGATCGAGCTCCACCATGTAGGCCACCTGGGCCCCGCGGCTCAAGCTCTCGAAGGCCAGGGAGCCCGAGCCAGCGAAGAGATCGAGAACCCGCAGGCCCTCCCAGTCGAGGCGGTGGGAGAGGATGGAGAAGAGCGATTCGCGCACCTTGGCCATGGCGGGGCGGTAGCCCTCGCCCTCCACGGTGGAGAGCCTGCGCGAGCGCAAGGTTCCTGCAATAATGCGCATGCCGCTATATCCTCGAGAGCAGGCGGGTCATGGCGTAGTCCATCTTGGCGAGAGCCTCCTGCAGGGTGGTCTGGTATTCCCAGGGCTGCGAGTCGATGTCCTGGAGCTTGTCCTTGAAAAGGGCCCACTTGCGGTCGAGCTCGCCGGTGAGGAAGTCCCAGTTGACCTTGGGGTAGCCCTGGACGGTGTTGAGCTGGATGTCCTCCACCTCGCGTCCCTGCAGGGTCATTTCCTCGAGGTGCCCCGGGATCATGGACTCGAGGCCGTAGCGCTCCTTGATGAGGCCGGCAAGGATGTTCTGGGCCTTGAGCTCGCCGTGCACGAGCACCACCTGCGGCTTTGAAGGCGCAAGGGGCGCCAGCCACTCGAGCAGCTGGGACTGGCCCGCGTGGGCCGAGAAGGAGTTGATGAAGTAGAGCTTGGCCTTGATCTCCATGTCCTCGCCGAAGAGGGTGAGCTTCTTGGCTCCGTCCACGATGCTGCGGCCGGGGGTGCCCACGGCCTGGTAGCCCACGAAGACGATGCTTGCTCCCGGGCGCCAGATGTTGTGCTTCAGATGGTGCTTGATGCGCCCGGCGTTGCACATGCCCGAGGCCGAGATGACGATGGCGGGCTTGTCGTAGGTGTTGATGCTCTCCGATTCCTGGCGCGAGAGCGTGTAGCGCAGGTTGGGAAGCTCGAAGGGGTCCTCTCCCTGGTTCAGGAGCGCCAGGGCGTCGTCGTCCAGAAGCTCCCTGTGGTGGCGGAAAACTTCGGTTGCGCGGATGGCGAGCGGCGAGTCCACGAACACGGCCATGTCCTCGGGGAGCTTGCCCTGCTTGTTGAGCTCGTGCAGGCAGTAGAGGATTTCCTGGGTGCGCTCCACGGCAAAGGCCGGGATGATGACCTTCTGGCCGCGGGCGTGGCTGTATTCGATGGCCTTGGCAAGCTCGTCGTTTGAGGTCTCGGCGCTCTTGTGGTCGCGGTCGCCGTAGGTGGACTCCATGAAGACGTAGTCCGCGGCCGGCGGCGTCTCGGGATCGCGCACGATGAGGGCCTGCGGGCGGCCGATGTCGCCCGAAAAGATGATGGATGTGGTCTTGCCGTCCTCCTCGACCTCGAGGCGGATGGAGGACGAGCCAAGAATGTGCCCTGCCTCGTAGAAGACGGCACGGATGCCCGGGGCGGGTCTCAGCTCCTCGCCAAGGGGCACGGTCTGCACGAGCTTGGCCGTGTTCTGGGCGTCTTCGGTGGTGTAGAGGGCCTCGGGCGGATTCTTGAGGCCGCGGCGCGCGTACTTCTTGGCCTCGAAGAGGGCCTCCATCTCCTGGATGTGGGCGCTGTCCTCGAGCATGAGGGAAATGAGGTCCGCCGTGGCGGGGGTGCAGTAGATGTCGCCCTTGAAGCCCTGCTTCACCAGCATGGGCAAAAGCCCCGAGTGGTCGATGTGGGCGTGGGTGAGCAGCACGAAGTCGATGCGTTCGGCCTCGTAGACGGACGCGTCGCGGTTGCGGGCCTCCATGGCCTTGTTGCCCTGATGCATGCCGCAGTCCACGCAAAAACGCCGGCCGCAGGCCTCGATTACGAAGCAGGAACCGGTCACGGTCTGGGCGGCGCCGAGAAATTGTACGCGCATGCGATTCTCCTGATATTGTGCCCCGGGGCGTGTTCCGGGACTTGCGGGGAGCGTCCTTGAAAACATCTGTGCCGTTGGGCCCCTTGTGGTCCTTGCGTAATGCAGGTTCAGATCGCGCGGAATCGGGCGCCTGGCACAGCTTCCAACCCTATCAGGCGTACGCGAAAAAGAGAAGGGGAGAAGCACGTCGCGGCTTGCCCCCAAGGCGGTCCTGCCGACCGATTTCATGGGCATGCCACGGCTTGACGATGCGTGAAGGAATGGGCAAAAACGGGGAGTTCCAAATTCAACAACCGACGCGAGGGAAGCGGTCCCCAGGGAAACTTCTTCAAGGACAAGGAACGCGCGGAAAGAAGCGTCCGCGCAAATGCATGAACGCTCCCCTCGAAGCCCCACGGAGGAAGGCATGCCCGAAGTCTCGCAGAACATCATCGACGATCTCCATAACGTGACCACCGAGTCCTGGCGCACCCTGCGCATCATGGCCGAGACCGTCACCGCCCTCGACACCCTGAATGCGGTCTCCCACAACTGCATCTCCATCTTCGGCTCCGCCCGCGTGACCCCTGACCGCAAGGAGTACAAGGATACCGTGGAGGTGGCCAGGGGCCTTGCGAAGGCCGGCTTCGGCATCATCACCGGCGGCGGCCCCGGCATCATGGAAGCCGGCAACAAGGGCGCGGTGGAAGGCGGCGGGCCCTCCATCGGCCTGTCCATCGAGCTTCCCCACGAACAGGCCACCAACGAGTATGTGCGCATCCACTGCAAGTTCCGCTACTTCTTCGTGCGCAAGCTCATGTTCGTGAAGTACGCCAAGGCCTACGTGGCCATGCCCGGCGGCATGGGCACAGTGGACGAGCTCTCCGAGGCCTTCGTGCTGGCCCAGACCAAGCGCATCAAGCCCTTCCCCATCGTGCTCTACAACGCCTCCTTCTGGGGCGGCTTCGTGGACTGGCTCAAGTCGACCATGTGCGACGGCAAGTTCATCGACAAGGAGGAGATAGACCGCCTCCTCATCTTCTGCAACACGCCGGACGAGGTGGTCTCGACGCTCACCCGCTACACCTTCTAGGCCCATGAAGGGCACAATGCCGCTGCCGCACTTCGAGGCGGCTTCGCCCGCGGGCCCCGTGCCGACACCGCCCCGGGGGCACACCTGGGAGGGGCTCATGGACATGGCCCTGACCCTTGCCCGCGAGGCCGAACAGGACGGCGAGGTGCCCGTGGGGGCCCTTGTCGCTGCACGCGACGGCACCATCCTGGGAGAAGGGCGAAACGCCCCCTGCAGGGAGAACGACCCCACGGCCCACGCGGAAATGCGCGCCCTGCAGGCGGCGGGGAAAGCCCTTGGCAACTACCGCCTCGAGGACTGCGTGCTTGTGGTGACCCTCGAGCCCTGCGCCATGTGCGCCCAGGCCATGGTGCACGCCAGGGTGGCGGGCTGCGTCTACGGCGCCGTGGACAGGCAGGCGGGAGCAGCGCTCTCGGCCCTCGACCTTTTCGACCTGCCCTTCCAGAACCACCGCGTCTGGCACATGGGCGGCGTGCGCGGCGAGGAATGCGCGAACCTTCTGCTCGACTTTTTCAAGAAGCGCCGCTGACGGACGGCGTCTTCGTGAACCCGCAAGGTGGAAGAGGGCCTTGCCCCCAGCCTTTCCCGACAAATGTCTGCCCCCGGGCCGCCTGCATCCTGGCAGTCCGGGGGCTGTCTTATTCAGGACACGAGCACCATGGCCACGTCCATGACGTTGGTGCGGGTGGGGCCGGTCCTGCAGAGGGTGCCGGTCTGTTCGAGCAGATGGTAGCTGCCGTTGGCCTGAAGGGCTGCGTGGGCGTCGATGCCGGCCTTTTCCCACGCTCTCGCGTCGCCCGCAAAGGCAAAGCCGCCGGCCGCGTCCGTGGGCCCGTCGGTGCCGTCCGTGCCGAGGAAGAGGCAGGCGATGTTCTCGGCGTCCTGAAGGGCCAGGCTTGCCGCAAGAGCCATTTCCTGGTTGCGGCCGCCAAGGCCCGAACCTTTGATCGTGACCGTGGTCTCGCCCCCGGCAAGCAGGCACAAGGGCTTTCCTCCGCTTCCCCGCTCACGCTGGGCGGCAAGGGCCGCCTCCACGAGCTTTTTCGCCTCGTCGCGGGCCTCGCCCTCCATGCGGTCCGTGACAAGCCCGACCTCGTAGCCCAGCTCCTCGGCTTTCAGCCGTGCAGCGCGCAGGGCCTGGCGGTTGGTGGCCACAAGGGCGTTTTTGACCCGCCCGAAGGCCGGATCGCCTGCCTTGGGCGTCTCCGGGGCCCTGCCTGCAAGGCCAAGCTCGAGCACATGGGCCACGGCCTTCGGCAGGCGGGGCAGGAGCGCGTATTTCTCGACGATTGCCTGGCAGTCGGCAAAGGTGCTCGAGTCCGGCACGGTGGGACCTGAGGCAATGACGTCGAGATCGTCGCCCACCACGTCCGAGACGATGAGCCCGAGGCCCTCGGCCGGGAAGACGGCCCTTGCGAGCGAGCCGCCGGAAAGGCGCGAGAGGTGCTTTCGCAGGGTGTTTATCTCGTGGATGGTGGCCCCGCAGGAGAGCAGAAGGGAGGTCAGCTCCTGGAGCGAGGCGAGATCCATGCCCTCGCGCAGGGCCGGGGTGAGCGCCGAAGCCCCGCCCGTGAAGACGAGCAGGGCGAGATCGTCCCTTTGCAGAAGGGAGGCTTCGTCCACGAGCCTGTTCGCGGCAACAAGGCCGGCCTCGTCCGGGACCGGGTGGGCGGCCTCGAGCACGCGGACCTTCTTCAGCTCCCCTTCGGGCAGGCCGTGGTCGTACTTCACGATCACAAGGCCGTCGTCGACGCGGTTCTTCAGGAGATTCTCGAGGGCCAGGGCCATGGGGGCAGCACCCTTGCCGGCGCCATAGACGCAGACCTTGCGCCTGTTCGCGAGGTCCGTCGTCCACACGGGCTCCTTTCCCTCGTCGTCCAGAAGGCAAAGCCTGGTGCCGTCCAGGGCAAGATGGCGCAGCACGGCCCCGTCCGGGGCCACGGCCGAAAGGGCCGCATCCATGAGCGCTTCAAGGTGGGTCTTCAGGCGCCCTTTTTCGGGGGAGTCGTTCATGGGGGCACTCCTTCATGTGATGTCCGGCCATCATGGCCGTCTGGTGCAAAAAAGGGGCCCTCACGGCCCCCTTGAAAAATGTCGCCTGGCGCGGGAAATCGGCCCGCGAGGGAGAAAGGGGAAAACGTCTAGTCGAGGCTTCCCTTGGTGGAGCGGATGATATGCCCTTCCCGCTTCACGGCCTGGGCCAGGGCAAGGCCTAGGCCCTTGGCGGCGCTCTCGAGCAGATGGTGCCCGTTTTTCCCGTAGAGGAAGGAGACGTGCAGGTTCATGCGCACGGCGGACGCGAAGGCCTTGTACCACTCGCGCCACACGTCCTTTTCCTCGCCGGCCATGACCGGGGGAAGGAGACGGTCGCGGCGCCAGACAAGATAGGGACGCCCGGAGATGTCGACAGTCACCTCTGCCAGGGCCTCGTCCATGGGCACGCGGCCAAAGCCCACGCGGGCGATGCCGGCGCGATCTCCCAGGGCCTCCAGAAAGGCCTGGCCAAGAACGATGGCCGTGTCCTCCACGGTGTGGTGGGCGTCGATGTGCAGATCGCCCTTGCAGCGAAGCTCGAGGTCCATGCCGGCCCAGAAGAAGGTGAGGGTCAGCATGTGGTCGAGCATGCCGAAGCCCGTCTCGACGTGTACCTTTCCGGAGCCGTCGAGGCAGAGGGAGACCTCGATGTCGGTTTCCTTGCTCTTGCGCGCGGCCTTCGCCTCGCGCGGGAACGAAATCTCGCTGCTCATGCCTCTTCCCCCTTTAGGCATTTTCGCCCTTTTGGGGCGCGGTGCCAGCTGCCTTGGGATCGGCCCCGGATTCGGCCTTGTCCTGGACGCCGTCCTGCGGGCTCCCGCCCCTGGCATTGCCCTCGGCCGCCGGCTCCTCCGGGAAGGGCTGCGGTGCCGTGCCGTCGGATTCCTGCGGCGTTTCCTTGTAGGTGTAGCGCGAGGTCCTGCGCGGCCAGGACTGGGTCGTGTCGGGAACCTGGCCGGGATCGTTCAGGTAGACGTCGTCTTCGGGCACCGCGTCTTCGCCGGCAGGGGCCTTCGCACTGCCGTCCCTGGGACTGCCGTCGTGCTGGCCGCCGTCGCCGGCGGCGCTGGCCTCGGGCGCTGCCCCCTGGCCGTCTTTCGCCTGACCGGCGTTCTCCTGGCTGTCCGCGTTCTTCATGTCGGCTGCGGGTTCCCGTCTGTCCTCGGGGCCCCTGGGCATGGCGCCCTCGTAGGCAGAACTTCCGATGGGCGCGCGCCACTGGCCGTCCACGTATTCGGCGCCGGCACCGGGAATGGTGGTGTACTCGGGCACGTCCGGCAGATCGGACTTGTTCCGGTCGTCTTCGTCCTCTTCCTCGTCTTCGTCTTCCTCGTCTTCGTCCCAGTCTTCGTCGTCCTCCTCGTCGTCTTCGTCTTCGTCCTCATCCTCTTCCTTCGCCGGCTCCTCATTGGGCTTCTTGCCGAAGATGGCGGCCACGAGGATGCTCACCTCGTAGAGGATCAGCATGGGTGCGGCCATGAGGAGCTGGGAGACCACGTCCGGCGGGGTCAGGATGGCGGCCACGATGAAAATGACCAGGATGGCGTAGCGGCGCACGCCGCGCATGCCCTTTGCCGAGATGACGCCCATGCGGGAGAGGAAGAAGGCGAAGATGGGCATCTCGAAGATGAGCCCGAAGGCCAGCAGCATCTTGAGCACGAACTCGAGATACTCGCTGATCTTCGGCATGGCCTGTATGTCTTCCGTCACGAACCCCATGAAGAAGTTGAAGGCGTAGGTGAAGACGACATGGTAGCAGAACAGGCCGCCGGCGATGAAAAACACGGCCGAGACGAGCGCGACCGGAAGAATGAAGTGCTTTTCCTCTTCGTAGAGGCCGGGCGAGATGAAGGCCCAGATCTGGTAGAAGACAAAGGGCGAGGCCACGAAAAGCCCCAGGAAGAAGGCGATGTACATGCGCGTGAAGAAGGCTTCGGGCAGCGTCGTGTACATGGCCGTGCCCCCTTTCGGGAGGGCGTCCAGCATGGGGCGGGTCAGAACGTCGAAGACGGGCTCGACAAAGGCCCAGCAGAGCAGAAAGCCCACGAAGACAAAGCCGAGCGAGTAGAGGATGCGCTGGCGAAGCTCGCGCAGATGGTCCATGAGGGACATGCGGCCGCCTTCGCCGTCGCCGGCTTCTTCCTCTTCCTCGTCGTCCTCTTCGTCGTCCCCGGGCTCGGCGGGCAGGGTGCCGTCGGATGCCGCCGGAGGCAGGGAGCCGCCGGAGCCGTCCGCAAGCGTGGCTGGCGCATTGGACGCATCCCCCTCTTCCACGAGCTGGACGAGCTCGATGATGGGCTCCTCCGTTTTCAGGACTTCCTTGTCGCCTTCGGCCGATTTTTCGGCCGACTGTTCTGCCGCGTTCTCGGGAGCGCTCGGGGGCACATCGGGCCTGGCCCCGTTTGCGGAGTCCTTCCCGAGATTGATCCGGTCTCCGGGCCTGGTCTCTTCGGGCGTGCTCATGCGCGGCCTCCCTGGCTCCCGGTTTCGGCACCGGTCACGGGCTCGCTTGCGGCAGTCTGGATTTTTGCGGGTTCGGCCGCCTCGCGGGCGGTTTTCTCGAGCGCCGCCTCAAGCGGCGATCCCTTGGGCGGGCGCACCATGTCGTCCGCTCCCGTGTCGTGGACGGGAGCGGTCTGTCCGCTTTCGCCAACGGCCGCATGTGTCTGTGCCTGTCCCTGTTCTTCGTCCCGGCTCTGCCCGCGGGCAAAGGGATTGCCCGGGTTCTCGGAGGTGGCTGCGACGGTCGTGGCGGCGGGGGCGCCATCGGAGCCTTGCGCCGCTGCGGTCGCCGGGGAATCGGCAGCCTCTGCCGGGCGCTTCTTCTTTTTCTTCTTGCCCTCGCGCTTTTCGCGCGCCGCCTTGGCGGCCTCGACCTTCTTGCGGATGGCGTCGCGGTTTTCCTGACGCTCCTCCTCGGCCACCTCGGCGTTCAGGGTGCGCTGGAAATCGGTGGATATGCGCCGAAATTCGCCCACGTACCTGCCCACGGTCCGGGAGACCTTCGTCAGGTTCCTGGGACCCAGAACGAGCAGGGCCACCAGAATGATGACGAGAAATTCAGTGCTGCCTATGCCGAACATCCCTGTACGCTCCCAAAAACCTCTTGTTCCAGCCTGCACCCCGGGACCGGCAAAAAAAGGCCGGCAAACCGGAGCATGCGGGAGTTTTTGCGCGAAGGCGCCCAAAAGCAAGGCGCATTTCGCAACGTGGAAGACTAAACTATCCTTGAAAGGGGCGCAAGCAAGCGAAAAAGACGGCTTTGCTCTCCCGCAGGGCCGACTTGAAGGAGACAGGAAAACCGGATCTGCATCGAAATCTGCGTCGTCCGCTCCCTGTCCCGAAGGGCAAGTTATGCCGTATATGGAGCCATTTGGGCAGGATTGCGGACGTTTGCGCAAATCGTGTCCTCCCCTTGTCAGGGGGCCTGATGTGGGGCATACTTTGTCCAAATTGGAACAAGCCCCTTTCGGGGCGTTTCCTTGTTGCAACATCATCCTGACGACAAACCCGGTGGAAAAGGTTCCGGGGCCCAGGGATTTTTTCGCCGGACCGCGAGAAGGGTCCGGCGGACAGGCCTGGGCCCCTTGAAGCCTTCGGGTCGGCGCGAGATCAATGCGCGAGGATTTGCTCATATGGATATCAAGACCTGGTTTCTGATTGGCCTCGAGAACGGCTGGCTCACCCTGGAGAGCATCCCCCAGGAGCTGCGAAGCCCGGACATGTACGTGGACGCGTTGCGGCGGGGCAAGCTCGCACTCGGGGACATCCCCTTCATCTACCGCACGCCCGAGCTCTGCCGCGAGGCAGTGGAGCTTCGCGGCTGGGATCTCGCGGACGTGCCCCTGCGCCTGCGCGATCGCGAAATGTGCCTTGCGGCCGTGCACTCGGACGGCATGGCCCTTGCCTGGGTGCCGGAGCCCATGTGCGATCGGGAGATCTGCATGGCCGCGGTCATGGACAACGGCCTCGCCCTGCGCGAGGTGCCGGTGCGGGTGAAGGACGAGGAGCTCTGCCGCAAGGCCGTGGAGAGCAACGGCGAGGCCCTGCAGTGGATACTCGAGGAAATGCGCTCGCCGGCCATATGCAGGGCCGCGGTGAAGAACAACCCCATGGCCCTTGCCTACGTGCCCGAGAACCTGAAGAGCAAGGAGCTCTGCCGCCAGGCCGTGGAGAGGGAGCCGGAGGCCCTTCGTTTCGTGCCCTGGGACATGCGCGGGGAGATCGGCAGGCTCGTCGGGAGCAAGGGCTAGGAATCAGGAAAAAAACGACTTTTCGCGGCCCGGCCTTGCGAGGCCGCGTCCGGCCTTTGCGCGCCTGTTGAAGCCGGGCAAGGCCCTGGCGCCATGGCAGGGGCAGGGTGTCGTCCTGTCCCGTGCCAATTTTTGCTTTTGCGATTTTTGGGCAAGAAATCGGGTTGTTGGAGCTTGTTGGCAGGGGACTGCGGGCGTATGGTGTCGGGACAACACCAAAAACGACACCACCATACGATTCCAGACGACACAGGCCAGGCCCCGCGACAGCCCCCCTTGTCCAGGACCGGCACCAGGGGAGGAAAACGTCCATGGACAACAAGACGGACAGGGTTGCAGCGGCGCATGCGGAAAAGGAGCGCTGGTTCGGGACCGAGAGTCACGAATTTGGCTGGACGGACCCGGATTTCGCCGAGATGCACGACAGGCTTCTGTACGGCGAGATATGCCCGAAGGGCACGCTCAGCGACAGGCTGAAGGTGCTCGTGTCCGTGGTCGCGTTCACGACAATCGCCGAGCTCGACGATCTTCCGCGCCTTGTGAGGGCCGGTCTGCACCTCGGGGTGAAGGCCGTGGAGATCCGCGAGGCCATCTACCAGTGCGCGCCCTACGCGGGCTTCGACAGGGCGAGATTGGCCCTCAAGGTCGCCAACTGGGTCTTCGAGGACGCGAAGATTGTCCTGCCGCTCCCCAATGCCTCCACGGTGACGGAGGAGAGCCGTTTTGCCGACGGCCTCAAGGTCCAGAAGGAGATCTTCGGGGACGGGATCGAGCGCATGCACGAGAGCGCGGCCGAGGGCCAGCGCGACATCATCGTCAACCATCTTTCCGCCTTCTGCTTCGGCGACATCTACACGAGAGGGGTGCTGGACCTGAAGGACCGCGAGCTTCTGACCTTCTGCATTTTGACCTGCCTTGGCGGATGCGAGCCGCAGGTGAAGGCCCATGTTCAGGGCAACGCCAACGTCGGCAATCCGAAGCAGCTCCTCGTGGACGCCCTTGCCCAGATGCTGCCGCGCATCGGCTTCCCCAGGACCCTCAACGCCCTTGTCTGCGTGAACCAGGTCCTGAAAGACCAGTCCTGAAGGATCAGTCCTCAAGAGACCAGTCCTCAAGAGACCAGTCCTGAAGAGACCGGTCCTGAAAGCCCGGGCCCGGGGGACCTGTCCTTCCCTTCGGCCTTCGCCCGAATCCTTTTCCCGAACCCTGGTGCGCGAAAGACGCGCGTTTTGACAGGGACCCTCCCTTGCGGCTGTGCCCGCTTCCGGTCGACCACGGCAAAAGCCCCAATGGCGGCCGTTTTCACCCACATGCCCCACTGCAAGAAAGCCACAGGATACCGCACATGAAAACAGTCAAGTTTCTGGCCCTTCTGCTTGCCCTCATCCTGGCCCTGCCCCTTGGCGCCGTCCAGGCTGCCGAGGGCGACCGCTATCACACGGCCATGAAGGAGCGCCAGCGTCTCTTCGGCAACAACTGCCCCATGGCGCCCACGGACCCCGAGTTCACCGAGATCCGCGACAAGCTTCTGCTTGGCCAGATCTGGAAAAACAGCCCCATCCCCGAGGAAAAGCGCGTCCTGATCGTGCTTGCCTCCCTGGCCGCCCTCGACAGCGGCATGGGCGTCGGCGCCTACACGGGCGTCGGCCTGCGCCTCAAGGTCGATCCCGTGAAGATGAAGGAAGCCATCTACCACGTGACGCCCTACATCGGCTATCCCAAGGCCGGCGACGCCATCATGATGATGAACAAGACCTTCGAGCAGATGGGCGTGAAGCTTCCGCTCGAGAAGCAGGGCACCGTGACCGAGGAAGACCGCTTCCAGAAGGGCTTCGAGATCCAGACCCGCATGTTTGGCGACAGTATCGCCAAGATGCACGAGGACGCACCCAAGGGCCAGGAGAACCTTGTCGTCGACTACCTCTCCTCCTGGTGCTTCGGCGACACCTACACCCGCGGGGCCATCGACCTGCAGACCCGCGAGCTTCTGACGCTCGTGGCCATCATTTCCCTTGGCGGCTGCGACAGCCAGGTGCGCAGCCATGTGCAGGGCAACCTCGCCATGGGCAACGACAAGGACACCCTCGTGGCCACGCTGGAAATCCTTCTGCCCTTCATAGGGTATCCGCGCACCCTGACCGCGCTCGGCATCGTCAACGAGGTGGCGAAGTAGGCAGGACTCCCGGACATCCGCCCCTTTTTGGGGAATCAAGGACTTTTCGAGAAGGGCCTTTCCCGCGGGAGAGGCCCTTCTTGATCGGGAGCGCGCTCGCGTGCTATCTGCCCGAAAAACGCCAATGTCCCGGTTTGCCCTTCGGGAAGAGTCCCGTCGCAGGGCCGCCGGCCTTCGTGCGAAGCCAGGCAGGCGAAACCGTGCGGGCGAAGCCCACGCGGACAAAGGCCAACAAGACTTCAAGGAGAAGCCCTTTGAGCGAAAGCATCGACGAACTCACGGTCAACTTCGAGGATGACAACGGTCAGACAATCGTCCGGGAACTCGACAAGGTGGTGCTCTCCCGCGGCCTGTGGACAACCATCATGTTCCGCTTCCAGGAGTGGCGCCCCGAAAAGGACGACTTCGGGCCCGACAAGTACAGCGTTCGCCGCTACAAGAAGATCAACGGCGTCTATCGCGCCCAGTCCAAGTTCACCATCTCGAGCCCCGATCAGGCGAGAAAGATAGTCGAGATCCTGAACGGCTGGCTGGCCGAGGCCGGCGAGCAGGCCTAGCGCCGGGCCCCGGAGGCCGCAAGGGGCGTCCGAAACAGATGTCTTCCCGAACGAAGGCCCCGGACAGACAAAAAGCCCGGAAACCTTGTGCGGTTTCGCGGGCTCTTGGTGGTTGCGCTTTTTGGGGATTTTTGGAAATGGGCCCTGGAAGACGCCGTGCCTGGAAGACGCCGTGCCTGGAAGACGCCGTGCCTGGAAGACGCCATGCCTAGAAGACGCCGTGCTCGTGGAGAATGAGGAGCGCAATGGCGAAGAGCGCACAGGAGCCGGCGTAGCCGCTCCAGTGGCGCACGGTTTCGATGCGGCCGATGCAGGATCCCACGATCATGCCGCCAAGGCTGATGAGGGCGCAGACAAGGCCTATCACCAGCGAGGGGATGATGATGGGGCGCGAGAGCAGGGCAAAGGAGAAGCCCACGGCGAGCGCGTCGATGCTGGTGGCTACGGCCAGGAGGATGATGGTCCATCCCTTTGTGGGGTCGGGGTGCTTGCCTTCGTCTTCGGCATCGCCTCTCCAGGTCTCGTACATGAGCTTGGCACCGACGAAGACAAGCAAAATACACGCTACCCAGTGGTCCCATTCTTCGATGAAACTTCGCACGCTCGTGCCCAGAAGCCACCCTGTCAGGGGCATGATGGCCTGAAAGAGGCCAAAGGCAAAGGGCATGCGGAAGAATTGCCGCAGGGTGGGGCGTTTCAAGGCCACCCCCGTGGACACCGATACGGCAAGGGCGTCCATGGAAAGGGCTATGGAGATGGCCACCAGTTCCAGAAAGGGCATGGGTAACTCCGTGGGAACGCGAAAGGGCGGGCAAGACCCGCCAGACAAGGCATGACGGGGAGTACGGTCTGTGTCAAGCGACATTTGATCTGACCCGGTGATTAGACGAGAGACTTGACCCACCCCTCTCCCGCGTCCCGCGGGGAAGCAACAATAGCGTTACAGCCGGGTGCTGACAAGTCCTTTGCGGCCATTTTTCCGGGGAAAAGCGGGGCATGTCGACCAATTTCGGCAAAAGAAAGCCTGTTTCAATGCCTTGGGAAAGACACCCCGACATGAAAAAAAGTGCCCCCTCGATGGGAGCACCTTTCCTGTACGTTGCAGCGCTTGTGGGCTGGAGCACCGCCGGGGCCTTTTGCCCGGCCTTGGGACCTTGCCTTTTCCGGAATCCGCTAGATGAACATGTCCGCCTCCAGTGTGTGATTTTGGGGTGGCTCCTTCGAGCCGGAGCTGATTGCCTTTGCCCATGAGACGTTTGGGAGGCCTGAAAGGTTGCGGGGCATCGGAAATTTCCCGGAAAAGCAGGAGTCAAGCGGGACATGTCGCCCAGTTTCGGCAAAAGGAAGCCTGTTTCAAGGCCCCGGGAAAGAGGCCCAGACATGAAAAAGGGCCCCCTCGAGGGGAGCACCTTTCTGTACGTTGCAGCGCTTGTGGGCTGGAGCACCGCCGGGGCCTTTTGCCCGGCCTTGGGACCTTGCCTTTTCCGGAATCCGCTAGATGAACATGTCCGCCTCCAGTGTGTGATTTTGGGGTGGCTCCTTCGAGCCGGAGCTGATTTCCTTTGTCCATGAGACGGTCGGGAGGCCGGAAAGGTTACGGGATTTCGGGAATCTTTTTCGACAACGTGCAAGAGGTGACGATGCTGGCCTGTCGTCGCCCTGCTTCATCCGCTTCGCGCCCGACACGCGTGCAAGCCCTGGCCCTTGTGTCAATAAATTGGACAGTTTCGCATCACACGGCGTTGCCTGTCGAAAAAGTATGCACCTTGGGGTCAGCCTGGCCCTTGCCCCAAACGCACAGACAAGAGTGCTGACCGTGATTTTCGCCCCTGCACATGCTCCAGGAACGGGCATGGGGACGCTCGTCTTGCCGGCACGCGCAAGATTTGCGGAATCTTTCCGAAAAGAGGGGTGGACGCGGGTTTCGCGGGCTTGGCTCCATGGCCCCAGACCTGGCGACTTGCCCTGCACGCATCATGCATGCGCCTGCCTGGTCGAAGAACGCGTTCAAGTCCGTGGGATCAAGGACTTTCGGCATGAAATATGCATGCTTCGCAAAGTGCGTACAAAGATTTTGACGGACCTGTCCCTCTTTGCTATCTGGCGAACTTCGCCAGCCCCATCAAGTTGGCACGGCCGCTTGAAAAAGCGCTTCTCGCGGCCTTCCCCCACACGAGGTTTGTTCATGCGCTACTGGTACGTGTCCTCCCTGGCTCTCATGGCTTTTGTCCTGCAGGTGGTCCTGCTGGCCGAGGCCAGGGCAGCGGAGGATATCGCTCTTGCGAACACCCACACCCTGAACTCGAGCCGGCCGGCTGCCGGGACAGTTCCCGATGTTCAGGCCTCCCTGGCCGTCTCGACCGAAGAAGCCGCGAAACCTGACGCAGCCCCTGTCGCACAGGCGACCGAAGAATTGGCCGCAGATTCGGCCGCCGATGCCGGCGCGGGGTCCGAGGCCCATGCTGCAGCCGACGACGCTGCGCCCAATGCCGAGTCTTCGGATGCCGCCACCGCGAACATGGACGTGGACGGCGCGAGCGTGGAGAACCCCTTCGCCCGCTTCGACATTCTCTCGCTCGTGGCCGGCAAATGGTCGCGCAAGGAGGCCGACGAGTCCGGGCAGACCTCGGCCGAGCCCGACTACAGCCGCTGGAGGTGCCTCTACCAGAGCATCGAGGAGCTGCCCGAGGGCCAGCGGCAGAAGGCAAGCGCCATCGTGACCGACTCCCTGCCCAAGCTCAACGAGATAGACACGAAGATTTCCGGCACGGTTGGCGAGCTGCAGGCGCTCACCTACAGCGACAACGCGGACCCGGAGGAGCTGCCGAGGCTCGGCCTCGATCTGCAGCGCCTGCGCGAGGAATTGCGGGCCACGCTGGCGGCCGTGAACATCCGCCTGCAAAAGGAGGCGGGCCTGCGCCTCTCCGAGCCCAGGGGCCGCGGCTGCGAGTCCATGCGCATCTACCCCGCAGGGGCCTTCAAGTCCGTGAACCTGCCCCAGTAGCGCCCAAAACGAAATTTTCCCTAAAGCCCTGCGAAAGGCCAAAAGCGCCCGCAGGGCTTTTTTCATGCCCCGTGCCCGGGGGTACAGGCTTCTCGAAGCCCGAAAACGAAAAATCCTCCCGGCGTGAACCAGGAGGACATCTCGCTGCCAGGCCCTGTCCCCGGGCGGGGACAGGACGGCAAAAATCGGGGAAAGTGCAGGCTGCCCTAGTTTTCGTAGAAGGCCATGTAGGTCTGGTAGGACGAGTAGATGTCCGGGACGCTGGCAAGCTCGAAGGGCGAGTGCATGCTCAAGAGCGCCGGGCCGCTGTCGATGACGTTCATGCCGAGGGAGGCCAGAAAGAGGGCCACCGTGCCGCCGCCGCCGTGATCCACGTAGCCCAGCTGGCTTGCCTGCCAGGGGATGCCGGCCTTGTTGAGCACGCCGCGCAGCCGGCCGAAGAACTCGGCGTGGGCCTCGCTCGCGCCGTACTTGCCGCCGTGGCCGCCGTACTTCTCGAAGCAGATGCCGTGGCCGAGCCTGGCCGCGTTGGTCTTCTCGTGGACATCCTGGTAGTCGGGGTCCATGGCCGCGGTCACGTCCGCGGAAAGGGCGTCCGAGGCGAGCAGCACGTGCCGCAGGCTCGTCTTCGGCTCGTGGGCTTCCACCACGTCGGCCAGGCAGTACTCGAGGAAGCGGGAGTTGGCGCCGGTGTCGCCGTCGGAGCCGATTTCCTCCCTGTCCCAGACAAGGAGCACGCAGTTCTGGTCGTCGTTCTTCTTGTCCAGGAAGGCGCGCAGGCTCGTGTACACGCAGATGTGGTCGTCCTGGCCATAGCCGCCCACAAGCGAGGCGTCGAGGCCCACGTAGGAGGCGCGTCCGGCGGGCACCACCTCGATTTCCGCGCTCACGAAGTCTTCTTCCCTCACGTCGTAGCGCTCGAGGAGCAGGTCGAGCAGGGCGGTCTTGACCGGGTTCTTGGGTTCCTTGCCCTTGGCGGCGTCCTTGGGCCTCGAGGCCAGGATGACGTTGAGCTTCTCGCCCTGGAAGGCCTCGCGCACGCTTTTTGTCACCTGCTTCTGGGCCAGGTGGGGCAGAAGGTCGTCAATGGTGAAGACCGGCTCGTTGGCCTCTTCGCCCAGGCGCACCTCGACGAGCTTGCCGTCGTCCCTGGCTATGACCCCGTGCAGGGCCAGGGGCCTTGCCAGCCACTGGTACTTGCGGATGCCCCCGTAGTAGTGGGTCTTTGCCTGGGCAAAGCCCGCCTGCTCCACGAAGGGATGCTGCTTGAAGTCGAGCCTCGGGCAGTCGCCGTGGCTCGCGATGAGACGCACGCCCTCGCTCAAGGGGCGCGTGCCCTTCCTGAAGGCGAAAAGCGCCTTGCCGCGGTGGTTGGTGACATAGGCCCCGGAGGCCGGGTCGCTGGTGAAGCCGGCCCCTTTCAGGACGTTTTCGCACCAGGTCACGGTCTCGCGCTCGGTCTTGCAGGTGGAGAGAAAGTCCACGTAGTCGTCGCAAAAGGCCGTCATCTTTTTGCGGACGGCCTTGTCCTTGTAGACGCCCCAGCCGTTTTTGCTCGTGTAGGCGCCCTTGCTCGCGTTGTCGTCGGACATGTACGTCTTCCTTGATGAATGTCTGGTTGAAGGTTGTGTGTCTGTGTCTGCGTCTGTGTATGTGTTTGTGTCTGTGCTTGTGTCTGGCCTGAATGGAGAATTCGGGAACGGAGAGCCCCTCTCGGCCGCACGATGGGGGGCTAGCCCCCGATGGCTCCGAGAGCCCGGCCCACGAGCGGCGGGATGGCCTCAAGCTCCTCTTCGGGGAGCGTGCGCGCATCCAGGCAGAAGGCGTCGTCTTCCAGGCGGCCGAGGAGGATGGGGTCCTGGCGCAGCAGGGCCATCTTGAGCTCGGTGGCGCTGGCGCGCGTCGGGCGCATGGCCACGAGGACGGTGGGCATCCCCTGCTCGGGGAAGGCACCCCCGCCGCAGCGCGAGGAGCTGTCCACGAGGTCGATTCGGCATCTGTCCCCAAGCCCGGCCTCGAGCAGGCCCAGGAGCTTTCGGGCCCGGACCGCGATCACGTCCTTCGTGAGCAGGATGCGGGCGAGGGTGGGCACGTTGGTCCTTGCCGTTTCCGGGTCGAGATAGAGGCGAAGGGTTGCCTCGAGGGCCGCGTAGACGAGCTTGTCGCAGCGCAGGGCGCGCATGATGGGGTTTTTGCGCAAGCGGGCCACAAGTTCCCGCCTGCCCAGGATGACGCCTGCCTGGGGCCCGCCCAGCAGCTTGTCGCCGGAGAAGAGGACGAGATCGGAACCGGCCGAAAGGGCCTGCTGCACGGTGGGCTCGCCGGTGAGGCCGTATCCCGAGAAGTCGAAAAGGGAGCCCGAGCCAAGATCGTTGACCAGAATCAAGTTATGTTCGTGCGCGATATTGGCAAGATCCTCGGTCGAAACCTCCGCGTGGAAGCCGATGACGCGGAAGTTGGATGCGTGCACGCGCACGATGGCCGCGGTCTCGTCGTTGATGGCGCGCCGATAGTCCTCGGGGTGGGTGCGGTTGGTGGTGCCCACCTCGCGAAGGATCACGCCGGTGGAGGCCATGACGTCCGGGATGCGGAAGGAGCCGCCTATCTCGACCAGCTCCCCTCGGGAGATGACGACCTCGCGCCCGCGAAAGAAGGTGTCCATGACAAGCAGGACGCCGGCGGCGTTGTTGTTGACCACAAGGGCGTCCTCGGCGCCGGTGAGCGTCCGGAAGAGGTCGGTGAGCAGCGCCGAGCGGCTGCCGCGCCCGCCGGTCTCCACGTCGAGCTCGAGGGTGGAGTTGTCCAGGGCCGCCTGCTCGATGGCCTTCACGGCCTCTTTCGCCAGTATGGAGCGACCGGTGTTGGTGTGCACGACGACACCCGTGCCGTTGTAGACCTTGCGCATGCGGGGCTTGAGGCGAACGGCGACATGGGCCGCCATTTCGGCCTTGCGGGCCTCGAGTGTCACCTCCTCTGCATCCCTGAAGCGCCCAAGGCGGATTTGCTGGCGAACATTTTCCCAGTAGTCCACCACCGCGCTGCGCAGAAGCGGGTGGGGCACCTCGCTTGCCAGGGCAAGGTCGGCCAGATCATGGGCCTCCCCGGACTTCAGAAACTCGATGCACTTGTCCGTGGAGGGGATGGCGCGAAAGAAGGAGGCAAGGTCGGGCATGAGAAACTCCCGTGCGGGCAGTCGATAAATGACTGCAGGGTGGGCCTGGCGGCATTTGGGTGCATGGCCCCTATTGAAGGGCGGAAAATTTCGAAGGGCCGGATCACTCCCCTGGTGTCGGGTGCCGCAGGGCCTCGGGCCAGAGCTCGTAGAACTCGCCAAGAAGGTAGAGGGAGCCGGTGACGAGCACGGGCGAAAGCGCTGGGTCAAGGCTCTCGAAGGCATCTTTCAGGGAGTATGCTGCCCGCGGGGACCCGACGCCAAGGCCTTGCAGGGCATCGATTATGCGGCCAGCATCCTCGGCCCGCTCGCCTCCAAGCTGCGGGACGACATAGGCGGCGTCCGGCAGAGTCCCGACGAGAGTTTCGAGAACCCTTGGCCAGTCCTTGTCCCTGAAGCAGGAAAAGACGACGGCTTTGGGGCGCGGCACCGTGCCGTCCCCGATGGCCTGCGCAAGAGTCGCCATGCCGTGGGGGTTGTGGGCCCCGTCGAGCAGGCAGGTGCTCCTTGCAGGGCGTTGGCCTGCTGTCCCGGGACAGGGTGCGGCGAGCTGCAGGCGGCCGGGGATGAAGGCGCTGGCCAGCCCCCTTTCGATCTTCTCCTCGTCCACGGCCAGGCCGGCATCCTTCGCAAAGCGTCCGAAGGCCGCTAGGGCCGTTGCCGCGTTGCTCAGCTGGTGGACGCCGGCAAGGCCCGGGGAAAATCGGGCCGGCAAGGAAGGCGCGGTCTCGAGCATCGCGCCAAAAGATCTTGCCCGCTCGCGAAGAACCTCCATGACCTCCGGGGCCTGGGCGGCGGTGACGGCCGGGATGGGGCCGCGGATGGCGTGGGCCTTTTCAAGAGCTATGTCGCGAAGCGTGGGCCCGAGCAGGGCCGTGTGATCGATGGACATGGGCGTGAAGACGGCCAGATCCGACTGCAAGGCGCTTGTGGCGTCGTATCTTGCTCCGAGACCTGCCTCGAACACGGCCGCGTCGACGGCCCGGTCCCTGAAGACGATGGCCGCAATGGCGGTCACGAGCTCGAAATAGGTGAGCTCCCCGCATAGGGCGAGGGTGCGGGAGGCGGGCTCGAGCCATTCCTCGAGGGGGACGTCCTTGCCGTCGATCTGGATGCGCTCTGCGGGCGAGACGAAGTGGGGCGAGGTGTAGAGGCCGACCTCAAGCCCGTGGGCCTCGAGGAGGCTTGCGAGAAAGGTCGCCGTGGAGCCCTTGCCGTTGGTACCCACCACCTGGATGACCCTGTAGGGCGGCCTCGCAAGGCCGAGTTCGCCCAGCACGCGATCCATGCGCGCAAGCGAGAGGTCCATGTGGAAGAAGTTGAGGCTGTCCAGATGGGCGAGAAGATCTTTTGTAGTGCGGAAACCGGGGGAGCTTGGCATGGGCATGAGGCGAGGAGCTGGTGTTTGAAGACGGCCTTGGTGCGGCATGGATGCGCGTGTTCGTGCCGCGGTTGCCCGGGGACTGAAGGCCGGTGGAAAACGGCCGTGGACAATGGCAGCGGCAAAGGGGAGCGGCAAAGGGGGCAATGGAACCGGTCCCGTTTGTAGCCCTTGCGTCCTTTCGAGACAACACCCTGGAAGAAGGCCTGAAAGAAGACCTGAAAGGGGCGCGACTGGCCTTCGGGGCGGTGACTGGAGGCCGGGGATCCGGCCGATCCCGCCTTGACAAGAAACGTCGCCTGCCTGTAGTGATGTTTGCCGGATCTGTCCCCAATGCGCTCGTAGCTCAGTTGGACAGAGCAGGAGCCTTCTAAGCTCTTGGTCGGGGGTTCGACTCCCTCCGGGCGCGCCACAACTTTCTTGTCCCGGGGCATGAGGCATGGCCGTCTCCCCACGGGGAAAACCGCACTTGCCGGAGGTACGCTATGGCAAACGGAAAGAAGCTGACGCCCGCTCTGGGCATGGTTGAAACCTATGGCCTGGTGGGCGCCATCGAAGCTGCCGACGCCATGGTGAAGGCCGCCGATGTCACCCTCATCGATCGCGTGGGCGTGGACGCCGGCCTTGTGACTGCCGTCGTGCGCGGCGATGTGGCAGCCGTCAAGGCCGCCTGCGACGCCGGCGCCGCCGCCGCAAAGCGCGTGGGCCAGGTCGTGAGCGTGCACGTCATTCCCCGTCCGGACAACGACACCGAGATACTGATCCCTCATCGCGACGGTCTCTAGGCCGACAAGGTCGACAAGCCGTCCGCGTCCGGCGGACCAACATTTCCCCGCGAGTGCCTTGCGGGGATTTTTTTTGCTCTCCGAATCGGGGCCCTTGCCTGGGGGAACTCGCCCCGGGCCGGAACTTTTTTCGTTCAGGACTTCTTCGCTCCCTTCTCGAGCGTCAGAAGAAAGACCGCCAGCATGATGAAGGCGCAGCCGAACCAGCCCACGGCCCTGAAGTTCTCGCCAAAGAGGAGCCACACCCAGAAGGTGCCGAGCACTGGCTCGATGTTGCCGACAATGGCCGACTGCACCTGGCTGATGCACTTGAGGCTCAGGCCGAGGGCGATGTAGGCCCCGAAATTGGTGAGGACGCTCATCAGGGCGAGCATCCCCCAGGCATAGCCGGATTTCCCGAGATCGAGCGGCAGGATGAGCGGGAAGAGCACGATGGCGCTGCCCAGGAAGGCGTAGGCGTAGAGCGTCTGGACCCGGAACTTCTGCACGTAGTGGAAGGTGAAGGGGAAGTAGGCCGCGTAGGCCACGGCCGAGAGGAGCCCTGCGAAAATGCCGACCCCGGAGAAGGTCGCGCTGGCGCTGCCCCCGGAAAAGCTCACCAGCACGACGCCCAGAAGGGCAATGGCAATGGCCGCAAGCTTCACCCTCGAGATGGCCTCGTGGTAGAGGGCGCGGGAGAGAATGGCCACCCAGGCGGGTGCGGTGTAGAGAAGCACGACCGCGGTGGCCCCGCCGCTTCGCTCGATGGAGACCTGGAAGGCCCCGAACATGAGCGCGCCGAAAAGGCCGCCCAATATGGTCATGTTGAGGCCCTCCCTGAAGGGCACCTTGAGGCAGCCCTTTGCAAGGGCGTAGAGGGCAAAGCACAGGCCCCCCAGGATGGAGCGCCAGAAGGCCGTTTCGAGGGGCGCCACGCCAATGGCGAAGAGCTCGCGGGAAAAGGGAGTTATGAGCGACCAGAGGGCCGCTGCGAGCGCAGCGTAGAAAAAGCCCAGGATGACGGTCTTCCGGGAGGCCTGGGCGATGTTCGTTGCTTGCGTGGGCATGGGAGCAGAGGAAGAGACGCGAGACTCGAAGAACGGGGCTCAAAGGACGATGTCCTGGCTTGCGAGGCGGAGGCCCGACACCAGGGGAAGAAGTCTGCCGGCAAGGGACATGGCCTCGTCCAGGGCCGGGGGCATGGAAAAGCAGTAGAGAACGAGCACGGCCGCCGTCGTCTCTTCGGTCACAAGGCAGCGCCTCGAGTCGCTCACGGGCGAGCCGAAGGGACCCTTGCCGTCGCAAAGGACGGGGATGCCCCGCAGGGGCACGCTGCCCTTGCCGATGCCTTCATAGGTCTCGTCCCCGCCGCCCACGGCAAGGGACACGTCCGACTCGATGCGGGAGAGGTCGTAGCTTCCGCAGGGCAGGCCGGAGACGAGGGAGAGGACATTGTTGAAGTCCACGAGGGCGTTGATTTGCGGAAGCTCCTTTCCCTGGCGAAGCCTGCGCGCGAGGGCCTCGGAGGAGGCGCGATGGCGGCCGGGTTCAGCGCCAAGCGACTTCAATGCCGCCCTTGCCTCGGACACGTTTTTCCATTCCGAGGGAGGCAGGGCCTCGAGACGGGCCTTCGTCTCCTTCGCAAGACAGTTTGCGAAATGCTCGTGCAGGGCACTTGCGCTTGCGCCCCTGTCCATTTCGAGATGGAGCAGCCCAAGCGAGACGCTTGCTGCGCGCTCCTTGAGAGATGGATTGATGGAAAAACGGGGCAGGGACATGGAAAACGCTCGTGACTGCAAGGGCCGGGTCAAGGCGACGGCATGACTTGCAAATGCGTGCGGCCGTGCCTGCCTTGCCTTGATGATGGGGCTCTTTCGTTGACGGGCCCAAAGTATGCGAAAAGACGGCATCCGGGCAAGGGAGAAGGCCGAGGCTCATGCCGGAAAGAGACGTGAATTTCCCGTCTCTTCCTTGGCGAAGGCGTGACGCTTGTCACGGAAATCGACGTATGCGACGCTCGGCGTGAATGTTGCCACGGACAACGAATATGTCTGCTCTTTCCCGTAGACCAGATTCAAGTGCAACCCCTTGTGGCGGTGGGCATTTCCCGCTGGCTCAAGCATGCGCTGCACGCCCCCTCTTGCCTTCGCGGCTTCAGCTTTACAAGGCCAAGCCTACGGCGCTCCGCAGTTCCCCTGCTCCGCGGCCTCGTAAAGCTTTGCGCGCTTCGTCCTGGGGAGCTACAGCGCAAGCTTGAGCCTCTCTACGCGAAGAGAAAATTGATGGAAAGTGGCTCTGGGGCCCCCCTGCCACGATTGCGCTTGATTCTGGAATTCGCGTTCATGATTCAGGAGGTTTATGAGGCATGCGCACAAAAGCCGACAAAAGAAAGCCTTGTGCTGCTCATGGTTTTCTTCAAGAGAACCAGCTTTTCAGGTAGCGGGCAAGCAACGTTGTTTCAAGGGAATGGCTCTTCACGTTGCGGGCAAAGAATACGCAAGAACAGAGCAATAGACAAATGCAACTGGACAGAGCGGGCAACATCGTATACCGTTCGCATGCCAACAGGCCAGTTTTCGTTTTTTCAGGAGGAAAGTTTCGTGTCAAATACGGATATCATGCAGCAGGCATTGGAAATTGCCCGCGCCCAGGCCAGCGTGCGCCCCATGACCGCGGCCGAGATCGGCAACTACGTGCGCGATCTCGCCCAGCAGCTCGAGGCGGCCATGTCTCCGGAGGAGGCTCCCCAGCTGCCTGCCGTGGAGCCCAGGCACTCCATAGGCGAGACCTATGTGACCTGCCTCGAGTGCGGCAAGAAGTTCAAGGTGATGGGCAGCCGCCACCTGAAGACCCACGGCCTCACCGCCAAGGAATACAAGGCCAAGTGGGGCATCAAGAAGGACGCCTCCCTCGCCGCCAAAAGCCTCGTGCGCATGCGCCGCAAGAAGATGCAGGACATGCGCCTGTGGGAGCGCAAGGGGACGAGGTAGTCTCCTCTCCTGCCGCCACCCCTTTGCCCGGGGAGGTCAATGCATTTTGGTCCTGCCCAGTTCCGGGTCTGGGGATTTTCTTCGAGAGGCCTTTTGCGCACTGTGCGAGCCCGGGCCGCGAATTGCCCGCGGCCGATGAAAGGCAGTTCGTACAGAGGCTTCAGGCAGACAGGGCACGGGCTTGAGGCGGACTTTGCGCGACGCTCCAATTGTTTGCCCCCGTTCACCCGCGTGACGACATGCGAGGGATGAGCGGGGGCTCTTTTTTTGCGCCGGACCAATTTGTCCGGTCCCTCTTTCGTGAATTTTCCTAAAAACGGTACGCACACGCTCAAAAAATCTAAAAATTCTCTCCCTTCTCTCTAGGGCAACAGCTTAAAATAATTAG
>CAZWOT010000002.1:0-48508 GCA_964635595.1 uncultured Desulfovibrio sp.
AGAAGCCCTTGCCGTAGTCGCCGTTGTCATGGATGTAGGCGACCTTCTTGACCTTGAGGCTCTCTCTCATGAAGCGGCTGGTGAGCTTGGCCTGGTCGTCGTCCTTGGCGATGGTGCGGAAGAACATGGGGTTCTCGCCGTTGGCGGTCAGGCCGGGCGTGGTCGCGGAGGGCGACATGGAGACGATGTGGGCCTCGTTGTAGAGGGGCAGCGAAGCCTTGGCGGCGCCGGAGCAGATATGCCCCATGACCACGGCCACGCCGTCGGAGATGAGCTTGGTGGCCACGTTGGTGCCAAGTTCGGGCTTGCACTGGTCGTCGCCGGAGACGAGCTCGAGCATCTGGCCGTTGATGCCGCCCTCGGCGTTTACCTTGTCGATGACGATCTTGGCGGCGTTGAGGCTCGGCACGCCGTAGGAGGCGAGGTCGCCGGAATGGGCGCCGGCAACGCCGATCTTGATGGTGTCGGCGGCCTGGACGGAAGCCGTGAAGCCAAGGCCGAGAAGAGCGGCGCAGGCCACGGCGAGCAGGGCACGTTTCATGTATCCCTCCGGAAAAGGCGTTGATGTTGAAGGGGTGGGCCGATGGACAGCCCCTTTCCCCCGTTGCCGCATTTGCACGCTGGACAACAGGAAAAGAGGCCCCCTTCAAGGGCAAAGAGAATATATGACAAGCCCAATTTGGGCTTGTCAAGACAGGCAATAATCAAGTGTCGGCGCGTCAGGACTGGGAATCGAGAGCCCAGATCCGCATGCGGCCGGCCCTCCCGTGTGGGCTCGCGAAGGGGTCTGCGCTACGGGATTAGGGGATCGTGCCCCATCGTATCCCTTTTCGCAAGCCTTTTCCCAAAATTCGAGTGGTGCAATTCTTCACAAGAACTTCACAAGAAGCGGCCCGCAGGGCCGACTTCGGGACAGCTCTTTCGGCAGTCCGCGAACAGTGCCCTCCGCAGCCTTCTTGTTCAGTCCACTGTTCTTTGGGGCAAAGAAGAAGGGAGAAAGCCTGTTCTTAAAGCCTTCTCCCCCCCATCCTTGATGCTCGGGGCCAGGTCTTCAACCTTAGAAGACGTCCCCTTCGGGAAATTGATTTGCGGCTGCCCCCTACTTTGCGGCGCCGCCCTCGCGCGTTTGGTTCGGATGCTCGTGGGGTGCGAGCATGTTCAGGTACTTGTTTGTCACGAAGGCGCTGCCGTGCACCTTGGCCAGATCCTGGCGGTTGAGGCGCCCGGTATCGGCGAAGAATTCGGCGAGGCTCGTGAACCACTGCTGCACCTGCGAGGGGCCGTTGCTCGTGTCGAAGAGCTTCTTCTGCTCGTCGAGGCTGTAGAGGTTGTGGCTCTTGATGTCGCGGACGGCCAGCTGTTCGGTGTACTCGGCGCCCGCCCACTCGTTGTAGAAGCGCAGGTACTCGGGGATGAGCTTCTCGATGGGCGTGTTCTTCATGTGGTCAAGGCCGCGCATGTAGAGATCCAGGAACTTGGCCGTGATCTCGGGGTTCTTCTCGGCATAGGTGCGGTTGGCCACGATCACCAGGGGCAGCACGTGGCCGGTCTCGAGGGGCGTGGAGGCCACCTGCCAGCCGCGGTTGATGCCCACGTAGGTGAGCGGCGCCCAGAGCACCACCGCGTCGCCGATGCCGTACTCGAAGGCGGCCAGCGCCGAGGCCTGCTCCATGTTCATGATGGTCACGTCCTTCTCGGTGAGGCCAAGGGACTTGAGCCAGGTGTAGAGGGCGTAGTGGGAGGAGGAGACGGTGGTGGTCAGGACGGTGATGCCCTTGACGGTCTCGGGCGAGCCCAGAATTTCCGGATGGTCCTTGTTCCAGCCCTTCACCTTGGCGATGGGCGAGTCGGGACGCACGAGCACGGCGTTGGCCTGGGCCTCGTCGTTGCACATGGCGATGACCGAGACGTCGTAGCGCAGGGCGCCGATGACCGTGGGCACGGCGCCGATGCCGGCGAAGACCCAGGAGCCCGCGGGCAGCGTGTTCATGGAGTCCATGCCGGAGTTGAAATAGAGCATGTTGACGTCAAGGCCCAATTCCTTGTCCCAGCCCTGATCCTTGGCGTACCAGATGGGGAAGGTCTCCTGTTCGCCCATCCACGCCGTTGCCACCTTGGTGAGCTCGGCGGCGTGCGGGGCGGGCCCGGCCGCGAGTCCGAGCAGGGCGAGCGCCATGCACGCGGTCCCAAGCCATTTTTTCAAGCGCATATGTACTCCTGTTGGACGTTTGTCTTTAGGGCATTTGTCTTTTGGGCATGTTGCCCCGCAGTCTGCCTTCGTTTCAGGCCGGCCCTTTTGCCCTTCAAGGGCGGGACGGGAAGACCCGCCCCGCCCGGGACTGTTTGTCCGGCCGTCAGCCGGAATGTCGGTTTACTTGTAGTCGGCGATGGGCTCGGTGATGAGCTTCAGGTACTTGCCGGTGGCGTACTTGCCGTCGCCCACCTTGGCGAGCTCGTCGTCGTTGATGCTGCCAACGCTGTTGAAGAACTTGGCAATCTCGGACTGCCATTTCTGGGCTTCGCTCTGGCCCTTGGAGTCGTCGAAGAGGGCCAGCTGCTGCTCGAGATTGAAGACCGGGTGGGTCTGCAGGTCGGTGAGGGAGAGCTGCTTCGTGTAGTTCTTGCCGGCCCATTCGAGGAAGAAGCGCTGGTACTCGCCCACGAGCTTTTCGAGGGGCTCGTTCTGGAGCAGGTTCACGGCGCGCAGGTAGACGCGCAGGAACTTGGCGGTCACTTCGGGGTTGGCCTCGGCGTACTTGGTGTCGGCGATGAGGACGATCGGGTTGCCCACTTTACACTTGTGCAGGTCGGCCACGATCTTCCAGCCCTTGGCTTCGCCGGCGTACATGTGCGGGGCCCAGAGGGAGACGCCGTCGCCGATGTTGTTGTCAAAGGCTGCCAGAGCCTGGGCCTGATCCATGTTCTTGATGGTCACGTCGGCATCGGTGAGGCCCAGGACCTTCAGCCAGGAGGAGAGGGCGTAGTGGGCCGAGGACACCGTGGTGGTCAGGAAGGTCTTGCCCTTCACGGTCTCGGGGGAGCCCAGAACATCGGGGTAGTCGGGATTGAAGCCTTTCACCTTGGCGATGGGGGAGTCGGGGCGCACGAGCACGGCGTTGGTCATGGACTCGTCGTTGCCGATGGCGATGACCGAGGTGTTGTAGCGCAGGTTGCCCATCATGGCAGGCACGCCGCCCATGCCGGCGAACACCCAGGAGCCGGAGGGCAGGGCATTGAGGATGTCCATGCCAGAGCTGAAGTACTGGATGTCGATGTCGAGGCCTTCAGCCTTGTCCCAACCCTTTTCCTTGGCGTACCAGATGAGGAAGGTCTCATGCTCGTCCATCCAGGCGGTGGGCAGCTTCACGAGATCGGCGGCCTTCGCGGCGCCGGCCGAGAAGCTGAAAACGGCCAGCAGAAGAACCATCAGAAGTTTTTTCAAACGCATACTAACCTCCATGTTAGTCTGTGTTGAGGGTCGGAGGAAGGGCTTTTCCTCCATCGTAAGGCGTGATTTAGGGCCCTTGGTGTTGGGCACGCGTCCCCTGGACAAAGGCTCCCTGGTGCGCCCCGGGGTCTCCCAAAGGGGGACCCGGGCTATCTTAGGGCCTTGCGCCCTGCGCCTTGCCGGGCGCTTTGCCCGGGAACGAAGCGATATTTCTTCAGGTGGGCATGCCGCACGCGAAAGGAGTACATCTGCATGCCGCAACCGATGGCGGCCGCAAGAAGCGCCAGTCCACCATGCCACCCAAGATACAAAATGGCAACGGCGGCAAGGCACAAGACAAAGCCTGTCAGGCGCAGACGAAGAATTTTCCGGTAGACTGCCTCGTGCTCGGCCGGGTCCAGTTCCTGGGGGGAGTCCGTGTCGTCGGCGTCCTGGTCGGCCTGCTGCCGCCCCAGCTGGCGCTCCTCGTATTTCTTCGCCCAGTTCTTCGACAGCGTCCACACGACGCTGATGCCGAGAAAGCCGAAGATGAGGGCGGCCATGAGCGGGTCCAAGCAGGGTCTCCTTGGGGCATTTCACCCTGTCGTGCGAAGGGCTGTGTCTGGTGTTGGGCCGATATGGGACTTCAAGGTCGCGCGGGAGTCTTTCAAGGGGGCTAAAAGTTCCATTCCCTGCCGTCCCCAGGAAAGTCCTGTGGAAAGTCCCTTTAGGACTTGCTATGAAACAACATAATGCTTTGCCAGGGCAAAATTGGCTATTGAGGCCAGTTTAAGCAAGAAAAGGCATTATGTTAATTCCTTGCAGTTCCTTAGAGCACGAGCTCGGTGTTGTCGGTGATTTCCTTGCGCAGGCGCAGAAAATCCATGGACGTGTGCTCGCGCGGGCGGGGCAGATCGATGTCGTAGCCGGTCTTGATGGTGCCGGGGAGCTTGCCTTCCATGAGCACGATGCGGTCGCCAAGGAAGAGGGCCTCGTCGATGTTGTTTGTGACGAAGATCACCGTCCTTCTCTCCTGCTCCCAGATGCGGGCCGTTTCCTTCTGCATGAACAGGCGCGTCTGCGCGTCCAGCTGGCCGAAGGGCTCGTCCAGAAGCATGATGTTGGGCGTGTTCGCGTAGGCGCGGGCGATGCCCACGCGCTGCTTCATGCCGCCCGAGAGCTGGTGGGGATAGTGCTTCTCGAAGCCGGTGAGGCCCACGAGGTCGATGTAGTGCTGGGCCGTCTTGTGGCGTTCCTCGGCGGGCACGCCGCGCAGTTTCAGGCCAAGCTCCACGTTGTCGCGCACGTTCTTCCAGGCGAAGAGCATGTAGCTCTGGAAGACGATGCCGCGGTCGGGGCCGGGGCCCTTCACGTTTTCGCCGTCGAGGGTGATGATCCCGGTGTCCGGCTCCTCGAGCCCGGCGAAGATCTTGAGCAAGGTGGACTTGCCGCTCTGGCCGGGGCCAAGGATGACCAGGAACTCGTTCTCGTAGACGTCGATGGTGATGTCCCTGATGACGGGAACTTCCTGGTTGCCCTTCTGGATGAAGGTCTTGCTCACGTCCTTGCAGTGAAGTTTCAGTTTCTGTTCGCTCATCTTCTGTCCAGGGCTTTCCTGGGGCCGCCTGGGGCTATTGGGCTTTTTTCAAGCCTGATGCCCTGGCGGCCCGGAGGTTTGCCCTGCCTCCGGTGTTCCTTTTGGGTTTCGTGTCCTGCTGCAGACCCCTTGTTTTTGCCGGGTGCCCCTCAAGCCAGGCTGAGGGGCTTCCGGCGCGGGCCTGTTCTCGCCCTACAGGTTGTCGATGGTGCGCTGCCAGGGGCAGAGCTTGCGTTCGCCAAGGGAGATGAGGAGCGAGGTGGAGTAGGCCGCGGCGGCGATGAGTATCATGCCGCCCAGGACCAGGGTGGGCTGGTGCGTGTCCATGCCCCTCTTGATGAGGAAGCCCATGCCGTCGCGGGAGTTCATGAGCTCGGCCGCGAGCACGCAGGTCCATGCAGAGCTCAAGCTGATCTGGAGTCCCGCGAAGATGGCCGGGAATGAGGCAGGGAAGCACACGTGGATGATCTCGTCGCGGCGCTTGCCGCCAAGCACGCGGATGACGTCGTAGAGATCCGGGTCCACGAGCCGCACGCCGTTGTAGGCGTTCAGAAGGCAGGGCACGAAGGTGCCGATGATGATGATGAAGACCTTGGAGGTTTCGCCGATGCCGAACCAGAGAATCGCGATGGAGACCCAGGCGATGGGGGGCATGGGCTTGAAGAGGTCGAACAGGGGTTTGACGATGGCGTTGACGTACTTGTTCAGGGCCATCATCAGGCCCAGCGGGATGGCCACGATGGAGGCCAGGACAAAGCCTATGAGCACGCGCTGCATGCTGGCCCAGATGTGGCCCCACAGATGCGTTCCCGCGAACTTGATCTGGGTGAGCATCACAAGCTGGTCCCAGACTTCCAGGGGACGTGCAAGCGAGTCGCGGAAGATCTTCTCGCGGGCCACGTAGTCCCACAAGGAGAGGAAGAGCGTGATGGAAACGCAGTAGAGGAAATACTTGTTGGTGAGGAAGCGGTAGAGGCTGAAGGGCTCGCGCTGCCTCTTCTGCGAAATGGTTTCGTTCGCGATGGAGTTGCCAGACATGACCCTACCTCCTGATGCCGGCCAGCAGCTTCTTTTCAACCTGGTCGATGATGGCGCCGATGATGGCACCGGAGATGCCGACGCAGATCATGCCGAGAACGATGATGTCGGGACGCCCGAGGCGGCCGCCCATGGTGATGAGGAAGCCGAGACCGGAGTCGGCCGCAAGCAGTTCGGCGGCCACGAGGTTGGTCCAGCAGTAGGCCAGGGCCAGCTGCAGGGCGCCGAAGACCATGGGAAGGGAGGAGGGGATGCACAGCTGGGTGAATATCTGCCAGGAGCTGGCCCCGTAGGTTCTGGCCATCTGGATGAGAACCGGCGAGGTCATGCGCACGCCCGTGTAGGAGTTGATGACGCAGGGCACGATGCCGGCAATCCAGATGATGAACACCTTGCCGGCGAGGCCGATGCCGAACCAGAACACGGTGAGGGGAATCCAGGCAATGGGCGGGATCGGGCGGATGAGTTCGAAGATGGGGCGGAAGAGACCCTCGGCCAGGTTGAACCAGCCCATGGCGAGGCCCAGCGGGATGCCCACAATGAGGGCAAGAAGATACCCGAGGAAGGCCTCCTGCACGCTTGTCCAGGCGTGGGCACCCATGGTGGCGCCGTCGGGGTTGGCGTTGGTGAGCTTGTCCACGAAGGTGGTCAGAACCTGCGAGGGCGAGGCCAGAAGGGTGTTGGGGATGATTCCGAACTGCACCACGGCCTGCCAGGCCGCGAAGAAGAGGATGAGGCTCGCGTAGGGCAGGATTATGAGCGGAAGGGGTTTTTTGACGACGACTTCTTGATAGGCCATGACTAACCTCTCGGATTGGGCGTTTCGCTTACCACCAGCGAATCAGTTCCGTGACCTGCTTGCGCAGTTCCACGAACTCGGGCGAGATGGTGTCCCTGGGCCTTGGCAGGTTGATGGGAATCTCGGCCTTGATGTGGGTGGGCTTGTTGGAGAGGATGAGCACGCGCTCGGCGATGTACACGGCCTCTTCCACGTTGTGGGTCACGAAGAGCACCGTGGCGTTCAGTTTCTGCCAGATCTTGACGAGCTCGTCCTCGAGGTAGAAGCGCAGCTTCACGTCCAGCTGTCCGTAGGGTTCGTCCATGAGCAGCAGGTCGGGGTTCACCGCGAAGGCGCGGGAAACGGCGATGCGCTGCATCATGCTGGCCGACACCTGGTTGGGGTAGAGGTCGGCACAGGACTTGAGGCCCACGAGCTCCATGATCCGGTCCGCCCGTTCCATGCGCTCGGCTCTCGGCACGCCCTTGATTTCCATGCCGTAGGCCACGTTTTCCCGCACGGTGCGCCAGGGCAGGCACGTGGGCTCCTGGAACACGTAGGAAATGTTGTGTTTCTTGGGGTTGGCTTCCTCGCCATCAATGAGGATGTCCCCCTCGGTTGCCGGCATCAGCTTGGAAATGCAGTTGAGGAAGGTCGTCTTGCCGCAGCCCGTGGGGCCGACGATGGCAAGAAGCTCGCCTTCCTTGATGTTGAAGTTGATGCCGTCCAGAACGGTCAGTTCGCCAAATCGCTTTGTGAGATTATTCACAACGATTTTGGCACGAGTTTGCGAGTCTGTGGGCACGTTTTGCTCCTTTTGTTGTCTTTGGCAATTCGTCCTGTGTAGGCTCTGCGATAAAAGCGAACGTCTGCGTCGCCTGATTTGTCGATTTTTGAGGGCGAGGGGCCCTGGGGCGGGTCCGCGTGTCTGCGGGCCGCGTGTTTTCGGGTCGGAAGGGGAGGTGACCCGTGCTTGGGATGGCCCTTGCCGCGCATGATGCGTGAAAAGGCCGCTTTGGAGGGGGTGCCGGCAGGCTCTTGAACTGGCCGTGGTGGGGGATATCCGGAGGAATGATATCCAACCTCAATACTACCTTTTTCAGGGCCTTCTTGCAAAGTGAAAGAGGACTTTGAGACTGGCCCGTGGAGAATTTCGCCTGGGTTGAAAAGGGGCACTGCAACGGGCTTGGGCCGGCTTTCGAGGCAAGGTTGGCGTGCCCCGACTTGTGACGCCTCTCATGATTGTGGGCGCCTGGTGTTTGCTCCCGCTTCTCCCCCAGGGGTGGGGCCCGGGGACGTTCCCCGGGCCCCGTCCAGGCCTCGAGCATGGGGCCCTGGCAAGTGTTGGGGGGATTCGCGCGACTTCCCGATGTGGCCGCAACGGCTCTGGGGAAGCATGGCCCGCGGGAAGGAGCCGGCCCGCGGCGCGCGAAAGGGGGGTTGGAGGGTAGCCCTGGTCCCTACTTGTAGGAGGCCTCGAGCATGGCCTGGATCATTTTGGCGTTGGCCGGGCGGGGGTTGTTGCCGATGAGGCGGGCGTTGCCGGCGGCACGCTCCGCGATCAGGGGAAGATCCTCGCGCTTGACGCCATAGGGCTCGAGACCCTCGGCGATGTCGATGTCCTTCAGAAGCCTGGACATGCGCACGCTCGCCTTCTCGGCCAGGGCCAGCGTGTCGGCGGAATACGGTTCGCCAAGAATCATGGCCACCTCGGCGTATTTCTCCGGACGGGCCATGTAGTTGAAGGCCATGCACATGGGGGTGAGGCAGGAGATGGCAAGACCGTGCGGCATGTGGTACTCGCGCGGAATGGCCGTGCCCACGGCGTGAATGATGCCGTTCTGGGTGTTGGAGAAGCCCATGCCGGCGATGGCGGAGGCGTAGAGCATGTCGGCTCTGGCCTGCAGATCCTGGCCGTTGGTGTAGGCCCTGCGGATGGAGCGGGCGATGAGCTTCATGGCCTGGATGTTGAGGCCGTTGGTGATGGGGGTGTCGGCCTTGCCGCAGAAGGACTCCATGGCGTGCACGAAGGCGTCGATGCCGGTCATGGCCGTGACGCGCGGGGGCAGGCCCACGGTGAGCTCGGGGTCGAGAATGACCGAGGTCGCGTACATGTAGTCGGAGACCACGCCCCACTTGCCGCCGTTCTTGGTGTCGGCAAGCACGGAGATGGAGGTCATCTCGGAGCCGGTGCCGGCCGTGGTGGGCACGAGAACCATGGGCGGCAGGGGATTTTTCACCTTGCCCATGCCGAAGTACTGGTCGATGGTGCCTTCGTTGGTGAGCAGGACCGCGGCCGCCTTGGTGGTGTCGAGGGCGGAGCCGCCGCCGAAACCGAAGATGATGTCGGCCTTGAAGTCCTTGGCCGTGTCGGCGCAGTGGGCGATGCTGTCCACGGAGGGCTCGAGCTCGGCCTCGGCGTAAACCTGACACGCGACGCCGCCGGAGGTGAGCGCGTCCTCGAGGGCCTTGTGCACGCCGATCTGGGCAAGACCGGGGTCGGTCACGATGAGCGCGCGGGTGCCGCCCAGGAGTTTCGCTTCCTGGGCCGCGTCCTTGATGGAGCCGCAGCCGTGCACGATGCGTTTGACGGTGTTGTGAAGGAAGGACATGGGGTGACTCCTTTGCTTGGGGACCTGTTTTTCTGGTCCCGTCCGGCCGCTTGCGACCCCGACTGCCCCGATTGGAGGAAAAATTTGGGAGGAAGGACTTGACTGCTGGCGGGGTGGTCTTTTGGCGAGGGTCTTCTTTCCGGGGATTGGGCCCCGGGGAGGGGAGGCGCGGCCCTTGATTCGGCTTCTTGGGGGAAGAAGGGGAAAAATGCCCTGGTCTGTCTCTCGGGCTTCCCCTTCATGGAAGCCCCGGGGGCATGCGCCCCCGGGGTCCACTTTAGGAGGTGAATGGCTTTATGCTGTCTGTCTGTGCGTTACTTCACGGACTCGAGGGCCGCGTCGAGGGCGCGCAGAAGCTCGTCCATGTCGCCCTTGGTGGAGATGAGGGCGGGAGCGAGGCAGATGGTGTTGTTGAGCTCGCGGAAGCTGCGGGCGGTGCGGCCGACGATGACGCCGTTCTTCATGCAGTGGCCGACCACGGCCCCGGCAACGGACTCGGCCACGGGCTCGCGGGAAGCGCGGTCCTTGACGAGCTCGAAGCCCGCGAAGAGCCCCTTGCCGCGCACGTCGCCGACGAGCTGGTGCTTGTCCTTCAGGGCGTTGAGGCCGTCCATGAGGTAGGCGCCCACTTCGACCACGTTGTCGAGCACGTTGTTCTTCTCGATGTACTCGATGTTGGCGAGACCGGCCGTGGGACCGGCGGTGCAGCCGCCGAAGGTGGAGATGTCGCGGAAGTACGCGTCGCGATCGGACGGATCGGCGATGAAGTCCTTGAAGACCTCCTCGGTCGTGACCGTGCACGAGATGGCGGCGTAGCCGGAGGCGACGCCCTTGGCCATGGTCACGATGTCGGGCTGGACGTTCCAGTTCTGGTAGCCGAACCACTTGCCGGTACGGCCCACGCCGCAGACCACCTCGTCGATGATCAGCAGGATGCCGTACTTCTTGCAGATGGCGCCCACTTCCTCGAGGTAGCCGTCCGGGGGCACGATCACGCCGCCGCCGGCGGTGATGGGCTCGACAATGACGCCGCCCACGGTGTCGGGATCTTCCTTCAGGATCACGTCCTCAAGCTGCTTGGCGAAGATCTTGCCGGCGTCGGGGTTGTTCTCGAGGCCGTGGCGGTAGGCCGAGCAGTCCGGGAACTCGACGAAGCCGGGGGTGAAGGGGCCGTACTGGTTGCGGCGCTCGAACTGGCCGCAGGAGGAGAGGCAGGTGATCGTGGTGCCGTGGTAGTCGCGGTCGCGGTAGAGGATCTTGCTCTTCTTGCCGCCGTGCTTCAGCTGGCTGATCTGGCGCACGATCTTGTAGGCCTTCTCGTTGGCCTCGGAGCCGGAGTTGTTCAGATACACGCGGGAGAGGCCGGGCATCTTGGAGGTCAGCTTCTCGGAGAAGAGGATGGTCGGGATGTTGCCGTTGGCGTTGGAGAAGTAGTTGAACTTCTTCAGCTGCTCGGCCAGCTTGTCCACGATCTCGGCGCAGCCGTAGCCCACGTTGACGGTCCACACGCCGCCGGAAACGCAGTCGAGGTAGTCCTTGCCGTTGACGTCGGTGAGGCGGTTGCCCTTGCCCTCGACGAAAATGACCGGGTCGGAGTTCTCGTAGACCTTGTGCTGGGTCAGGTGATGCCACACGTGCTTCTTGTCAAGGTCGACCAATTGTTTCGCGTCCATGAGGGTGCTCCTTTGGTGATTCCTGGGAATTCGGACTTTCCGTCGGGTGTGTCCCTTTTGGCGGGATTCCCGAATGGGGGAATTTGGGCTCTGGGAAATTTTGTTCGGGTTCCCTCGTCTTCCCCTGGAGGTCTCGGGGGCGCCTGGGCATTTGCCGCCCCTGCCCCCGGCCCCCCTTGTCAAGGGGCTTCCCCCGGGGAGTTCCCCGGGAGAAGCCCACAGGTCCTTTGAAGACTAGAGAATTTCGGTCAGGCAGTGGCACTCGTAGCCAAGCGCGTCGGAAACGCCCTTGAAGTAGACCTTGCCGTCGCAGGTGTTGATGCCCTTGGCAAGGGCGCGGTCATCCTGGCAGGCCTTCTTCCAGCCCTTGTTGGCCAGGGCGACCATGTAGGGCATGGTGGCGTTGGTCAGCGCGAAGGTGGAGGTGCGGGCCACGGCGCCGGGCATGTTGCCCACGGAGTAGTGGACCACGTCGTGCTCGATGAAGGTGGGGTTGTCGTGGTAGGTGGCACCGTGACGGGCAGTGGTCTCGATGCAGCCGCCCTGGTCGATGGCCACGTCGACGATGGCCGCGCCCTTCTTCATGGTCTTCACCATGGCCTCGGTGACGAGCTTCGGGGTGAGGGCGCCGGGGATGAGCACGGAGCCCACGAGCAGGTCGGCGGTCTTCACGGCGGCGGCGATGTTGTAGGCGTTGGAGAACATGGTCTGCATCTTCTGGCCGTACACGTCGTCGAGGTAGCGCAGGCGGTTGATGTTGGAATCCAGCATCGTCACGCGGGCGCCCATGCCCATGGCGACCTTGGCAGCGCCAAGACCCACCACGCCGGCACCGAGGATGACCACGTGAGCGGCTTCCACGCCGGCCGTGCCGCCCATCAGGACGCCCATGCCGCCTGCGTGCTTGGTCAGCATCTCGGCGCCGACCTGGACGGCCATGCGGCCGGCCACTTCGGACATGGGGGCGAGCAGGGGCAGGGCGCCGTTGTCGAGCTGCACGGTCTCGTAGGCGATGCCGACGACCTTCTTGTCGAGCAGGGCCTTGGTGAGGGCCGGCTCAGGAGCGAGGTGCAGGTAGGTGTAGAGGATGAGGCCTTCATGGAAGAGCTCGTACTCGGCCGCGAGCGGCTCCTTCACCTTGACGACCATTTCGCAGTCCCAGACTTCCTTCGCGGTGTCCACGATGGTTGCGCCGGCAGCCACGTATTCTTCGTCGGTGATCATGCTGCCAAGGCCAGCGCCCTTTTGCACAAAGATTTCATGGCCGGCTTCCTTCAGGGCATGAACACCGGCGGGTGTGATGCCGACGCGGAACTCCTGGGTCTTGATCTCGGTGGGGATACCAACTTTCATGGGATTCGCTCCTTAAAAGAAGTAGTGAGGTTGGGGTATTGGTGCGGGCCCTGCGTATGGTCCCCTGTCCAGGGGGTGCTGCCTTGGGGGGGGGGGCCGTGTGGTGTGGCGCAGGGCTTTGTCTGTGACGTATCTTGTAGCAAGGATTGTGCCATGGGGAACGAGCTCGCCGCTCCCCCTCCCAACAAAGTGTTTTTGGTGCAGTTTTTTCGGACCCGCAAAAGAGCGGAGGCTAACGTTTTTCGAGGATTGATGCAGATATAACTCGCAATTTGCGGTAACGATTCTCGTTAACAGCGATTTTGACTTGCCGGACAGTGCCAGTCGAGCATTGGCTGCGTACACGAAATGCATGCCCGTGAAGCGGAAAAATACATTACAAGTGTCTGCGATTTTGGCATATATTGTCCTTGAAGGTCGGCAAATCGTGGATTGAGGCGGGTTTCAGAATGTTGCAAAAACAAAACACACCATATTTCACAAGGCCAGGACATCGGCACAAGGCGGCATAACAGGCGGGCATAGCCTGCACTTTTCGTATTGCCCTTCCCATGACGGGAAAAGGACGTTCTTGTGAAAAGCAAGAACAAGTGTACACCCGCGTCCCAAAATGAAAAGGTGTCCATGAATGTTCCAGAGCGGAGACGCAGGAATCTACGTCAGGGCAGTTTTGGGCTTCTGCAAGGAAGGGTGCTTGTCACTCGGGGAACGGGCGGCCAGGCGAAGATCCGTTGCCGCAAGCCAGGGGCAGGGCTGGTTGAACAGGGAGTTCGGTGCGATGGGCGCGTCTTGAGACCCGAAAGCTGCAAGAACGCAAAATTTTGTACCTACAAAAAACTTGGAAGCAGGTGCCTTCAGAGCGCACCGTCATGGGGCGAGCTTTCTCATGCTCGGTTTTCGATAGCTTTTACTCCCATCTTGCAGGATTTTTTATAGAAGGCCATGCCCCAATGAAAGATTTTTGTAATGTCTTTGCGTGCTTTCAAGGGTGCGTCATATGAACGGTCAACTATTTGTTGCATCGCCTCTTCTACCTTTCCTTCCAATTCTTCCCTCTTGTCTGCCCGTTTGATCTCGATAATGGCTGCATTGCCTCTTCCGTCTTCAAGCATGAGGTCGAAGACCCCTTCTCCGGATTCCCTATTGGCCAGAACGGGATACTCAAATAGAAAAATCCCATGTAACATGATTTGGTAAAAATATTCTTTATATTTATACTCTTGTATAGCTGTGCTAAGTTTCAACTTTTCGCTAAGTAACTGTTCAACTCCTTGTGCATCGCCATCCCAGAACAAACTAAAGAATTCTTCTTGGTTATATTTTGAAATAAGACTTTCAACCCAGGGCTTTATTTGTGATTTAAATACTTGACGTATTTCATTGTTTGGTATTTTTAAAATTGTCATACCTCTAGGAGACATTATGCAGTTGCTTGGATCAGTAGTAGTAGTTAGATATCCTTCAAGATAAAGTAATGTCCAAAAATTATCATAATTTTGGTTTATTTCGTTATATGTAAGTGAAATATTGAGTTCTACTGGAATACTTTTTCCTTCATATAGAGCAGCAATATGTTCTTGAATTATAGGGGGAAGTTTGTCTTTAAAGTCCTTGAGCAGTTCATTGCCGCTTGTTCTTGCCCAGTAACCGTCAGGTTCTTCATCAGGCTCAGCACAGACGTGTTCCAGATATCGCATGATGCTCCACGGACAATATATTTCTTGTCGATTGCCGAAGCGATATCCGTCGTACCATTCCTTTATAATATCTTTTTTATTCTCTAGTCCGGCACTGACAAGCATGGTATCGACTTCTGACTGAGTAAAACCGAAGAGGTTGGCGTAGACAGATGTGTCCATGCCAAAGCAGGATGGATTGTTGAGACCTGATTTTGCACTTTCCTTGGCAAATGGAAGAAATCCTGTGAGGAAAGCAAACTGCTTATAATCATTTGTTTTTATTCCATTTGAAATAAACTCTCGCAGGAAAATTTCCATTTTATCATAGTAGCCCCATTCTTTGGCCTTGGAAATAGGTGTATCATATTCATCAATCAATAGTACACATGGTATGCCATAGTGTTTAGCAAGTATTTTAGTAAGGAGACCAAGTCCGTCTCTAAGTCTTAATTCACTTGATAAACCATCATATAATTCTTTAAAACACAGCCTATCATAAGTTGCAAGTGAATAATTGTCTAAAACTTCTATGTGCATAGTGCACACACTTGCTAATAAATCTTTGATTATTTCCAATGCTTGATTGAAAGTTTCCCCATTTACTTTTTTTAGAGAAATACTAATTACAGGAAATTTATTCATCCACATCTTGCATAATTCTTCGTTGCTGGCAACTTTTAAGCCAGAAAAAAGATCTTGACTCTGTTTCTTCATATCGAAGAACTCGGCAAGCATGGATATAAACAAAGTTTTCCCAAAACGCCTTGGTCTTGTAAAAAGAATTGCATCAGCAGGTGCTTTTAGAAAAGCCTCGAGAAACCAAGTTTTGTCGACATAATATCCGCCATTCGTTCGTAAAAAACGGAAGCTCTCCGTGTTGGCTACTTTGAAGGACATGGCTTGTCTCCTGTGATTGGGTCTTGCAGGACGAGTTCCCAAACCATCTTCTGCATCCAGAATTTCATGGCACAAGGGAATTTGACCGGTCAAAATTCAGTTTTCAGCCAGCATTGGAACAAACTTTGGATGCAAGCCTGCAGTCGATCGAGCAAGACGAAGAGATGTCGACTTCCCTGTTCGGGACAGGGCTTCGGGCGTCGCTTTCTTGGGCTTTTTACACCGTCCCGGGCTCGGTGAGGCGGTAGCGGTGGGCCTTGCGCACGATGGTGCTCTGGCTCACCTTCAAAAGGCGCGCTGCCTTGTAGGTGGAGCCGGTCTCGCGCAGGGCCTTGCCGATGAGCTCGCGCTCGAGGGCCTCGACCTCTTCCTGGAGCCCCAGGCGCGAGTGGCGGTTCTTGCCGCCCGTGCCCTTGGGGAGCACGGAAAGGATGTAGGGAGGCAGATCCTCCATGGTGAGGCGCTTTTTGCCGAGGGCCAGCAAGAAGCGGGCAACAGAGCGGATCTCGCGGATGTTTCCGGGCCAGGAATAGGCACGCAAGGCGGATCTTAAAGAGGAGTTCAGGTGCGGGACTGGCTGCCCCTTGGAAATGGAGGTGAGGAAGTACTCCATGAGCCCCTGCACGTCTTCCGGGCGCTCGCGCACGGCCGGAATGTCGATGGCAATGACGCGCAGGCGGAAGAAGAGATCCTTGCGAAACGCGCCTTCCTCCACCATTTTCTCGAGATTTTTGTTGGTGGCGGCCAGGATGCGCACGTTGGGATTGATGTCCGTGGTTCCGCCCACCCTGCGGAAAGGCTCGCCGTCGAGCACGTGAAGCAGCGTCGCCTGGGCCGAGAGGGGGAGTTCCGCGATTTCGTCCAGGAAGAGGGTGCCGTTGTCTGCAAGCTCGAAGACGCTCTTGCGGCCCTTTTTCGAGGCCCCGGTGAAGGCTCCGCCCTCGTAGCCGAAGAGCTCGGACTCGAGGAGCGAGATGGGAATGGATGCGCAGTTGAGGGAGACGAAGTTGTCGTCCTTGCGCTGGCTCAGGTTGTGGATGGCCTTGGCGGACATGGTCTTGCCCGTGCCGGTCTCGCCCAGAAGCAGCACCGGCGCGTCGGTCTGGGCCGCCATCATGAGGGAGGCGCGCAGCTGCTGGGAGGCCGGCGAGGAGCCGAGGATGCCCATCTGCAGGATTTCGGTCTCGTTGTACTTGGGGTGGGCGTGGGAGAGATCGCCCTCCAGGCGGTCGTTCAGGGCCTCTATCTCGAAAAGGTCGCGGATGATGGCTATCACGCGCACCACGTTGCCCTGCTCGTCGAAGACGGGAGTGGCCGTGTTCAGGCAATGGCGGCCGTTGGCGTAGTCGTCGAACATGGTGACGGCGCGCTTTTCCTCGAGGGCCCGCAGGGTCACGCAGGAGGTGAAGTTCTTGATGCGGGCGGCCTCGGCCACGGGGAGCCCCACCACCTCATCCGGGGTGATGCCCGCGATGCGCTGCAGGGCCTTGTTGATGGCGATGGTGATGCCGTTGGCGTCGATGATCCAGATGCCGTCGTGGATGCTGTCGAGGATGTTGTTGATGGAGGAGTAGAGGAGCTCCCGCTCCTCGAAGAAGTCCTGGGGCATCTGCAGGACGTCGAGAACCCGGAAGGGAAGCAGGTTTTGCAGGCGCACGGTCATCCAGCGCAGGAAGGTGAGGTGGTTGCCGTCCGAGGGACAGGCAAGGCCTCCGGTGTCCTCGATCTGGGCAAGATCCTCGGCCTTCGCGAGGCCCTTTTTCTCGAACAGGGGAACGAGCGCCTCCCCGACCTTCGCGTCCGGGAAAAGCTCCAGGAACTGCGGGGTCGCCTGGATGAGGGTCCAGCTGTCGTGGCTGCACACGGCGCTTGCCGGGTGCAGGGTCGTGTCCTGGGTGGGTGAGAGCATGCGTCCTCGCTTGTGGTTCGCTCGGCAATGGGGGGACGGAGAGCCCGAAACGTCTGGTGAAGCAGGAGCAAACGACGTTTTGTGCGCGTCAAAAAAGAAAGGAATCCCGAATGCTTGCCCAGTGTCATTGAGGCAGATTTGCGTCGATGCAAGGCAATGCAATCATGCGTCAGTAGTAGAACATGCGGGAAGGTTTTGGCAAGGTTAGGGCAAGAACGAGGGACACATTCCGGGGATACATTCCGGGGATACATTCCGGGCCCTGTTCAAAAAGGCCGCGTGCGGGATGACAAGAAGACGATCCCCAGTCCTGAAAGAGCAGTCCGCGAATTTCCCGAAAGGAAAGGGCCAGCAGGGAAGATCCAACAGGGAAGGCCCCCTCGAGAAGCCTGGCTTCTCGGGAGGGCCTTCGTTCGGGAGCTTTGGTTTGTGTCGGTATTGGTGCGGGTAAAAGATGTCGTAGCCGTATGCCGCCAAATGCGGCCATCACACGCGGCCGACAAGCTCGAATGGGCTCGGCAAACGTTGCTGCAGGGTTTGGGCCTGGAGGCTGTGTCCTGGAGGCTGTGTCCTGGACGCTGTGTCCTGGACGCTGTGTCCTATAGGATGTGGTCCCTGATGCCCAGCCTGCGCAGGAAGATGTGGAAGAGCTCGTTGTCGCCCAGGATGAGGAAGGCGCGCTCGCGCTCGGGGATGCTTTTCACGGCCGAGAGGCGCATGTAGTAGACCGCGAAGCCCAGGACAACCCAGATGCCGAGCACCACCCAGGACTGGATGGAGATGGAGGCCGGCGAGAAGGGGATGACCAGAAGGCCAAGGCAGATGAGCGAGGACACGCAGCCAAGGATGGCGAGCGGCTTCACGCTGCCCTGCCTGAACTGGGTGCACTCGGTGGCGAGCTTGTAGGAAGCCAGCGAGGCGAAGAAGTAGCCGATGATGGTGCCGATGGAGGACATGTCCACGACCCAGGAGAGCACCTCGCGGCCGAAGAAGGGCGCGATGAGCACAAGAACCAGGATGAAGTTCAGGGCGTTGGCGGGGGTCTTGTGCTTGCCGTGGAGCTCGGCGAACCACGTGGGCAGAATGCGCGCGCGGCCCATGGAGAAGAGCAGGCGCGAGCAGGCGATGTAGAAGCCGTTGATGCCGGTCAGGATGGCCGAGAGAACGGCAAGGCCCAGGATCACGCTGCCGGGAGTGCCGAGGGTGAGGTTCACCACGTGACCCGTGTGCCAGAAGATGGTGAAGTCGCGGACCAGCGGCTCCCACGGCACCACCATGGCCACGGCCAGGGTGATGAAGGCGTAGGTCAGGATGCCGCAGATGATGGAGAGGATCATCAGGGCCGTCGACATGGAGGGCTTGAAGTTGAACTCCTCGGCCGCCTGGGGGATGGTGTCGAAGCCCACGAAGAGCCAGGGGGCGATGGCCGTCACGGCGATGACGCAGGCAAGGGGCGTCTTGTCCGGCGCGAACCAGGGTTCGAGGTTGGCAAGCGAGCTCGTGGGATAGGTGCCCGCGCCCGCCATGATGAGGACGACGCCTGCGGCGAGAATCAGGGCCAGGGCCACCTGAATCTTGCCCACCACGTCGGCGCCGCGGTAGTTCAGGTACCAGAAGAGCACCAGCACCGCCTCGAGCATGATGAGCTCGCCCGCGTAGATGTGCCAGTCCACAATGGTGTACATGTGCCCGAACTCGAAGATGCCTGGCATGAGGAAGCGGGTCAGCAGCACGATGGCCGTGGCGTTGAGGGCGATGATGCTCAAATAGCCCAGGACGAGCGCCCAGCCGCAGATGAAGGAAAGCGTGGGGCCGAAGGCCGCATAGGCGAAGGCGAAGACGCCGCCCGCGATGGGGAAGGCGCCCACGAGGCGGCCGTAGGCCAGCGCCACGAACATGAGCATGATGCCGCCCACGAAGAAGCCGATGACCGAGCCGATGGGGCCCGATCCGGGCAGAAAGCGCAGGCCCGGCATGACGAAGGCGCCCCAGCCGATGATGGCGCCAAAGGCCAGCGCCCAGATCGCCAGGGGCGACATGCTTTTTTCAAGTGTTGGTCTGTCTGCGGCAGTGTTTTCGGCCATGATGAGCTCCCTGTTTCATGATCGAGTGTTGGGGGGGGGCTGGAATGGGTCCTCCTTACAGGAGGGACCCCCGGAGCTTTCGCCATCAGGGCGCAAGCTCGCATCAAGCGGCCGACGCCCCGAACAGGGGGTCGCACGGCCGCATGCCTGTTAGCAATTTTCGGGCCACGAAACGTCTTGTGGCCGCATATGGCGGACTTGGGAAAAGCCGCTTGTGCGAAAAAGAACGAATGCGAACAGGTCTGTCCGACCAATGTCGTCCAGCACGCATCGAATTCCCTGTATGGAAGAGGCAGGAATGCGTTGTCCGGCAGATCCGTCCAGAGCCAATAGTACGTTGTCCGGGGCCCCGCCTCAAGTTTTGTCATGCAGAAGCGTATCATCCTGATTGGCTGGCAAATCAAACCTGATTTGCATCAGACAAAAAATTCTGGAACACGCGTCGATGCGCTTTCGGAAGACGAAAATCGGGGACAATTTTTATGTCAACTACAGTGTATTCTTTGTGAAATTCAAGTCGAATCCAGTTCGTTCAAGGGAGTCTTGCGATCTCGTCAATTGTGTCCCCCAAAAAAGGCGCAAACGGGCAACGGGCATTTATCACGTTGAAATCAAGGCACATTGGCAAGTTGAAATCGACTTGCCGGGTCTGGAGTGTGAAGCAGGCACTGGTCTTGTCAGAACGTTGAGGTCACCCGGGGCAAGAGGCTTTCCCTGGTCCGCTGCGTGACCGGACAGGGCAAGTTTCGGACATTTTTGGAGTCTGGACGGTGGGCGGGGGCGCGGATAAAATGCGAAACGGACATTGTGACCGGATGACCCCGGGATTCCCCAGAAATTCCACCAGATTTCGTGTCCGTCTCATCCGCAGCATATGCCGGAACCCGACCCGGGAACCGACCCGGGGCGAGGGACAGTCCATGTCCGCATCCGGCAAGCCCCCAAGGAAGAAGCCCGCGAGCAGCACCATGCCCAACATGAACAACCTGGACAACCCTGGCACCAAACGCGTCTTTGACCGGTTTCTGGAGGCCTCGAAGGCCCTTGCGCCCGTCTGTCCCATGTCTCCCGTGCCGCTCGCCGAGATGCCGACGCCCTGCCTGCTTCTCGACTACGAGAAGATGGTCGCCAACGTGCAGCGCATGCGGGACATTCTGAAGGACGTGCGCCTGCGCCCGCACCTGAAGACGTGCCGCTCCCTCGAGGTGGCGGCATGCATGATGGAGGGGATCGGCGAGCCCTGCACCGTGGCTACCATGGGCGAGGCGGAAGTCATGCACCAGGCGGGTGCCTCGGACATTCTCCTTGCCGTGGGGATCAGGCCCAATCTCTTTGCGCGTGCCCGAAATCTCATGCAGGACGGCGTGGACCTGAAGGTGGTCCTGGACTCCCCGGCCATGGCACGCGAGCTCGCCGACTACGCCAACGGCCCCGAAGGGCAGGGCATCGCCTTTTCCGTGCTCCTCGAAATCGATACCGACGGCCACAGGGCAGGCTTCAGGCCGGACGACCCGAAGCTTGTGCTCGCCGCAGACATCCTGCGCGAAGGCGGCCAGAAGGTGGCAGGCGTGCTTGCCCACGCCGGCGGCTCCTACGCCTGCGAGAACGTTGCCTGCATCAGGCGCATGGCCGACGAGGAGGCGCGTCTGGCCGTGGCGGCAGCCGGGACCCTTCGCGCCCATGGACACCCCTGCCCCATGGTGAGCGTGGGCTCGACGCCCACGGCCGTCTTCGGCAGGCATCGGGAGGGGGTCACGGAAGTGCGCGCCGGGGTCTATGTCTACATGGACCTTGTCATGGCCGGCCTTGGCGTCTGCAAGGTCAAGGACATCGCCATTTCGGTGCTCGCCTCGGTCATGGGAGGGTTTCCCGAGAACGGGGAGCTTCCGGCCCGCTTCTTCACGGATTCCGGATGGTCGTCCGTCTCCTCGGACCGGGGACTTGCGCGGCTTTTCCCGACCCAGGGGTACGGCCTTCTCTGTGACATCGAGGGCAATGTTCTTCCAGGCGTGCATCTGTACGATCTGAACCAGGAGCACGGCATGGCCGCTGTGCCCAGGGAACCAGGAGAACGCGTGCGCCGCTTCCTCAAGAAGATGGTTCCGGGCACAATGGTGCGGGTGCTCCCGAACCACGCCTGCAACACGGCCATGCAGCATGAGGTGATGTACGTCGCCAAAGACGGCATGGCCGTGGGCAAGGTTGCGCTATTTCGCGGCTGGTAGCAGACAGCCGACTCTGGAAGCGCCTCGAAATTTTCCAAAACTCGACATGCCTTCGGGACCGCAGGGTCCCCGAAGTTTTGCGTCATGATGGAGGACGTATGCCGTCAACCGTATATTTCTACGACATGTCCTGTAGAAAGCACAGCCAGACCAAGGAGAGCAAGATTGGCCGGCTGTGCAGTCTCCTCAAACTGCAGGACATCGTGGTCAAGGATCAGCCCTGCGCCATCAAGCTGCACTTCGGCGAGATGGGCAACGACACGCACCTGAACCCCCAGCTCGTGCAGGTGGTGGTCGACAAGGTGCGCCAGGCGGGCGCCAAGCCCTTTTTGACCGACACGACCACGCTCTATTCCGGCAGCCGCAACAACGCCGTGGATCACCTGAACACGGCCCTTCGCCACGGCTTTGCCCCGGGCGTTGTGGACGCGCCGGTGATCATTGCCGACGGCCTGTTCGGCGAAAACGACGTTCCCGTCGAAATCGGCTGCAAGCACTTCAAGGAAGTCTACGTGGCCACGGAAATCGCCAGGGCGCCTGCCATGGTGGTTCTCTCCCACTTCAAGGGCCACGAGATGGCCGGCTTCGGCGGGGCCATCAAGAACCTCGCCATGGGCGGTGCCTCCAAGCGCGGCAAGCGCGACCAGCACGGCACCACCGTCCAGGTGAACGAGGAAAAGTGCGTGGGGTGCGGAGCCTGCGTGAAGCACTGCCCGGAAAAGGCACTGAGCCTCGTGAACGGCAAGAGCCACTGCGACTCGACCAGGTGCATCGGCTGCTTCGAGTGCATGACCGTGTGCGAGCCCAAGGCCATCGAGATCGACTGGACAACCGACATGCCCGCCTTCGTCGAGCGCATGACCGAGTACGCCCTGGGCGTCCAGAAGGGTCATGAGGGGCACGTCCTGTACATCAACTTCGTCATGAACGTGACCCCGGACTGCGACTGCGCGGGCTGGTCCGACCGTCCCATGATCCCGGATGTGGGCATCCTCGCCTCCCTCGACCCCGTGGCCCTCGACCAGGCCTGCTTCGACCTCGTGCAAAAGCAGCACCTGCTCTGCGACATCGACCTTCAGGGACGGGATCTCTTCACGGCCCGCTGGCCGCACACCCTTGGCCCCAGCCAGCTCGCCTACGGCGAGTCCATCGGCATGGGCACCCGCGACTACGAGCTGAAGGCCCTGTAGCCAGGGCTCCGAATGCTTGTGCGGGCACCAGGGCACTGCCTGGCCCGCAAACACGAAGCGACGCGGCGCACTCCCCGAAATGGGGTGTTCCGCGTCGTTTCGCGTTTTCTCCGTGGTTGGCCCTTACGCGCCAGCCTGCTCGTCCTTCGGCTTCCATGCGTCGCCCATGACCTTGGCAAGGCCGCCCAGCGAGGTCTCCTTGTAGGTGGCCTGGAGGTCGACGCCGGTGCGGTACATGACGTCGATGATCTTGTCCAGGGGAACGACGCGCTCCTTGGCGTCCTCGAGAAGGGAGAGCTGGGCGCAGTTGACGGCGCGCTCCGCGGCAAGGCCGTTTCGCTCGATGCAGGGAATCTGCACAAGGCCCCCCACGGGATCGCAGGTCAGGCCCAGGTTGTGCTCCATGCCGATTTCGGCCGCCACCTCCACCTGCTTGACGCTGCCGCCGGTGACGGCGCAGTAGGCGCCTGCAGCCATGGAGCAGGCAACGCCCACCTCGCCCTGGCATCCCACCTCGGCTCCGGAGATGGAGGCGTTTTGCTTGTAGAAGAGGCCGATGGCGCCCGCGGTCAGAAGGAAGTCGCGCTGTCCCTCTTCCGAGGCGGAGGGGTAGAAGTTCGTGTAGTACATGAGCACGCCCGGGACCACGCCGGCAGCGCCCATGGTGGGGGCGGTCACGATGCGCCCGCCGCTCGCGTTCTCTTCTGAGACCGCAAAGGCGTAGAGCATGGGCCAGAGCGAGAGATCCCTGCGTCCTGCGGCCATGAGGGCCGAGAGCTTGCGCAGAAGCTGCGGGGCCCTGCGCCGAACACCAAGGCCGCCCGGGAGCACCCCGTCAAGACAGCAGCCGCGCTCCACGGCCTCGCGCATGGCCTTGGCTATGGCGCGGATGCGGTCCTCCACCTCGGCGCCGGAGCGCCAATAGGTCTCGTTGGCGAAGACGATCTCGGCGATGGACTTCTTTTCCCGGGCACACCAGGAAAAGAGCTCGGTCGCGTTCTCGTAGGGGTAGGGCGGCTCGGGATACTCCTCGTCCGGCTCGTCGAAGTTCTCCTCGGTGCGGATGAAGCCCCCGCCTATGCTGTAGTATGTCCTGGAAAGAAGCGTCTCGCCGTTTTCCCCGTACGAAGTCATGGCGAGCGCGTTGGAGTGGCGGGGGAGAAAGAGGCCCTTGTGGAGAAGCATGTCCCTTGCAAAGTCGAAGGGGACCTTCCCGTGGCCCGCCAGACGCAGATCGTCGTTTTCCTTCAGCTTTTCGAGGCGCAGGACGAAGTGCGAGTGCTCCACCGTCTGCGGCATCTCGCCCTCGAGGCCGTTCAGGACCGCCGCCACGGTGCCGTGCCCCTCGCCGGTGAGGGCCAATGATCCGTAGAGCTCGACTTTCAGGCGTCTCGTCGCGTCCACGAGGCCCTTTTCCTCGAGCAGGTCGGCAAAGGCCTTGGCGGCGGTCATGGGGCCCACGGTGTGGGAGCTCGAGGGCCCGATGCCTATCTTGAAGAGGTCGAAGACGCTGAGCATGGAGTCTCCAGGGGATGCGGGGCATGATCGGGGAGCATGACCCGTCGGGACAAGGGGTGCGCAGGGCGGGCAAAGGTGCCGGCCCCGCAGGCGAAATGGGGGTCGGCGCTATTCGCCGTGCAGAAAGGCCAGAATGTTCTCGCGGAAGGACTTGTAGTGGGGAAGCTCGATGTGGGGGAAGATGTAGCTGTCCGGGAAGGAGACGGTCTTCGAGCCCTTCGGGAGAACGTCCATGGCGTCGGCCACGGCCTCGGCGTCCACGTAGTTGTCGGTCTCGCCGTAGATGAGCAGGGTGGGCGCCTTGATTTTCTCCACCGGGATGAGCTTGATCTCCTTGCTTACGTGGAGGTCCCTGCGTCCGCCGTTGGGCGTCATTTCCTTCTCGTAGCGCCAGCAGTTGGCGATGAAGGTGTTCACGGCGGCCATGTCGTGGATGTCCTGGTCGATGGCGCCGGTGGGGTCGTGCTGGAACTCGTCCGCGGCCACCTGCCAGGAAGGGAAGAAGAAGGGGTTGTCCACCATACTCTCGCCAAGGCCCACGAGTATCGGGCTGTAGAGAATGAGGCGGTTCACCTTGTCGGGGTGTTCGGCGGCAACGACGCCGGCCACGACCGAACCCCAGTTCATGCCGAGCAGGTCGACTTTCAGGCACTTTTCCTGCACGAGGATGAGGTTGATGGCCAGGAGCGCTTCCTGAACCGCGTGGAAGGTGTCCACCTGATAGCCGTCCCCCACGATGTTAGACTGCCCGTAGCCCGCATGGTCGAGCACCCACACGGCATAGCCCTGGTGGGCCAGGTAGTTGGCGAGGCTGTAGTCCAGGTAGTCGAGATCGAAGACGTGGCTCGACCAGGTAAGCCCGTGGAGCATGAGGATGTAGCCTTTCGGCTTCTTCGTCGCGCTCGCGATGCGCTGCAAGAAAAGCTCCTCGGTCACGTGGGTCAGGGGAAAGACGTCACGGGAGAGCCCCTTGCGGGTATTGATCATGTCGGGGACTTTCGGCGTTCTTGTGTGGTCGGCCATGGCCCCCTGGGGAAGGGCCAGGGCGAACAGCAGCAGAAAAACCGTCAAAAGCCCGGGAAGAAAAGGAAGAGTGTTGTCCTTTTTCATGAAATGGTCTGGGCGTTGGACCCATTCGCGGCAAGGAAAACGGTTTTCGGGTCTCATGATCTCTCCTCCAGGAAAGGCGCCCGGAAGGACAAAAGCCTTTGGAAGGTCAAGCTGCAACACAAGGAGAATGCCCCTTTTCTCTATCCTTTTTGTCGTGGCATTTTCAACTGGAAGAGCACAGGAGAGACTTTCCAAGCCCGAGGACAGTTTGAGGTGCCTGGGAACATGGGCCTTGAAGGGGGGATATTTTGCCTGAATTCGTCCCTCTGGCTTTTTGCCCCGAATGTGCGTAGAAGTGGGCTGTCATATTAATGACGGTTTGCCGCAGGACACTCCAGCAGCCTTGCGGGCATGGCCGTCAAGGGCCGTCATACACCTTCATGGGCCTTCAAGGATCTGTCTTCATTTGCAGGATGCCTCTTCCCTGCATTGGGGGCGGGGCTTTTCAAGGGCACGTTTCAAGGGCACGTTTCAAGAAAACGTTTCAAGAACACGATGGAAAGCTTCGGGGCATCGGCGATAATCGGCGAGGACGGTTCGCTGAAGGACGTCTTCAGGATGCTGCGCCGCGTGGCCAAAACGGCGAGCACGGTGCTCGTGACCGGCGAGACCGGCACGGGCAAGGAACTCGTCGTCCAGACCCTGCACGAGATGAGCGGCCGCAAGGGGCCCTTCGTGCCCGTGAACTGCGGGGCGATCCCTGCCGACCTCATCGAGAGCGAGCTTTTCGGGTCCATGAAGGGGGCCTTCACGGGCTCGACGGGCGATCGCAAGGGGCGCTTCGAGCTCGCCAACAAGGGCACGCTTTTTCTGGACGAGATAGGGGAGATGCCCCTGGGCCTGCAGGTCAAGCTCCTTCGCGCCCTGCAGGAAAAGGAAGTGCAGCGGATTGGCGGGGGAACGCCCGTCAAGGTCGACGTGCGCGTGGTGGCCGCCACCAACCGCGACCTCGAGGCCGAGGTAAAAAAGGGGACCTTTCGCGAGGACCTCTACTACCGCCTCAACGTCATCCCCCTGAGCCTGCCTCCCCTGCGCGAGCGCGGCGAGGACATCCTGGCCCTTGCCAGGCACTTCGTGGCCCTTTTTTGCGAGGAGAGCGGCCGCAAGTCCCTGTCCCTCTCGAAGGACGCCTGCGACATGCTCCTTCGCTATCCCTGGCCCGGCAACGTGCGCGAGCTCGAGAACTTCATGAATCGGGTGAGCGTCCTTTGCGAGGGCAAAACCATCCGCGTGGAGGACCTGCCGGAGAAAATCGTGCGCACCGTGCGCGGCGAGGCTGCGCCAAGGCCCGTGGAAACCCGGCCGGTACCCGAGCCTTCCCTCGAGGAGGAGGCGGCCATGCTCTTTGGCGGCGATTTCCTCGCCGCTGCCTTCGGGGACGAGAGCGGCGAGAAGGCCGACGGGACCGACAAAGGCCAGGCTTCCCGTACCCCCGGCGGCAACGGGAAATCGGGGGCAAAGGCCGGCACGAAACTTGCAACTTCGCAGGGAGGCGTATTTGCCTGGCCCACCCTGGAGGAGCTTGGGGCCCTGGGCCTCGGGCTCAAGGAATTTCTCGGCAGGATCGAGGAAAACCTCATCGGCGAGGCGCTCGAGTGCTGCGGCGGCAGCCACCAGCAGGCCGCGGACCTTCTCGGCGTCAAGCGCACCACGCTCATCGAGAAGCTGCGCCGCAAGGGCATGATCCAGGGCTGAACAGCCCGAAACGGGCCCCAAGCCCTGTTCGCCCGATCAGATCAAGCCAACCCCGATCACCCCAAACTACCCCAAACCAGTTCGGGGCATGCCCGAAAAACCACAGCTTTCCCCAGGCTCCCGTCTTTGATGGAGCCGATTCAAGATTGGACTTTTGCCATGACACGACTCGTCAAGCTTTGTTCTTTTGTCCTTTGTCTTGCCCTTCTTGGCGCCTGCGCCACGGCCCAGCAGCGCGGGGTGGCCGGCAACGCCTACGTCTCCACCACGAGACCGGCCATTGCCGTGCACGTGAATGATTTGCCGCCTGTCACCTCGGGCCGCGGCACGGGCACGCTCTACCGCCCGAACGCCATGGGCGCGCTCACCCTCACGGTGCGCACGGCCGTCTTCGGCAACGAGAAGGCCCTGGCCCTCGTGACCCACGCGGAGCTGCCGAACCCATCCTGGATCTGGACCACGGAGTGCGCGAGGCCCGGCGGAAGCCAGGTGACCACCGAAGTCATCGACGGCGAAAGCTTTGCGGCCTTCACCTACCTCGTGCCCATGGACAACGACCCCTACGCGGGCCTTGTGGGCGACCCAGTTGAGGCTCCGGACGTGCCGGAAGAGGAGGGCGCCGATGCCCGGAAGCGGGGGAAGGATTTTCGTCCCCGCTACTGGCTTGCCAGGTACCTTGCCCTGCGCACGAACTTCAACCAGGACAAGATCATTCTCGAGTACCGTGAGCCCGCGCCAAAGGAATGGGTCGACATGACAAGCGTTCCCTTCGGCATGGCCGACGAGCTCAAAGCCTTCGAGAAGCGGGCAAGGGAGGCCTTCTCCCTGGGAGCCCCGGCCGACGTTGCGGGTCCCGTGGAAGGCGGCTACCCCACCGGCGTGCGCTGGAAGTTCATGTCCGATGCCTATCTTGGCGACGTGATGCGCCAGGAGCCGCTCATCCGCTTCTAGGGAAACTTTCGGGTCGTCGCGCCCCCACATGGGGCGCTAACGGCTCATTTTTCTTCGGGAGCGCCGCCCTTGGCCCCGCTTTCAGGTTTGCTCCCAAGCAGGGTCGAGAGGTTTCCCCTGAAGATGACCCTCGTCGCGGTCTCGTCGCACAAATCGGCCACGTCCATGAACTTCTCGAGCAGGTTCAGGATGTAGAGCCGGTCGTTTTCGCAGCCGTCCTTGAAGTCGGCCTCGCACTGGCCCGATTTCAGGTACTCGGCAAACTCGTCCAGGTCCTTTTGAGTGAGCATGGTGCCTCCGGAGGCTTGATCCAGGTGAAACACGTTCTCGTTTTCGACATTGGCGGCACGCATCTGCGCATGGCCCAGGGTTTCGTGGATGGCGACGAGGTGCGCCTCGAGGCCATCCGCCACGCCTACACGCGCGATTTTCACAAAAGCATCGACCTGTGGAGCTACTACTCCGAGGACGCGAGGGCAAGCAAGCTCGCAAAGCCCGACGCCGTGTGCCTTGCGGCTGCGGCTCCGGTCAACGGCGAGCGCGTCGTGCTCTCCAACGCCCGCCTCGAGCTCGACAGAAGCCGCCTCGAGCGGCTGTTCGCGGCGCCCACGGCGCTGGTGAACGACTACGCGGCCGCGGCCTTCTCGCTGGAGACCAGGGCGCGCTCGGCGCAAATCTGGGGAAACGCGCCCGATCACGGCAAGGTGCGGGCCGTGGCCGGCGCGGGCACGGGCTTTGGCGAGGGCATGCTCCTTCCCCGGGGCGTCTACGTCTCCTCCGAGGGCGGCCACGCGCTCTTTCCCTTCGTGGCGGACGAGGACGAGCGGGCCTACGAGGCATTTTTGCTGAATCATGCCTCCCTGAGTCGCGCCGAGGTGGACGACGTGGTCTCGGGCCGCGGCCTGGAGGCCCTGGCCGCCTTCGTCTCGGGCGAGAAGATGGCCGCCGACGAGGCGGCCCAGCGCTATCTCGCCCAGCCGGACGAGGAGGGAAACCGGGTGGGCAGGCTCTTTTCCCGCTTCTACGCCCGGGCCTGCCGGACACTCGCGCTTTCCACCATGTGCGTGGGCGGTCTGTGGCTTGCGGGCTCGATAGCCATGCGCAACATGCAGCTCGTGCGCGCAAAGGCCTTCAGGGACGAGTTCGTGCTCTCCCATGGGCAGCACGAGGAGTTTTTGCGCACCATTTCCGTGGCCGTCTTCACCGACCCCCACTTCTCCTTGAAGGGTGCTGCCCGCATCGCCGGCCACGTGGCCGAGAAGAAGCCCCTGCAGGTGTATTGAGAAGACTGCCGGGGGCAAGGTCCCCGGACAGGGCCAGGGAGGCGGAATTCAAGGAATAAAAGGCGGCAATCGACCGACCGTTCATGCCTTTTTGTCGGGTCGTCTGCGGTTTTTCTTCTCCCGGCGCCGGGAGTACATGCTGCGCACCCTGTCTTCGGGGTCCCTCGTTCGCCTGGAGCACAAAGGTGTCGCAAGGAGGCTCCCAAGGAGGCACGCAGGGCTGGACCCGGTTTTTCCTGTAACCTTTGCAAGTCCTGCCAGGTCTTCAGGACAGGGCAGGGATGGTTTCGCCAACAAGTCCTCGTGGGCAGCGGGGAAGGCAGCCGCCCGCGGCAGGCTGCTCCTCGGCCTGCCGGCCCTTCTTGCCAAAGAGCCCCAACAAGGGGTCAGGGCAAACATCGATTTCGGCACCCAACATCCCGCGCCTTCGGGCGTGTGGGGCCGTTTCGGGCACATGTCCCAAGGAGGATCTGCCATGAAAGAAAACGTCCAGCATCTCGACAACAATCAGCTCGACCAGGTTGTTGGCGGCGCCTACATCCCCGGCGCCCTTGCGCCCTACTTACAAAATGAAAACGACAGAAATTTCTTCAACGTGACCATCTCCAAGTCGAACGGGAGCACCAAGGGTCCCACCTTGAAGTGCTCTGCCGAAAGGCTTTTGAGCGTCATGCAGACGGTAAAGACGTTCTACGATCAGATCACCTTCACCGATGCCGACGGCAACAAGATGACCATGAGTCTCGACGACGCCATTGCCACGTTCAGGTAGTCTGCGAGGTGGCGGGACTGTCACTCTGGCCGAGGGGTGATGGTCCCCAGGCGGCGGTCGTGCACGAAGGGCCGTTCCTTGGGGACAGGGCCGCAGCCTGTATCGCGATCCCCTCGCCCGGCGGGCGGGCGCATGGTGCAGAGCGTTCAGCCCTGTCATACATGGCATTCGTCCATGACATCCCTGGCATGCAGACATCCCTGGCATGCATCCCTCCCTGGCATGCATCCCTGGCATGCATCCCTGGAAATCGGAAGATGGTGGGGGAGGCATGTTCCGCACGAGTCCAGTCAATCGACCTCGGTGAATGTCGCTTGAATCTGGTCTACGGGAATCGCTGGTTTTCGTTTTCGTTTTCGTTTTCGTTTTCGTTTTCGTTTGACTCGCAATCAAGGTGCGTCATGAAGGAAATCAAGAAGGAAAGCATCCAGTCACTCGACGACGACCAGCTCGAGAGGGCAATCGCAGGTGCCGGCACTGCGCCGACTCTCATGCCGCCCATTCTGGAGCGGCATGACATGAAGGATGTCGTGACCGTCCGATACGACAACACCACCGGCACCGTGCAAAACGCCTCCCCTGGGGGATCCTCGTGGATGACGCTGGATCCCATTGTGGAGTTCATGAAGCAGAAGACCCAACAGGACTGCACGGTCTCGATCGTGCGCTCCGACGGAGGGTAGGGCTTGCGCGACCATGCCATGGGCGCCCCCGGGAGAACCGGTCCTGGTCGATTTGGCGGCGAAAGAGCCGGGGCAGGATGGGGGACATGCCGAGTATCCCCGAGCGAAGCCTTTTGCCGACATCTCTCCCGAGTCTCTGGACATGAGACCGGGAGCGCACTATGCATAGGGCGGGACGCGGCGCTTGTCCATCGCGTGATCCTTGCCTGTCAGGAACTGTTCATAAATAAAGTTCAAGTTTTTCTTGGCCAATCAGGCCTCAATAGTCAATTTCACAGCAATAAAACATAATGTTATTTGGTGGCAGTTTCTTGGTGCTTGCGGGCCCTGTCGAAAAGTCCGGAGTTTTCGCGAAAAAAAACGTGGCCCATGCAGGCACGTCCCTGAAGTCACGCCTTCAAGGACGCATTCCGGCAGATTCCTTCTTGCAGCTCCCTCCCCGCCGCCACCCAAGCCCCGTCCCTCGCGCCACCCCGGAGAGGACATGAGTTCAGGCCAAATCCAGTTTTCCGAGAAAGCCTTGGCGGAGCAGAGTCTGGGCGTGCGCGCCCTTGCCCTGACCAGCACCCGGGCCGGATGGACCTGGATACTCTTTGGCGTGGCCGCCGTGGCCTTCGCCACTCTCGCCGTCTGGGGAGTGTTCGGCAGCGTGGTCAACAGCGTGTCCGGCCAGGCCCTCCTCGTGCTTCGCGGAGGTGTCCATTCCGTCAACGCGAGATCCAGCGGCACCATCACCCAGCTTAACGTCGTGGAGGGCATGCGGGTGACAAGCCGCCAGGTGGTGGGCGAGGTCTACAATGCCGAGACCATTTTCACCATCCGCAAGCTGGAGCTCGAGTATGAGCAGCTCGAGCGCCAGTCGAAGGCCCTCACCGAGGGCTCCGAGGCCATGACCAAGGTGCGTCTGGCCCTCGAAAAACAGCGCGAGGACGCCCTTGCCTCCCTGACCTCGAAATACGACGAGAGCGTGGCCCGAAGCGAGACCAGAAGCCGCAACTACGGCGCCCTGCGAAGACAGAACGCCATCTCCCTTGGCGAGTACTTCAGCTCCCTCGACACCCTCCTTGGCACCGAGGTGCAGCTCTTGAGCAACCGTCTCGAGGTCATGCAGTCCTCGGCGCAGATGCACGAGCTCGACTGGGAGCAGAGAAAGACCCTCATCACCCTCGAAAACGACCTGCTTCTGAAGGCCTTGGAGGTCGAGATGGCCCACAAGCTCTATCTCGACGCCTTCAGGCTCGTGTCCGACCACGACGGCCGGGTGCTGGAGCTTCGCAAGCGCGACGGCGACTTCGTGCAGACGGGCGAGAGCGTTGCCCTCATCGCCTCGGACGAGAGCGAGGGGCTCTATCTCGTGGGCTTTTTCGCGCCCGCCGAGGGCAAGAAGATCGCCCCCGGCATGAGCGCCTACTTCGTGCCCGGCTCCGTGAAGCCGGACGAGTTCGGCTACATCCTCGGCGTGGTCCGGGAAGTGAGCGAGGCCCCGGTCTCGGCCGAGGCCGTGCTTGCCGAGGTCTACAACCAGGCCCTTCTGCAGAGCCTGACCGGCGGCAACGCGGCCATCCGCGTGGTGGTGGAGCTTGTGCCCGACCTCACCACCGAGAGCGGGCTTCGCTGGACAAGCAGCAAGGGCGCCCCGGTGAAGCTCTCCAGCGGCATGCTCGGCAGCATCCTCGTCAACACCGAGTACAGAAGGCCAGCCTCCTTCCTTGTCCCGTACATGAAGTCGCTTCTGGTCGGGAAATAGGTCGTCGGAACAAGGTTGTCGGGAAACAGGGCTGGTGCGGGCATGTTCAAGAGGCGCAAACACACCCCCGTGGTGCTGCAGATGGAGGCCACCGAGTGCGGGGCCGCCTGCCTTGGCATGATCCTGGCGCACTACGGCCGCCACGAGTCCCTGGAGACGCTGCGCGAAGCCTGCGGGGTCTCGCGCAACGGCAGCAAGGCCTCCCTCATCCTGCGCGCGGCCAGAAGCTACGGTCTTGAAGCCAGCGGCTACCGCGTGCTCACCGAGGATCTGGACGAGCTTGATGCTCCCATGATCCTCTTCTGGAACTTCAACCACTTCGTGGTCTACGAGGGAAGAAGCCGCAACGGCCGCACCTACTATCTGAACGATCCGGCCACGGGCCCGCGCACCGTGCAGAAGGAGGCCTTCGAGAAAAGCTACACGGGCGTCGCGCTCACCTTTGAACCGGGTCCGGACTTTGTGCGCGGGGGGCGCCCCTTCAGCGTCTTCAAGGCCATGATCCCCATGCTCAGGGGCATGCGCCAGGTGATTGCGGCCCTCGTCTGCGGCGGCTTTCTCATGATTTTGCCCGGGATGATACTGCCCGCCCTCATGCGGGTCTTCGTGGACGAGGTGATGCACGGCAAGAGCGACTGGCTCTCCATGCTCCTTCTGCTCTTCACCCTGACCATGATCCTGCAGACGCTCCTTGGCTGGCTCGTGAACCTGGCCCTGCGAAGAGGCACGCTGCAGACCGCGGTGAACAGCACCCTGGACATGCTGCACCACGTCTTCTCGCTTCCCATGTCCTTTTTCATGCTCAGATCGAGCGCGGACATCCAGAACCGCATCGGCATGAACAGCACCGTGGCGGGCTCGGTCTTCGGGACCCTTGCCGACAACGTGGTCAAGTTCTTCACGGCCGTCTTCTTCCTCGGGCTCATGCTCCAGTTCAGCGTGACCCTCTCCCTCATCTCGGTCCTCTTCGTCTTCACCGACCTTGCCTTTCTTCTCTGGATTCAAAAGCGCAGGCAGGTCCTCAACCAGTCCCTGCAGATGGAGCAGACGAAGCTTCTCTCCTCCATCATGTCGGGGGTGAGCATGATCGAGAACCTGAGAGCCGCGGGAAGAGAGGACGCCATGTTCCAGCAGTGGACGGGACAGCTCTCCGAGGTGAACCGGCGCCAGCTCCAGTTCCATGTCTCGACCACCTTTTTCGGGGCGCTTCCGACCTTTCTGAACGGTGTGGGAAGCGTGCTCATCCTGTGCGTGGGCGCCTGGGAAATCATGGAGGGGCGGCTCACCCTGGGCGGCATGTTTGCCTTCCAGACCCTCATGACCTCCTTCACCGGTCCCTTCACCGCCCTTATTCTGGCCTCTTCGGAGCTTTCGGTCATGAAGGCCCAGATGGAGCGCATCCGCGACGTCTACGTGAACGAGCCGGAAACGACCTTTGCCCCGTATGATGCCGCCCCGCCCGACCCGGAGCCGGGGGCGCGGCTCGAGATGCGAAACGTCACCTTTGGCTACAGCAAGGCTGACCCGCCCATCCTGGAGAACTTCTCCCTTTCAGTTGACGCAGGCAGGCGCGTGGCGCTTGTGGGCTCCTCGGGATCGGGCAAGTCCACGGCGGCCAAACTCGCCAACGGCCTGCTCGTGCCCTGGTCCGGCGAGGTGCTCCTGGACGGGCGGCCGGCAAGCGAACACTCGCGCGAGAACTGGTACTCGCGCATGGGCTGCGTGGACCAGGACATCATGCTCTTCACGGGGACGCTGCGCGACAACCTGACCCTCTTTGCCCGCGAGAGCGACAGCGAGGCCCTGCAGCGGGCCCTGAAGGACGTGGGCATGGAAGAGGAGCTTGCACGCCGAAGCTCCAATGCGCTCGATATCGAGGTTGCCGAGGGCGGCTCCAATTTCTCCGGCGGACAGCGCCAGCGCCTGGAAATCGCCCGCGCCCTTGCTCGCAACACGCCCCTTCTCATCCTGGACGAGGCCACAAGCGCCCTCGACCCCGTGACCGAGGCCGCCATCGACCAGGCCGTGCGCTCGCGCGGCTGCGCCTGCCTCATCGTGGCCCACAGGCTCTCCACCGTGCGCGACTGCGACGAGATCATCGTGCTCGACTCGGGCCGCATCGTCGAGCGCGGCACCCACGCCGGGCTCATGGAAAGGGACGGCGTCTACGCGCGGCTCATGCGTCTCGAGGAGGGCGGTCAATGAGCGACAGGACGCCCAGGGCCAATATCCGCGGCACTGCACCTGCCGGCGCGGGAAAGGGCATGGACAGGAGCGCCCGCGTGGAGTCCGACAGGGAGCCCGGCATGGAGCTTGGCATGGACAGACAGGGCCTGGACGGACAGGACATGGCTCGGGCCTGCGCGGACAACGACGAGCGCATGCGAACCTTGCGCGAGAACAACCTGCGCGCACGGCGCGATCTTGTCTCCAAGATACGGGAGCTGGGGGAGCTTGGGGGCCTCAAGGCAAACCCGTCCCTTCTCGAGGGCCTCGAGACCTCCGGCGCGGGAGAGGCGGGCATCTTCTGCCATGCGGTGGAAAAGCTCGCCCGCTCCTGCGGGCTTGTCTTCAGGAAAGATCTGGCCCTCGCCCTCGAGAACGAGGTGAAAAACCTGAAAAAGGGCGAGTTTCGGGGGCTTTTCGAGTTCTATGCCAACAAGGCCGGCTGGCGCATGCGCCCGGTGGAGATCGACCGCGACATCCACCTGCGGACCGCTCCCGTACTCCTTGCCTTCTGGGAGGAGTCGGGCCTGCCCGTGGTCCTTTTCCCGAGCTCCAACGGCGGAAAGCTCTACGACCCGGCAGCGGACAGGACAAGGCCGCTTGTGGCCGCGGACGACGCGAAGCTTTCGAGCAGGGGATACTGCATTTACGAGAGCTTTCCGGAAGGAAAGCTCGACAAAAAGAAGCTTCTTTCCTTCATCTACCGCCACTCAGGCTCCACCCTTTTCCTGGTCGGCATCGTGGGGCTCGTTGCGGCCGTCCTGAGCCTGATAGGCCCCATCGTCACCGAGTACGTCACGGGCAGGATCATCCCCACCGCGGACTACTCGGGCCTCAAGGAGCTCGTGATCCTTCTCGTGGTTCTGACCGCCTGCCAGACGGGCTTTCAGCTGGTGCCGTCGTTGAGCATGCTCTTTTTCGGCACCCGCCAGTACGAGCGCTTTCAGGCCGCGGTCTTCGACCACTGCCTGAGGGTGCCGGTGACGACCTTCCAGATGTGCGACGCGGGCGACATGACCCAGCGCATCCTGGGCGCCGCGAGCATCCAGGCAACGGTCTTTTCCGTTTTGACCGGGCAGTTCCTTGGCGCCATCTTCCATCTGGCAAGCCTTGTCATGATGTTCTGGTACTCGCCGAAGCTCGCCCTCCTGGGCCTTGTCCTCGTTCTCGTCTACGCGGGCGGCCTCTACGCCCTTGCCCGCGTGAACCTTGCCCCCCTGCGCGAGCACGCCATGGCGAGCGGCCGGCTCACCGGTCTCATGCGTCAGTTCCTGGAGGGCATGGCCAAGATCCGCTCGGCCGTGGCCGAGACCCGCGTCATCAACCGCATCATGGACGAGTTCGCCGTCCAGACGCGCACGCAGTTCCGCATCAGCCGCAACGGGGCCGTGCAGTCGCTCTTCTCCACGGCCTTTCCCATGCTCATCTCGCTCTTCTTCTACGCCCTCGTGGGCGGTGTGTGGCGCGGCGAGATGGACCTGCCCACCTTCATGGCCTTCATGGCGGCCTTCCAGGGCTTTCAGGCGGGCCTTGTGGGCGTGGCGGGCGGCCTGTGGTCCCTGCAGGCCATACAGCCCGAGATCGAGCGCATACGGCCCCTTCTGGAGGCAATGCCGGAAAACGCCGAGGGCGGCGAGGCTCCCGGCGTTCTCGACGGAAGCGTCGAGTTCTCCCACGTCTCCTTCCGTTACGCCAAGGACCAGCCGCTCGTTCTGGACGACGTGTCCCTGAAGATTGCCCCGGGCGAGTTTGTGGCCATCGTGGGGCCCTCGGGGGCAGGCAAGAGCACCCTGGGAAGGCTTCTCCTGGGCTTCGAGCAGCCGGAAAGGGGGGCCGTGCTCGTCTCCGGCAGGAACCTGGCCGACCTGGACGTTCGGGCGGTGCGAAGGCAGATGGGAGTCATCCTGCAGTCGAGCAAGGTCATCACGGGAAGCATCCTCGAGAACATCAACATCGGGACGACCCATACCCTGGAGGACGCCTGGCTTGCCCTCGAGCGGGCGGCCATGGCCGACACGGTGCGAACTCTCCCCATGGGCATCCACACCGTGGTCTCGCCCGAAACCATCTCCGGCGGCCAGCAGCAGCGCATCCTCATCGCCCGGGCCCTCGTGGGCAATCCCCCGCTCGTGCTCATGGACGAATCCACCAGCGCCCTCGACAACGAGGCCCAGCGAGAAGTCCAGTCCCATCTGGAAAAACTCGGCACCACCCGCGTGGTCATCGCCCACAGGCTTTCGACCATCGTCAACGCCGACCGCATCCATGTCCTCGAAAGGGGGCGTCTTGTCCAATGCGGCACATACGAGGAGCTCATGCGCGAGGACGGCCTGTTCAGAAGGCTTGCCCTGCGCCAGCTGACAGGCGATCATCCGGATGCCGCGAATTTTGCGGATGCCTCCGGCGCCGCCGACGGCAAGAACTAGGGACCGGAGACAGGGACCTGCCATGAAAAACGCCATCGTAGCCACGCTTTCCCTGGCGCTCATCTTCTTCATGCTGCACTCTTTCGGCGCCTTCGACGCAGGAGAGCTTGTCGACCGCAACTACCGCGGCCATTTCGCCCGCGAGCGCGAGCGCCATGTGGCGAAGTCCAAGAACTGGCTCTTTGGCTACACATTCGTTGTGGGAAGCGACATCTCGGAAGCCACGGTGATGGGCATCCACTTCGCGGCCGATCAGCTGAACGAGAAGGGCGGCGTCTTGGGCAGGCCCGTGCGCCTCGAGGGCAGGGCCACCGAGCGCGAGCCGCAGGCCCAGACAAGAGCCGTCCAGCATTTTTGCGACAACTTCTCTGCTGCCGTCTACTTCGGACCAGCGTACACCGCGGGCGTGCCGGCAGTGCGGGCCCTGAGCCAGTTCCAGGGCCTGCCCCTCGTCTCCCCCCTGACCCTGCAGGACCCGCTCCTTCCCAAACTCGAGCCTGAAAACTACGTGCCGCTTCTACCGCACGTCTCCTTCTGGACCAACGCCATCGTGGCCGCAGTGAAGAAACTCGATCCCAAACGGGTGCTCGTGGTGGCCCCGGGGGAGCTCGCAAGCTACGGGGAGTTTTTCGCCAACGCCTTCGAGCATACCGCGCGCAGGGAGTTGCCCCGGGCCGAGGTCTACCGCTACAACTATGACGTCAACATCGCCGACAGCGAGGGCTTTCGCCACATCATCGACCTCTACAAGGAAAACCGGGGCGTGGACGCCGTGATCTACGCAGGCGGCAGGGACACGCTCCCGCTCCTGGTGGAGGCCCTGACGAGGGAAGGCCTCAAGGTGCCCGTGTTCGGCAGCGACATGCTCTTTGGGACCGACGAGAACAATGCCCCGATCCCGGATTTTCCCCTCTACATTCCGGAGCTCACGACAAAATCCATGGCCGGGGACTTCGGCAGGGCGTGGCGCGAGCAAAAGGGCCGGGAGGCCAACTACTGGAACCATATCGGGGCCATGGCAGTGTACCTGACCTGCGAGGCCATCAAGCAGGAAGGGGGCTACGACACGGACACCCTGCCCCAGCGGATACGGGAGCTGGCGGATCGGTTCTGGCGCGAAGAGGCCCCGGTGGTGTTCCTGCGCCTCGTGGGCAGGGAGCCGGGCAAGTCCGGCGAGGACAGGCCGGCAGGAGACGGGGAGGGGAAATCGGGCGCTTCCGAAGACGAACCAAACCGGGGAGACAGACCGCATGCTGACTGAAAACGGCTTCAACGCCCTGTACGGCAGCCTTGCCGCAAAGCTCGTCAACTGGCTCGTGGCCAACGGAACGGAGTACGGGACGGCCTGCGACATCGTGCAGGAGACCTTTCTGCGCCTGTGGAACCACCGCGGGGACTTCGAGAAGGGAGAGGTCCCCAATTCCTGGCTCTACGTCACGGCCTCGAGGCTGCGCGCGGATCATTGGCGCAAGGGTCGGGCAGTGGACCTGCGCGAGGACATGGAAACTACCGCGGGCGAGGACGGAAAGCTCCTCTCGACTACGCAGAACTATGGCGACGTCCTTTTGCGCGAGCGTCTTGTGAAGGCCCTCTCCATGCTCCCCGAGGCCCAGCGCACGGCCTACACGCTTTTCCAGGTGGGCCAGAACTCCATCAGGGACATAGCCGAAATGACCAGCGCCACGGAAAACCTGGTGAAGGTGCGCATCCACAGGGCAAGAAAAAGGCTGCAGGAACTGCTCGCGGACCTCGAGACGGATCTGGCGGACGATTGAGGGCGTTTTTTTCAGGGGCATCGGGTGTTTTCTGTAACCTGCCGGCCCCCTGCTGCGTCCCTCTTTCGTCAAGCACCCTTTTGAAAACGTCTTTTTCGTGCCAGGAGCCAATATGAGCAACATCGACATCGACGCCCTGATGAGCAGGGCCTTCAACCTGCCGGCACCTCCGAGACCCGTTCTGCCGAAGCATGGAGAGGCAGGCAGCGAAAGCGCCACGACGCAGGCCAATGCGGGCGGCAACCTCGTCGTCCTGGGCGACACGCCCTCGATGGACGGGCCCCGGCTGCTCTCCGACGACGACCTGGAGACCCTCGCGGCCGCAGGACAGCCGGGCCTTTTGGGACAGCAGGGACAAGGGCCCCCGCTTGCGGACGCAGTTTCCCCGAACAGGAAGAACAGGCCATGATGGCCCATGGGCATGGGGCCGGCAGACTCGAGCTGCCCGTCATGCCATGCCCAATGCGCAAGGTCCAGGCAGGAAGAGGCCTTGCGTGCAAAGGACAGGGAAGAGCCCGGCGAGAAATCGAATGCCCTTGACGAGGGCCTTCACGGGGGCCTTCAGAGCGAGGGGCAGATCTTCTGGACTGCGCGCTCCACTGCGCACGCTTGGGACGTGCCCGGGTCTTCCCCGACGCATCTGCCTTGCAGGAACTTTCGGCCTTCGACGAGCCCCTGTCCGGGAAGGGGGGGCGAGCCAAGGGCGGTCCTGCGGCTCCTTCACGAGGCAGGTTTGCCTGCCACTGCAGCGCAGACAGGCCCGTTCCACTTCGGCCTTGTCCCTGGCGGCATCCTGCCCGCAGCCCACGCGGCCATTTGCCGATACCTGGAACCATGACGCCGGCCTCGAGCTCATGTCCCCTTGGCGGCGCGCCTGGAGTCTGTTTGCGAGCGTTGGACGGCGGAGCTTATGGGCTTGAACATGGTCATGGGCCTTGTCACGGGCTTGGCCAACGCGCTTTTGTGCGCCCTTGCCGCGGCCAGGAACGGGCTTTTGAAAAAGGAGCGCATCGCTCTTCTCTGCCGGCACAGGGTGGACCCGAACGTTCCCATCGAGGAGGTGGCAGGCACCGTCGCGGCCCCGGGCCGGCAAGGTGCTATGCTGGGGGGCTCTCCGAGGTCTCTGCCGCCACGTTGCCAAGGGCCCGCGCGGTCTGCCAGGTCACGGCCGTGCAAAAGCGGGTACTCCCTCCGGTACCGGGAGCCGGAAAGGGAGCTTCTCCCCGCCCTGGAGGAGCCTGAAGCAGGCTTTGTGCCTTTCTCTCCTCCAGGCAAGAGCACGCTCATGGGCGGCTTCGATTCTTCCACCCGCGTTGCCCCGGAAAATTTTTCCGCCAACATGGAAATCGTCGAGATTGTGCGGGACATGGCCGAAAGGAAGGAAAACACGCCCGCCTGCAGCATTCTTGCCTGGCTGCTCGCGAAAAAGCCCTGGATCGTGCCCGTCCCGGGCACCAAATCGGTGTCATGCCTCGAGGAAAACCTGGGAGCCGTCAACGTTTTCTTCGACGCCGACGAACCGGAAGCGTTCAACAAGCGTCTCGACGAAATCGAGATTGTGGGCGACCGCTGCCCCGTGGAGGTCGACCGGCTCGTGGATCGCCAGCAGCGTTGACAAGGCGCAAATCGGGCCTCGGCGGCAGGACCACCCATTGACTTGCGCGCGATTTGCGGGACCATGGCGCATGGGCCCACGTGCCGAACCGGTCCAAAGCCGCTCCTTTTGGGGTCAGCTTCCGACCTGCCCCCAGGCCGCCAGGGAGGCATGCAGCTCCTGGCTTGGGGCCACGTTGAAGTCCTGGCCAAGGGAGAGAATGTAGACAAGTCCCGGATCGAGCTCCACCTCGGCAATGAGGGGGACGTTGCCCTTGTGGCGCTCGAGAAGCTGGCGCAGGGAGAGGATGTCGTCGCGCCCGAGGCGCTCCCTGGGGATCGAAAAGCGCAGGGGGCGGAGATCACGCTCGCAGGCTTTCGAGAGCTCCAAAGCCTCCACGCAGATGAGCTTCAGGACGCGGGGCCCCTCGTCGTCCGCGGCGCCCTCGTCCTGGGGCTTGTCGACCCTGACCTTGAGCCACACGGGGTTTTCCGAATTGACGACCTCCCGGGTCTCGGGCGTGAAGACGCTGGGGAAGAAGGTCACCTCTGCCCTGCCGGTCAGATCTTCCACCATCACGAAGGCCATTGCCTGGCCCTTCTTGGTCATTATCTCGCGCATGTCGTTGACAAGCACAGCCACGGCCGCCTCCTGCCCCGGGGCAAGTTCCGCCACGCTCTCGAGCGGCATGCAGCCTATGCGGCGCGATTCGCGCATGCAGTTCTGCAGGGGATGCGAGGTCAGATAGAAGCCCAGGTACTCCTTTTCGTACTTGAGCCTTATCTCGTCGCCAAATTCGGGAAGCGAGGCGTCCTCGCCCTCGAAGCCCACGCCGGCGATCTTTTTCTCCTTCAGCCCCTCCTTGGGGACAAAGTCGAAGAGCGAGGGCCCGGAGGAGAGGTTCTTCTGTTTTTTCTGGGCCTTGGCCAGCACCTGATCGAGGCAGGAGAGAAGCGCCTGGCGGGTGGCGCCGAAATCGTCGCAGGCACCGCTCTTGATGAGGGCCTCGAGCACGCGCCGGCCGACCTTGCGCAGGTTTACCCGCTCGCAGAAATCAAGCAGGGAGACGTAGGGGCCGTCCTTTCTCTGGTGGATGATTTCCACCACCGCCTCGTCGCCGCAGCTCTTTATGCCCGCAAGGCCGAAGATGATCTTGCCCTCGTGGGCCGAGAAGGCCCTGGTCGAGTAGTTGAGGGAGGGCGGGAGCACCTCGAGGCCCATGTCGAGGCAGCAGGAAATGTACTTCAACAGCTTGACCTGGTTGCCAAGCTCGCTCGTGAGCAGGGCCGCCATGAACTCGGCCGGGTAGTGCACCTTGAGGTAGGCCGTGTGGTAGGAGATGACCGCGTAGGCCGCGGAGTGGGACTTGTTGAAGCCGTAGGCCGCAAACTGTTCCATGAGGTCGAAGATCTCGTTGGCCTTGTCCTGGGAAATGCCGTTGTCCCTTGCGCCCTGCACGAAGGTCACGCGCTGCTTGGCCATTTCCTCGGGCTTTTTCTTGCCCATGGCGCGGCGAAGCAGATCCGCGCCTCCCAGAGAGTAGGAGGCGATGATCTGGGCAATCTGCATGACCTGTTCCTGGTAGACGATGACCCCGTAGGTGTCCTTGAGGCACCCCTCGAGCGACGGATGCGGATAGACGACCTTCGTCTCGCCGTGCTTGCGCTGGATGAACTCGTCCACCATGCCCGAGTTGAGGGGGCCGGGCCGATAGAGGGCCAGCATGGCGATGATGTCCTCGAAGCAGGAGGGCTTGAGGCTGCGCAAATACCTTCGCATGCCCTCGCTTTCCACCTGGAAGACGCCGTCGGTGTCTCCCCTGGCATAGAGGTCGTAGGTCGCCTGGTCCGTGAAGGGCAGGGTGTCGAGGTTGGGGACCTCCTTGCCGTTCTTCCTGATGTTGTCCAGGGCGTCCTGGATGATCGTCATGGTGCGCAGGCCCAGGAAGTCGAACTTGACCAGGCCCGTCTTCTCCACCATGGGGCCGTCGAACTGCGTCACCTGTTCGCCGTGCTTGCCCTTGAACAGGGGCAGGTAGGCCGTCATGGGAAGCTCGGAGACCACGAGTCCCGCCGCGTGCATGCTGACCTGGCGGGTCAGGCCCTCGAGGCGCTGGGAGATGTCGAGGACGCGCTTGACCTTCTCGTTGGTCGCGTAGAGGGTCTTCAGGTTCTCGTCGCGCTCGAGCACGTCCTTGATGTGGATCTTGGGATCGTTGGCGGGGATGTGCTTCACAAGCTCCGCCCGCTCCCTGAAGGGCATGTCCAGCACGCGCCCCACGTCGTGGATGACCGCGCGGGCCTTGAGCTTGCTGTAGGCCGCTATCTGCGAGACCGAGTCCTCGCCGTAGATGTCGGCCATGTGCTGGATGACGAGGTATCTGCGCCGCTCGCAAAAGTCCACGTCGATATCGGGCAGGCTCACGCGCTCGATGTTCAAAAAGCGCTCGAAGAGCAGATTGTAGGGGATGGGGTCGAGGTTCGTGATGCGCATGGCCCAGGCGACCAGGGAGCCTGCGGCGGAGCCGCGGCCGGGGCCCGTGGGCACGCCGTTGTTCTTGGCCCAGTTGATGAACTCCTGCACGATGAGGAAATAGTCCGGAAAGCCCATCTCGAGGATGACGTCCATCTCGTACTTGAGGCGCGCCTCGTAGACCTTGCGGTCCAGGCTCTCCGGATTCGGATGCTCGCGAAAGCGCCGCTCGAGGCCCTCGGTGGCGAGGCGGCAGAACTCGGACTCGATGCTGGCGCCGGCAGGCAGGGCATACTGGGGGAAGAAGTGCTTGCCGAAGGGAATGGTGTAGCTGCACTCCTCGGCGATGCGCATCGTGTTCTCGATGGCCTCCGGAGCAAAGGCAAACTCCCTTTCCATCTGCTCGGGGCTCTTGTAGTAGAGCTCGTCGGTGCGGAAGCGAAAGCGCCGCGTGTCCGCTATGGTGTCACCTGTGCCTATGCAGAGCAGGATGTCGTGGGCCTGCACGTCGTCGGGGTTCAGATAGTGGCAGTCGTTGGTGGCGACAACGGGAATGCCCTCGCTCTCCCCAAGCTCGAGGAGCCTGGCGTTGACCTTGTTCTGGTCCTCGAGGCCGTTTCGCTGCAGCTCGAGATAGAAATGTCCCTCGAAAAGACGCGTGCAGTAGCGGGCAAAGTCCCTGGCCACGTCCATGCGCCCGCTCAGGATGGCCTGGGGGATCTGTCCCTGCAGACAGGCCGAGAGGGCCGTGAGGCCCTTGGCGTGCTCGGCGATGACGCGCCAGTCCACGCGGGGCTTGTAGTAGAAGCCCTCCTGCCAGCCGCAGCTCACGATTTTCAGAAGATTGTGGAAGCCCTCCTCGTTGCGGGCGAGGAGAATGAGGTGGTTTCTCTTCCTGGCCCTGTCGGAGGTCGTGTCGAAGCGGTCGGGCGTGACGTAGACCTCGCAGCCGAAGATGGGCTTCAGGCCAAACTCCTTGCAGCACTCCTGGAACTGGCCTGCCCCGAACATGTTGCCGTGGTCGGTGATGGCGCAGGCCGTCATGCCGTAGTCCTTGGCGCGGGCGCACAGGTCCTTTATGCGGATGGCCCCGTCAAGCAGGCTGTATTCGGTATGGCAGTGGAGATGGACGAAATCGGACATGTTCGTTTCCCTGGGCGTTTGCGTATGCGTATGGCTTCTGGCGTTCGGCCTTGGGCCTGCGTTTTGCGTGCCGGCATGCAGGGGATGCGCTTTGGCGTGTCTGGGAGGCCTTGAAGGAATCCTTTGGAAAGGGGCCCTGCAGGCCTTCGGGCTTTGCGGCCATGGGCTCGTGCTTTTGCGAAAGCCTGCCCCGTTTCCTGCCCTGTTTTTGCCCCAGGACGTCCCCGTTTTCAAGGGACAAGGAACGGGGCATGACGCGGTGCATGGAAGGCGGGTGGAAGGCACATGACAGGCTCGCTGGATGGCGTCTGGAAAGGGAAGGGCGGGCATGGAGGGGAGCTGGCAGGAGCATGGCCTCCCGCGGAGAGTCCAGGAGGCGGGAGGCAAAAAGTTCGCATCTCCCTCTTTACACTTTCGCGAGAGGCACTATTTAAAAGTCAAGGAAAAAGAGCTCGCAAGTCACTGCGAGTCATTGCAAATCGCGACAACCATCCGCACGCTCCATGTCAAAAGGAGTCGTCGGCACGAATTTCCCTCGCATGTTTTCCCTTCTGTCAGGGAAGCAGGCGGGTCAATCTGGAGTATTTCCATGTCCTACTTCATTCCAGTCAGAAAGAACATGCGTGACAACTACCACGGCGTCTCCCGTCTGCATGACGACATCGACCGCCTCTTCGGCAGGACCATGTTCCCCGGCGCCTACCCCGGCTGGGCCAGGGGTGTCAGGCCCGAGGCCGTGACCCCGCAGGCCGATCTCGCTCCAGCTGCGGAAGTGACAAGCACCAACGAGGCCTTCTGCCTGCGCCTGGAACTTCCGGGCGTTTCCCCCGAGGCCGTGAACATCAAGGTGGCCGACAACGTGCTCACCGTGTCCGGCGAGAAGAAGAACGAGACGCCCGAGAAGGAGACCGTGCACGTGCAGGAGCGCAGCTTCGGCACCTTCGCCCGCTCCCTCAATCTCCCCGAGGACGCCGATGCCGAGGGCATCCGCGCCTTCGCCAAGGACGGCGTGCTCCTGGTCGAGATCCCGAGAAAGCGTCCCGAACAGGCCCGCACCCGCACCATCGAGGTGCAGAGAGGCTAGGGCCCTGAACAGCCTGCCGGAACAGGAACGCCCAATGGTGCCCGCAGGACACGCGTTCGTATATGGCGTGCAAGTTTCGCAGGCAAAGACTTCAAATTGTAACCGAAAAAGAGCAAATCGTCTGTAAAACGAAAATTGCAAAAATTTTTTCCAAGCACTTTACAGAGCAGAAATCAGACTTATATAGAAAGGTGAAGAAGGAAATCGTTCGAGAAAAGGACAACTTTTCCCACAACCCATTCCCTTCAAGACAAATTGGTCAAGCACGAATTTCTTTTGGAGAATTATCATGAGCATTTTCAACACCAACTCGAAGCTCCCCACCCTTGCAAACTATCGCGGCATTTCCCAGCTTCATGACGACATCGATCGTCTCTTCGGCGGCTTCTTCGACCGCGACTGGCCGTCCGTCTTCTCTTCGGAGACAAAGGACCTCATGCCTCATCTTGATTTCACCAGCGACGAGAAGGCCTACTCCCTGGGCGTGGAGCTGCCGGGCGTCGAGGCCGAGGACGTGAAGATCGAGGTCAACGGCAACGAGCTCACCATCTCCGGCGAGAAGAAGGAAGAGGTGAAGGACGAGAGCAGGAAGCACGTGCGTGAGCGCCGCTACGGCTCCTTCATGCGTAGCGTCACCCTTCCCGACGACGCCGACATGGACAGCGTGAAGGCCATTGCCAGGAACGGCGTGCTCACCCTCGAGATCGCCCGCAAGGCCCCCGAGCAGAGCAAGGTGCGCAGCATCGAGGTCCAGAAGGGCTAAGGCCCGAAGGGGTGCGCTGCCGGCCCGACACCGTTCATTGCCCGACACGACGAATCACCAACAAGCCATACCCATCCCTCCTTGTCTGGGCGGAATCCCCTCAATTGGGCTTTCCGCCCTTTTTTGCGCCCTTTGAGCAAGGACCTGGTGCCAGGACCTCTCGCACAAGGCTCTTCATTGGGCAGCCCGAATGAGGGGAATGCAAGGGGCGCAAAAAAAGGACAGGGAGAAGTTCCTGTCCTTGAAGCTGTTGTCGGGTCCCCCTTGCCTGCGCAGGGCCCGGCAAGGGGGACGGGAACTCCAATCATGCGGAAAAAGAGCGGCAGGGGGCCTGCCTTGCGAACCCATGCGGGCTCGAGGGGAGGGCTAGCAGACGAAGCGCGTGTCCTTGGCCACTTCCTCGCGCACGTAGCGGAAGAGGGCCGGGCTCAGGAGCAGGATGCCGAGAAGGTTCGGCATGGCCATGAGCGCGTTGCAGGTATCGGCGATGATCCACACGAGATCCAGGGCCACCAGGGCGCCGATGGCCATGCAGAGCACGTAGATGATGCGGAAGGGCATCTGGGCCCTGTCGCCGAAGAGGTAGATGATGCAGCGCTCGCCGTAGACGCACCAGCCAAGAGCCGTGGCGAAGGCGAAGAGGGCAAGGGAGATGCTCACGCTGATTTCGCCCACCTTGCCGAGGGTGGAGGAGAATGCAAGGGCGCTCAGGGTGCCGCCGTTGAGGCCGCTGGACCAGAGGGGATCGCCCACCTTGGCGCCTTCGTAGGCCACGCTGCCCGATGACAGCATGTCCGGGGTCACGACCGCGACGAGGATGACGAAGCCCGTCATGGAGCAGACTATGAGGGTGTCGATGAACACATCAAGCATGCCGATGGAGGCCTGCACAAGCGGAGATTCGGCAGTGGAGGCCGCATGGGCTATGGGTGCCGTGCCAAGGCCTGCCTCGTTGGTGAACACGCCGCGGGCAACGCCCATGCGTATGGCCAGCATGATGCCGGCACCGGCGAAGCCGCCCGTGGCGGCCGTGGGCGACAGGGCGCAGCCGACCACCCAAACGAAGACCTGGGGCACGCGCTCGATGTTCAGGAAAATGATGATGAGCGAGAGAACGACGTAGAAGATAGCCATGAAGGGCACGAGCTTGCCGGAAAGGGCGCCGATGCGCTTGACGCCGCCTATGAGCACGGCGCCGGCAAGCACGAGCAGGGCCACGGCCACGATCCAGGAACTCACGCCGAACGAGGACTGGAGGTTGCCGGCAATGGCGTTGGACTGCACCATGGCGCCGGTGCCGATGCAGGCACAGGCACCGAAGACGGCAAAGAGAGTGCCGAGCCACTTCCACTTTGGACCGAGACCGTTCTTGATGAAGTACATGGCGCCGCCCACCCAGTTTCCGGCCGGCGTCTTCTCGCGGTACTTCACCGAGAGCATGACCTCGCAGAATTTGGTCATCATGCCCACAAGGGCGGTCATCCACATCCAGAGTATCCGTTCAGGGGGTGGCCGGAGCCAGCTCCAATTTTGCCTCTTGCAAGACTTTTACGGGATCCCTGATTTCGGGATTTGGAAGGGTGCAGTCAGCTGGTGAAAAAGACACGCTTTTCGTCAGCCCTGTCCTTATGCATCCGTCACTTGGTCATGCCGGCAAAACCTGCTATTGTTCGGGCATGGACTGAACGTATCACCTGCTTTTAGGAAGAACGAGAGACAGTGTGAGCTTTCCCGGGGAGAAACGTCTGTACGCTGTCCTGCACATGGTCACATGTCCCCCGCCAGAAATCCTCGGAGAGTGCACCCCCTGCCCGAAGCATGCAATCTGTATACGCACTACGCACTATCTGGTTCTGAGGCTGCTCCCAGCACCAGAGGCGTACGTCAATTGGTGCAGAGTCTGTCACACCTGGACTGTCACATATGGTCTGTTCAGCACACTGTTCCGGACGTCAGAACAATGGAGAAGCCGTCATGCCCATTAACATCATCAATACCGAAGATTTTGCCGAGCTGCGTCAAAATTTCGGATATTATGTCGACAAAACCAGATTTCTGGTAGACTTTCTTCAGGATCCGACGAACGCAGGTCGCTTTCGTTCTCCGGCCAAGGTTACTCTATTCACCCGCCCAAGGCGCTTTGGCAAGTCACTGTTCATGTCCATGCTTGCCGAGTTCTTTGACATCAAAAAGCAGAATAGCGGGCAGAGCCTTTTTGAAGGCCTTGCCGTCTCATCCAACGAGAAACTCTGTCAGGAGTGGATGCACCAGTATCCTGTAATTTCAATTACCTTGAAAGACATTGATCCAAGTACATTTACGAGTACATTAAAAAGTATACAACGTTTTGTCAGCGATATATGCATCAATAACATAGAACTTTTGAATAGTATATCTGTTGATTCTGAAGATCGCAAAGAGCTCAAATTGTTGCATGGAAAGAAAGCTGATACAGATACACTCGGCAATGCGCTGTTCATATTGACGCGAGCCATGTACACATATTATGGCAAACCTGCCATTGTTCTCATCGATGAATACGACGTTCCGGTCGCAAAGGCTGCCGAGAATGGTTATTATGACAAGATGATCAAGTTCATGCGGCTCTTCCTGTCCCGAGCCCTGAAAACAAATCCTTATCTCAAGTTTGCCATTCTCACGGGAGCTCTGCGCATCACCAAGGAAAGCATCTTCACCGGACTCAACAATCTGAGGTGTTTCGACATTTCATCTCATCGCCACGCGGACATCTTCGGCTTCACCCAGGACGAGGTGGACAAGATGCTGGCAGATGCCGGTTGCGA
>CAZWOT010000003.1:0-47093 GCA_964635595.1 uncultured Desulfovibrio sp.
GAACAACAACGGCGAACGCGACTTGCGTACACCAGTCGTGCGCCGCAAGATCTTATACGGGAGCACGAACGAGTGCGGACTGCACTGGCCAGAAAGGATACACTCGGCCCTGATGACCTGCAGGTCGAACTCATGGTCCGTTGTCAACGTGTTGCAAGGAGTGTCAAAGGAGTGTCAAAGGAGTGTCAAAGTAGCGGTGACAAGCTTCCTTTCCCGCAAGCCCCAGAACCTCTCGGGTTATTCAGAACTGAAACGTCAGACCATTGAAGTACGTGTCCAATTGGGGCTTGCTTCAGCTCCCCCTTGAACGGATACAAAATCAGGGCTGGCCAATTTTTTTCTTCATGCCTGAGGATGTAAGCATACTGTCGCAAGACTATCCATTCGATTACCAATTCGACTATCCATTCGACGAATGAAATGTGTTCTTGTTGAATGCGACAGATGATTTCAGGAAATAAAGGAGACAGTTGTTAATGAACAAGCAGCAGCTTGCGGCAAGAATATGGGAATCTGCAAACAGGATGCGGTCCAAGATAGAAGCCAACGAGTACAAGGACTACATTCTTGGCTTCCTCTTCTACAAGTTTCTCTCGGACAAGGAAGAGCGCTATCTAAAGGACAATGACTGGACGGACGAATATCTTCCCGAACTCACCGAGGACGACACGGAAACCGTGGAGATGGTGAAGAACAACCTTGGGTACTTCATCGCCTACAAGTCGTTTTTCTCCACCTGGATTGCCAGCGGCGCCGATTTTTCGGTTGCCGACGTGACGGACGCCATAAACGCCTTCAATGCCAACATCAGCGAGAACCACCGCAAGATCTTCGCGGGAATCTTCAGGACGCTCGAGACCGGGCTCGCCAAGCTCGGCGAAAGTGCCGGCGCCCGCACAAAGGCCATACGGGACCTCATCTATCTCATCAAGGACATTCCCACGGACAGCAGGCAGGACTATGATGTCCTTGGCTTCATCTACGAGTACCTCATTGGCAACTTCGCGGCCAATGCAGGAAAGAAGGCCGGCGAGTTCTACACGCCCCATGAAGTGTCCGTGCTCATGTCGGAAATTGTGGCCCATCACCTGAAGGACCTCGAGAGAATAAAGATCTACGACCCCACAAGCGGCTCCGGCTCCCTGCTCATCAATATCGGCAAGAGCGCCTCGCGCTATCTGCGCAAGGAAAACCAGATTGACTACTATGCCCAGGAGCTGAAGGAAAACACCTACAACCTCACCCGCATGAACCTCGTCATGCGCGGCATCCTTCCCGGCAACCTCTATACCCGCAACGGCGACACCCTCGAGGACGACTGGCCCTACTTCGAGGACAACGATCCGGTGAACACCTACGCGCCCCTGTACGTGGATGCGGTGGTGTCCAACCCGCCCTACTCCCAGGTCTGGAATCCCGAGGGCAAGGAAAGCGACCCCAGGTACTCCTCGTTCGGCCTCGCACCGAAGAGCAAGGCCGACTTCGCCTTTCTTCTGCACGACCTCTACCACCTGAAGCCTGGCGGCATCATGACCATCGTCCTTCCCCATGGCGTGCTCTTTCGCGGGGGCGAGGAAGGAAACATCCGCAAGGCCCTCGTCGAGCGCAACCACATCGACGCCATCGTGGGACTTCCGCCCAACATCTTCTTCGGCACGGGCATCCCGACCATCGTGATGGTGCTCAAGCAGCAGCGCGAGAACACGGACATCCTCTTTGTCGACGCCTCGAAAGGCTTTGCCAAGCAGGGAAACAGCAACGTCCTGCGCGCCCGGGACATCAAGAAGATCGTGGACACGGTCGTCGGCAGGAAGACCACCGAAAAGTATTCCAGGGTCGTCAGCCGCGAGGAAATCCGCGAAAACGATCACAACCTCAACATTCCCCGCTATGTGGACTCCTCCGACGAGGAAGAGCAGCTGGACCTCTGGACCACCATTTTCGGGGGCATCTCCGAGGACGAGCTTGCCGGCCTGCATGAATACTGGGAGGCCATGCCCGGACTCAAGGAAGCGCTCTTCGAGAGCCAGGACGGCGCACATTATGAAGTGCACGTGGACGACCTGGCAGAGGCAGCGGCATCCCATCCGGATGTCGCCAGCTTTCGTGAAAGCATCCTGGAAAAATTCAAGTCGTTCCCGGATTTTCTTGAAAAAACGCTTCTTGACGGCCTGATCGACCAAACAAAAGACAACGGCGCCGATGCTTCCGGGCAATCCCCCGCGAGCACGGTCTGGACCGAAGAAAGGATATCCGCCGAGCTCTTCAAGCTGATGGAGGGAATGCCCCTTCTCGACCCCTATGAGGCCTACCAGATACTGGACGACCACTGGCAGCCCATAGCCGAGGACCTTGAGGTTCTCGCGACCGAGGGCTTCGAGGCCACGCGCAGGGTCGAACCGTACATGGTCTCGAGAAAGAGGGGCAGCACTGAGGAAGAGGTACAGGAAGGCTGGGAGGGGCGCCTGCTTCCCTTCGAGCTGATCCAGAAAACGCATCTTCCAGAAAAGCTGGCGGAAATCGAGAACGAGAAGGCCAAGTTGGCCGGATACGCCGACAACTACGCGGAACTTCTTGACGAGCTGGGCGAAGAAGCCAGGGAAGAGGCTTTTGTCAAGGAGGACGGCTTCGTGGCCACCGAGGTGAAAAAGGCGCTCAAGGGATACGGTCTGGACGACGAGACCCGCAAGCTGCTCCTCAAGGTGGACAGGCTCATCAAGGAAGAAAAGGCGCTCAAGAAGACCCTCAAGGATCACGAGGCAGTCTTGAGCAACGCCACGAGACGGGCCATCGAGAACCTCAAGGACGAAGAGATTCTCGACCTGCTGAGACGCAAATGGATTGTGCCCCTGGTGGAAGAGTTGAACGCTCTCCCTCAAAAGTCGATCAATACCCTTGTCCTGAAGCTCGAAGAACTGCGCGAAAAGAACAGCACGACGCTTGCCTCCATAGATAAGGAAATAGCGGAGACCGAGGCAGAATTGTGCCAGATGATTGACGAGCTGACAGGGAGTGAATCGGACATGCAGGCTCTCAAGGAGCTGAAAAGGCTGTTGGGGGAGTAATTAATGTATTCTCTCAAACAATTATTTCCAAGAATTCGCTTTAAAGGTTATAATGATTCTTTGCTGTGTGTAACTTTGGGAGATTTTTCAAATATAAAAAATGGTCCATTTGGTTGTGAATTACATGAAAAAGATTATGTTGAAAATGGTATACCTATAATTACTACAGAACATTTTAAGAAGGGATATTTGCCAATAAAAAAAACAAATATACCACAAGTTTCCGATGAAGACTATTATAGACTTTCAAAATATATATTAAAAGAAAATAATATTGTTTTTTCAAGAGTTGGATCAATAGACTTAAATGCAATTGTCACTAAAAATCAGGATGGATGGTTATATTCAGGTCGCGTATTAAGAATTGAACTATTAAAATATAACCCTTTATATCTTCACTATTTATTAGAGACAAATGTTGTAAAAAAAGATATTATATCAAGAGCTGTTGGCCAAACAATGCCAAGCATAAACTCAAATATACTTAGAAATACAAAATTAAAAATTGTTGAAAATATTTTAGAACAGAAAAAAATAGGAAAAATTTTATATATATTAGATAAAATTATAAATTTAAACAAAAACAAATTATTGAAATTAGAAGTATTCAAAAAAAATATTTTATGCAAAATTTTTGCAGATGAAAATCATTTTACGCCATGTTTACGTGTTAAAAGATTCAGTGGTAATTGGAAAAAATGTAAATTAAAAGATATTGCACAATTTAATCCAAAATCTGATCTACCTAATACATTTGAATATGTTGATCTTGAATCAGTAGTTCAGAATGAGATTATATATCATCGCACAGAAAGGACAAATACTGCCCCATCAAGAGCCCAGCGTTTGGCACAAAATGGTGACTTATTTTATCAACTAGTAAGACCATATCAACAAAATAATCTTTTATTTGACTTAAATGAAAAAAAATTTGTTTTTTCAACTGGTTATGCCCAATTAAGACCGTATATAAATAATTATTTTTTATTCTCTTTACTTCATACAAACAATTTTCTCAAAAAAGTATTAGACAAATGCACAGGAACTAGTTTTCCTGCAATTAGTTCCAATGACCTTGCTGATATAGATATATTTATACCAAATGACATAAATGAATGCAATTATATCGGCTCATTATGTCATATATTAGACAAGATAATTATTGAATATAAACACAAAATCAATGAATTAACCAAAATAAAACAAGGTTTTCTTTACAGTATGACTATATAAATTATGCATTCGTGGTGGCATGATGTCATTTTGCAAAGAAAAAGATTTTGAAGATGCATTGATCGCCTTGTTGCCTTCCGTTGGCTGGTCCCCAGAAGTCCTGGAATACCATGACGAGAAGCAGCTCCTTCAAAACTGGGCCAAAATTCTTTTCGACAACAACAGAAGCAGGGACAGGCTCGACGAGTACCCCCTGACCGAAGGGGAGATGCAGCAGATTCTCGACCAGGTGAAGGAGCTGAGGACTCCGCTCAACCTGAACGGTTTCATCAATGGCGGCAGCGTCCAGATCGTGCGCGACAACCCCGAGGACAAGGAGCATTTCGGCAGGACCATCTCCCTTAAAATATACAACCGCAGGGAAATCGCCGCGGGCCAGAGCCGCTACCAGATAGCAAGGCAGCCACGCTTTTTCACCCGCAATACCGGTCACGGCGATCGCCGGGGCGACCTCATGCTGCTCATAAACGGCATGCCGGTCATCCACATCGAGCTCAAGAGCAGCTGTTCGTCTCTTGGACAGGCCTGCAACCAGATTCAGCGCTATTCCCTTGAGGGGTGCTTCACGGGGCTCTTTTCCCTGATTCAGGTCTTCGTGGCCATGACGCCCGAGGATGCCGTCTATTTCGCCAATCCGGGCCCGGACGGCCTGTTCAACCCGAACTGGTTCTTCCACTGGGCCGACTTCAACAACGAGCCCATCAGGGAATGGGACAAGTTCACGAGGGAGCTGCTCTCCATTCCCATGGCGCATCAGCTCATCGGCTTCTATACGGTCGCCGACTCCTCGGACGGCGTGCTCAAGGTCATGCGCAGCTACCAGTACCAGGCCGCCAACGCCATCTCCGACAAGGTGGCCAAGGCCCGCTGGGAGGTGGACGAGCTGGGAGCCAACCAGCGCGGAGGCTTTGTCTGGCACACGACGGGCTCGGGCAAGACCATGACCTCCTTCAAGTCCGCCCAGCTCATCGCCTCCTCGAAGGACGCGGACAAGGTGGTCTTTCTGATGGACCGCGTCGAGCTCTGGACCCAGAGCCTGAAGGAATATCGTGCCTTCGCCGAGGAGAACGAGGACGTTCAGGACACCTGGAGCACAAGGAGCCTCGCAACGAGGCTGAAAAGCACGAACCCGAGCGACACCCTGATCGTCACCTCCATCCAGAAGATGAGCATGATTGGCAAGATCGGCAACGGAGGCAACGGGGGCAACGGGGGCAACGGGGGCGAGTACGGGCTCAAGGCGGCCGATCTCGAGCGGATGCGGACAAAGCGCATCGTGTTCATCGTGGACGAGTGCCACCGCTCCACCTTCGGGGACATGTTGGCGGCCATCAAGAACAGCTTCCCGAGGGCCATGTTCTTCGGGTTCACGGGCACGCCCATCCACGAGGAAAACAGGAAGAAAAAGAGCACCACAGCCACCATCTTCGGCGACGAGCTGCACCGATACAGCATTGCCGACGGCATTCGCGACAAGAATGTTCTCGGCTTCGACCTCTACATGGCGGCGACGTATCGGGACGACGACCTCAAAAGGGCCGTTGCCCTTGAAAAGGCGCATGCAGAAGACGAGTCCGAGGTCTTTGCCGACCCCAAAAAGACGAAGATCTTCAACAAGTACATCAATCTGCCCATGGCCGGGCACCTGGATGCGAAGGGCAAATACGTCAGGGGCATAGAGGACCACGTTCCATACACCCAGTACCTGCGGCCGGAACATCAGAAGGCTGTTGTCGAGGACATCCTGAAAAGCTGGAAGATGCGCAGCCTTGGCAAGTTCCACGCCATTTTTGCCACCAGTTCCATTCCCGAGGCCATCGACTACTATCGCCTTTTCAAGGATGCGGGAGAGAACGACTTCAGGGTCTCCGTCCTCTTCGACCCCAACATCGACAACGACGATGTCGAGCGCAGCCTCGACAAGGAAAAGGCCCTTCTCGAGATAGTGGAGGACTACAACGCCCTCTTCGGCGTGAGCTTCACGCCGGGCACCTTCCAGTCCATGAAAAGGGACATGGCCGCCCGCCTTGCCCACAAGTGCCCCTACGAACGTATCGAGCGCGAACGGACAAAGCAGCTCGATCTTCTGATTGTGGTCGACCAGATGCTCACGGGCTACGACTCCAAATGGGTCAACACCCTCTATCTCGACAAGGTCCTGGCCTACGAGAACGTCATTCAGGCCTTTTCCAGAACCAACCGCGTGTTCGGGCAGGACAAGCCCTTCGGGATCATCAGGTACTACCGCCGCCCGCACACCATGGCGCGCAACATCAAGGCCGCCGTTGCGCTCTACTCGGGCAACAGGCCCCTGGCTCTCTTCGTGCAGAAGCTGCCGGAAAACCTGAAGGAGATAAACAGGGTCTTCGGGGAAATCCGGGATCTCTTCTCGTGCGCGGGCGTCGCCGGCTTCGACAGGCTTCCGGACGAAAAGGGAGAGCGGGGCAAGTTCGCCAAGCTCTTCAACGAGCTGAACAACCTTCTTGCGGCTGCCCAGGTGCAGGGCTTCGAATGGGGGAAACAGCACTGGGAATTTCCCGACCGGGAAGACGAGGCCGGCAGGAGTATCGACGTGGCCATCAATCTGCAGACCTATGCCGCACTTCTCGAACGCTACAGGGAGCTTCGAAAGGAGGTCGAGGAGTCCGAGGAGCGGGTGCCCTACGACATCGACTGTCATGTGAGCTCCGTCACCATGGACAAGATAGACTCCGAATACATGGACAGCCGCTTCGTCAAGTTCATGAAGACCATGCAGAGCAGCGTGGGCGAGGAAGAGCGTCTTGCCGCACGCGACGCCTTTCACGCCACCTTTGCCGCGCTTTCCCGGGAAGAACAGAAGGCCGCGAACATACTCATTCACGACATGCAGCGCGTCGACTTCAAGTTCGAGGAAAACAAGTCCTTCCGCGAATACATCGCCGAGTTTCTGAAGGAGCGGCAAAACGACCGCATCCACCGTTTTGCGGAACGCTTCGGCCTCGACGAGGCAAAGCTGCGCTCGATGATGGATCTGCGCCCGACGGCCAAGGAGCTCAATGCCTACGGCAGGTTCGACGCTCTCAAGAACACCTTCGACAGGAACAGGGCCAAAGCCTATTTCGAGGCCCTGCTGAAAACGAGGCTCATCCCCCCGAAGGTGGCCGCCAAGATGGACAACCTTCTCAGGGAGTTCATCCTGAAGGACGGCTTCGACCTCGAGGAACCCGAGGGGACGCCTGAAGACGCACCAGACGGCGCACCAGACGGCGCACCAGACGGCGCACCAGACGGCTCTTCCGCAAGCAGGCCTCGGGGCAGGATCGCACCCTGAGCGCAAGTCACGGCAGGAAGAGCGCACAGGCCCGCACCCTGCCGCATCCTCGAGACAAATCTTTCCGCAATCTTTCCGCAATCTTTCTGCAATCTTTCTACAATCTTTCAGACCTGCACTCTTTCAGACACAGGGCGCCCCTCAAGAATGCATTGGCCCGATACAGGGAACCGGATGCCTTCAAGACGGCCGGCGCACACCAACGGAGCTCATCGTCCATGCCCGCCATGACGCAAATCAAGGCCTCTGCCGGTTCCGGCAAGACCTATACCCTGACTCAGCAGTTTCTGGCCCATCTCTCCCTTTTTGGAGGAAAGACGACCCGCGGGCGCGCCTGCAGCCTGGACGGCCCCGAGAGCGACTGGCGCTCGGTCATGGCCATCACCTTCACCAACGCCGCGGCCTCGGAAATGCAGGAGCGCGTGCTCACGTTCCTGAAGGAGCGCGCCCTGGGCTTTGGGGGGAACAAGGAGCTGAAGCTCTCGCAAAGGGAGGCCCTCATCTGGCTTGAGCGCATCATGCACGATCGCGCAAGCCTCAACATCTCCACCATCGACAGCCTGTTGAACCTCATTGTGCGAATGTCCGCGCTCTCCGAGAACCTGCCGCCGGACTTCACGCCCGTGTTCACCACCGGCGAGATCCTCGACCCCATCTGGCAGAGCCTGAGCAACGAGGCCTGGCAGGGAAACGAAAGGCTCAAGAGCCTCATTTCCGAAATCTGCAGAAGGACCGCCGCCAACGCGTCCAAAAAGAGCTTTCTTGCCGGGCAGAGCATCACGTCCACCCTCGCCATGCTGACGGGCCTCATGCTCGCCGAAAAGCTGGGAACCCTCGTCGACCCGGACATCCTGCAGACCCCGGACGGCCACGGGACCCTTTCCACGCTCAAGAGAAAGGTGTGGGAGTGCTCGCGTACCGTCGCCCTGGCGCAGGGAACCGTGCCCCCCTGGGAAACGAGGCCGGTTGCCATGAACAAGACCTTTGTGAACGGCCTGTGGAAGTGCGTGCGCATCTTCGAGGAGAGGCTGGGCACCAACGACCCGACAAGGGTCTCAGACGCCCAGCTGGCACGGCTCCCCGTCAGCGGCGAGCTTGAGGGGCAGCTGAAAAACGCGCCCTTTCACAGGGACTGCATCAATCTCAACAAGGCGAGCGCCATTCCGGCCCCGGAGGTGCTCAAGGCCTACGAGGAGCTGGTCGAAAGCGTGGCCGATCTCGTGCCGCTTGCGCGCATCTACTCCCAGTCGCGCATCAACCAGCCCTTCCTGGAGCTGGCCGAAATCGTCCATGAACGCTACACCCAAAACCTGCAAAGGGACGGCCGGCTTCCCAACGACCGCATTCCGGTGATGGTGGAGCGCATCCTCTCCTCCGACCACGGCGTCGCCGAGGCCCTTTGCCGCATGGGCACCAGGATCACGCACTTTCTCGTGGACGAGTTCCAGGACACGAGCCGGGACCACTGGCGGGCGTTGAAGCCTCTGGTGGTGGAGGCCCTTTCCACCGGCGGTTCCTTTTCCTGGGTCGGCGACGTGAAGCAGGCCATCTACGGCTTTCGCGGCGGCGACAGCGAGCTCTTCGAGGACATAAGCCATGATCCCGAGCTTGTGCGCATGCTGGGCTGCGACGTGGATCGGCAGACCCTCGACTGCAACTGGCGCTCGAGAAGGGAGATCATCGAGTTCAACAACGCCCTCTTCAGCCCCCTCGAGGACATCGAGGTCTGCAAGGACGTGCTTGTTCCGGATCCCAAGAAGATCAGGGATTATCTGGTGCCGGTGCGGCTTGTTCCCGGACTTGCCGACGAGGGCGAAGACCCCGAAACCACCATGCTCGATCATGTGGCGGGCAAGATGGCCCAGGCCTACCGCGGCGGTGCCCAGCGCCTGGCCCCCAGGACCACGGGCGGGGGCAGCGTGCATCTGATAACGTTCCCCAAAGCCGGGGACGGTGATGGGGGCGGGAGCGCCGGGAGCGGCGAAAACGGCGCGACGGCCGGGGACGAGCGCATGGACGAGGCCGCCGACGAGCAGCTCGACGCGGTCACGGCCATAGCGAGGCACGAGCACGACCGGGGGCACGCCTGGTCGGACATCCTCGCGCTTGTGCGCACCAACGCCAACGCCATGAAGCTCGCAAGGCATCTGAGCGCCGAGGGCATCCCGGTCATCACCGAGAACAGCCTGCTTCTGGACGAGCACCCGCTCATCTCCCAGACCCTCGCCCTGCTCGCCTTTTTGCGTGCCCCGGAGAACGATGTTGCCTTCTGGACGCTCATGACCGGAAGCATACTTTCCCGCTCGAGTCCCGAGAGCTTCCCGCTTTCGCGCATGGACCTCGACAGGGAGCTTGCCCTGCTCTCGAGGGCGCGCAAGCCCAGGCACCCCAACGACTACGTGGAGCCCCTGGCCGCCCTTTGGCGGGCCAGGCACCCCGAGTTCTGGGAAACGGTCATGGCGCCCCTGATGGACGCGAGCGGCAGCATCACGCCCTACGACCTCGTGAGCGAGTGGTACGCCCGCGAGAGCGTGTGGGAGCGCTTCCCCGAGGCCGAGCCCTTCCTCTCGCGCTTTCTCGAGATACTGCACACGGCAAGGGTCAAGGACATACGCTCCCTCGGCGACTTCCTCGACTACTGGGAGGCGCACGGCCACGAGGAGAAGGTGCCCATGCCCGAGGGCATGGACGCTCTTCGCATCATGACCACCCACAAGGCCAAGGGCCTGCAGGCTCCGGTGGTCGTCGTGCCCTGGACCAGCAACGGCGGCAGGGGCGGAAGCAGCGCCCTCGACATCATCGAGTACGTCTCGAAGGATCACGGGACCATCCGCGCCCTTTGCCGGGACAAGCAGGGCCTCTTCCCCGTCTCGGACGCGAGGGCCCTCAAGAACCGCTTCGAGACCATGAACGGCTTCTACGTGGCCTTCACCCGCGCCGAGCAAGCTCTCTACGTCTTCCTTGCCGAAAAGCCGAGGGGAAACGGCCAGCATCTGCAAAGGCTGATCGAGCACGCGGGCGACGCCATCCCCGCTCCAGTGCCCTGGACAGACTTTGCCGGGCAGCTCAAGAAGGCTGCGGGCGAGGACGCGCCTCCCCCCGGGGACGGCCAGGGCAAGGACGTGGACCCTGCGAGTGTCCCTGACGCCGCCTGTCTCCCCTTCGACGAGGCAGGCGCAGGATCCGACGGCGAACAGGGGCGGCCTGCCGGCGGCTGGAGCCTGGACGGGCGGAAGGGCAGCGCCCTTTCGTCCTCCTGGATGCCCATGGAATGGATGCCGAAGCTGCGCATCCACTTCGACTACCAGGACGAGAGCCACCCGCGCGATCGGGCCCGCGAGGAAGGCGTCTTCGTGCACGGCTGTCTCGAGGAGCTGGCACGGCTTCCGAAGAGGCTTCGCCAGGATCCGCAGGGACTTGACCGGGCCATCGAGCGCATCCTGGAGGAGCGCAAAAACCGCACCTTCTGGCTGTGCGACGGCACGGACTTTCTCGATCGGGCGAGAGCGGAAATCGCCTGGTACGTGGACATCGACAAGAGGTACGGCTGGCTGGAGCACGGCTACCCCGAGCAGTCCATCCTCGCCTCCAGCGGACGCGTCCTGCGCACGGACCTTCTGGTCCTGCATCCGGACGGGCCCATGGTCATCGAGTACAAGCACGGGCTCGCCGAAGACGAGTACATGATCCAGTACCACGGACAGGTGCGCGCCTACCTCAACACCCTGCTGGCCACGGACCCGAACTCGCGCCCGCTTGGCGTGGTGGTCTACCTGAAGCCGCGAAAGCTCCATCTCGTGACCGTGGACGGCAGAAGCTTCGACGCATTTGGCGAGGTCGCGGGCGACGAAGCGGCGCTCACCCTCCTCGACGAGGCCGGCTTCGCGAGGGTCATGAAGAGCCTTGGCAGAACCGCAAGATCGGGCGCAAAGGGCGCCCCCGACGCCATGAACGGGGAGGAACAGTCATGAGCGGAAAATTCGTTGTCTTCCCCTGGACCAGGCCCTTTCTGCCCGCCTTTGCGCGCTTCCTGAACGAGAGGGGGCACGGCACCCTCGACATCCCCCTGCTCGTCTCGCCCACCTACAGGCCCTGGAACTACCTGCAAAACGAGCTTTCAAGCATGCGCGAGGCCCGCGTCCTGCCGCGTCTGGCCACGCTGAAGGAAATCGTGGACCTCTGGCACAAGGACGTGAACCGAAACGCCCCGGCCGAGGCCTCCAGCCTCGACATGGCGGCCCTTGTCCACGAGGCCGCGCGAAAGGTCGCCCTCGAGGAGGCGGAGCTGGACGGCGGCGCTTCCCCTGCCGACGACGGTTTCGGGCAGGGGCGTTCCGCCTTCCCGAGCATGGACCTGGACGCCTTCTTCCCCTGGGCCGAGAAGCTCGCCGACCTCATGGACGAGATGCTCACAAACAACGTCCTGCCCGAGGACGTGCTCGCCTGCGACGACGAGGTGCTGCCGGAGGCCGCGCGCCTTCTGGAATCCCTGGGCCAGATTGGCGAAAACTACCTCGAGGCCCTGCGCAGCCACAACCTCGCAACCACGGGCCTTGCCCACTACGAGGTCGCGCAGACCCTCGACGGATCCCTTCCGGACTTCGTGCGTCCAAGGCCCGGCCAGCCCGTCTACGTCATGGGCTTCCACACCCTGGACGGCACCCGCGAGGCCATCGTGCGGCGGTTGTGGGAAGCGGGGGCGGTCATCTGCCTGCACTCTGATCCGAAGATCGTCGATCCCGAAACCAGGGCCAGGGCCCACTGGCTCTGCCAGCGCCACGCCCAGTGGCTGGAGGAATGGGGCGCCGAGGCGGAACTCTGCGAAGCATGGGCCGGCGGGCCCGCGGCATCGACAGGCTCGCCGGATGACGTTGCCGAGGACGATGCGCGCGTGACCTTCCTCTCCGGCCACGACCTGCACTCGCAGCTGGGGGAACTGAAGAAAAGCCTCGAGAACATCGATCTGGAAAAACGCTCCTGCGTGCTCCTGCCGAAAGCCTCGCTTCTCATGCCGGTGCTCCACCACGTGCCGGAGCGCCTTCGGCCCCACCTCAACATCGCCATGGGCCTGAGCGTCACGGACAGTCCCCTCTATCAGCTGATACGCGATCTGCTTCTTCTGCAGACCGACAGGGACGACGCCGGCCGCTATCACTGGAAGAAGCTGCTTGCCTGCGTGGATTCCCCGCTTCTGGCGGGCCTCTCGGGCCCGGGCGGGGAAAGCGTGCTCGGGGCGGTGCGGCGCTTTCGCACCCAGCTTCTGCGCGGGCGGCGCTACGTGGATCCCTGGAACGACGTCCTGCGGGCCGAGGTCTTCGACGGCGTGCCCCAGGAAGCGGAGATCATGGCCGATCTTTTGGACGTGCTCGTGAGGCCCTTCGTGGACACGCCCACGCCCGAGGCCCTGGCCTCTGCCCTGCAGAGGCTCTGCGACCACGTGAACGGGCGCGGAACGTCCCTTCGGACAACCTCCCCCATCGACATGGAGGCACTCTTCCACATCGAGCACGTTTTCTTGCCGGAGCTTCGCTGCACCCTGCTTCGCAGCAGCCAGCTCGGCCGCCACGTGCTTTTGCGCATCTTCGACGACTTCTGCCGCAGGGAGCACATGTTCTTCGAGTCCACGCAAGCAAATGCCCCGGACTCGGCAGGAAGGCGGAGAAATCCGGCCGAAGCGCCCCTGCAGATCATGAACGTGCTCGAAAGCACGCTGCTCTCCTTCGATCAGGTCTTCATCCTCGAGGCCACGGACGACACCCTGCCCGGTCCCAAGCGCCACGATCCGCTCCTCCCGGACTCGCTTCGCGCCGTGCTGGGACTTCCGGCCCTCGACAACGACGAGACCGAGACCGGCTACAACATCCTGCGCCTGTGCAAATCCTCGCGCGTCAAGCACTTCTTCTGGCAGGAAGGCATCAGCCGCTCCTCGCTCTTCGACGGCAAGAAGAGCCGCAGCCGCTTCGTGGAGGAATACATCTGGCAGCTGGAGCAGAAGGAGAAACGGATTTTCGAGAAGGGAGAGGAGCCCCTTCGGGTCGTGCGCTCGAGGCTTGTGCCCATGCAGCCGGTCCCTCGCATCTTCCGCATCGCGGGCGAGATGCGCGAGGCCATGGACGAGATTCTTTCGACCAACCTCTCGCCCTCGTCCATGGACAAGTACCTGACCTGTCCCCTGCGCTTCGGCTTTCACCGCCTTGGAAGGCTGCGGCCGCTCGAGATGGTGAACGAGGGAGACGATCCGACCGGCATCGGCACCGTCCTGCACGAGGCCCTCGAGATCTTCCACACCCGCCACCTGGGCGAGACCCTGGGCGACGATCCCGAAGTCCGCGAACAGGCCGCGGAGGAGCTTGTGAAGGTCTTCGAGGAGGTCATGAAGGCCCCCAAGAACCAGCTTCCCCACACCCTGCCGCCGGCGTCGCTGGCCATGCTCGAATCCCTGGCCCCGGACAAGCTGCGCCAGTACGTGAGGGCGCAGCCCGCGGACAGCTGTCCCGTCCTCCTCGAGCACGTCATCGCGGCCAAGATCCCGGTCGCGGGCGGCACGGTCGCTCTCGAGGGGCGCATCGACCGCATGGACAGCCGCGACAGGGGGCTTGTGGTCCTCGACTACAAGAGCGGCTCCGAGATACCCAACGTGGACCACAAGCTCTGGGAGAAGGTAGAATTCTTCGCGCAGGCCAGGCGGGTGACGGAGACGGGCACCCTGGATGCCGTGGACAAGCGCCTTGTCCACGAGCTCTTCGGGCAGCTGCGCGACTTCACCACCAGCATCCAGCTTCCCTGCTACGTGACCATCTGCCGCGACAAGAACCGCATTCTCAAGGACCCGGAGGACAACCGCGTGCGCGAGTGGCCCGACGGGGAGCTCGCCAACGCCGTGTTCGTGGGACTTGCCGACAAGGGCGAGGAAATCTCCTTCTGCGACGTGAAAAAGCTGGACCCCATGGAGGTGATGGATCGCTGCGCCGTCATCGTGCGCCTGGTGGCCGCCCACATGATGCTCGCGGACAACTTTGTCCAGCTGCGCGACAACAAGCGCTGTTCCTGGTGCGACTTCCGCACGCTCTGCCACAGCTGAAAAAAATGTAGGCTTCGGCACGTCGGGCCCGTCCCCTTGCCGGGGACGGCCCGCGGCCGTGCTTTCCCCTGCCCTTTGGCACGCCGGCGGCGGCCAAAACGAACGCGATTGACAAATGAGGGCCCCGGGAGAAAGGTCCTTTTCGGCAAGCTTGCCTTCGCCCGGTCCCCTTTCGCGTTCCCGGACGCGTTCCCTTTTCGCGTTTCCAAACGCCTCCTGCATCCTTCGAAGACAATCCCATGTCCCAGCCAGCGCTCAACTTTCTCTTCGACTTTCCCGAACCGCCCGTACCCTCTGAAGATCCTGCGGACCTCTCCGGCCACGAGGCCTGGTTCTCCGCCTACACGGCGCTGGAGAAAGGGGTCTGTCCCCATGATCCGGCGCCCATGGAGCTGAAGAACGAGCACACCTTCAAGGTCTACGAGAACGCGAAGTTCATCTGCCGGGGCGAGGGGATGAGCCCGGTTGATGCCAGAATCCCGCTTCTCGCGGCCCTCTACCACGACGTGGGCCGCTTTCCCCAGTACCGGGTGTGGAAAACCTTCAAGGACAAGCTCTCCATGAACCACGGCCAGCTGGGGGCCCTGGTGCTCGAGAAGGGGAACACCCTCGCCCACGAGCCGGGGAAGGAGGCCGTCCGCGAGGCCGTGTTCTTCCACAACGCCTTTGCCGTGCCCGACACCCTCTCGCCTGCGGGCGCTCTGGCCGTGCGCGTGGTGCGCGACTCGGACAAGCTCGACATCGTGCGGGTCATCGACGAGCACCTTGCCAAGGACGGCCCCTACTCGCCCACGGTGATCCTGAGCCTTCCGGACGACCCCGGGCTTTTCTCGCAAACGGTGGTCGAGAACACCCTTGCCGGACGCATTTCCTCCTACGGGGACCTGACCAGCATCAACGACTTTTGCATGCTGCTCTGCTCCTGGGTCTGGGACATGAACTTCCCGGCCTCGAGACGTCTCTTTGCCCAGAGCCCGCATGTCCAGAGGCTTTTGGACTCGCTTCCCGAGGCCATCTACGGCAGGGCCCGCGACGTGGTGCGCAAGAACCTTCTCGAGATCCGCGAGGAAGAGGCAGGCAAGGCAACGCAAAAGATTCCCGGCCAGGACTGAAAAACCGCTCGTGCAAAGGGCCGCCGCAACGCATCCGGCGGCATTTCGGAACATGAGCCGACCTTGCTTTCGCGCGGGGCGCCTTCAAATTGCCTTGAAAATACGGCCACTTGACAGGGTTCGTTCGTGTCGCCGGAAATGCCGCAATTTGCGTTTTTCCCATTGCTTGTGTAGAAGTGATGATCGCGCGAACGCTGGAACGCAATGTCTTGTCCGGCACCTTGTGAATTTTCGCGCGACAGGGGTTTTGCTCCCCTGTTTTCATCCCTTTCACCCTTTTGACCCACTTCGCAACTCTTGCAGTCGCTTTCGCGATACCCCCTGCCCGCACCGTGCGGCAGGAGAACATACACTACAAGTGGTCGAGATTCGGGAGGATCTATGACGCTTCCTTCTCTTCGGATCGGGGATCTGACAGCCACCATGCCCATTGTACAGGGCGGCATGGGCGTTGGCATTTCCCTGTCCGGCCTGGCTTCGGCCGTCGCCAACGAGGGCGGCATCGGCGTCATTGCCGCAGCCATGATCGGCATGCTGGACAAGGACGTGAACAAGGACCCGCTGGCGGCGAACATGCGCGCCCTCAAGCGGGAAATCCAAAAGGCCAGGGAAAAGACGCAGGGCCTTGTGGGCGTCAATGTCATGGTCGCCCTCACGCACTTCACCCAGCTCGTGCGCACGGCCATCGAGTCCAGGGCCGACTTCATCTTCTCCGGCGCGGGGCTCCCCACGGATCTGCCCAAGCACCTCCTCGAGGCCTGCGAGCAGAAGAAGGAAGAGTTCAAGACCAAGCTCGTGCCCATCGTTTCCTCCGCCAGGGCGGCGTCCATCCTTGCCCGCAAGTGGATGCGCAACTTCGGCTACACTCCCGACGCCTTCGTGGTGGAGGGCCCCAAGGCCGGCGGCCATCTCGGGTTCAAGGAAGAGGAAATCCATGACCCGAACTTCGCCCTGGAGAGCATCGTGCCCCCCATCGTGGACGTGGCCAGGGAGCTCGAGGACAAGTGCGGCCGCTCCGTGCCGGTCATCGCCGGCGGCGGCGTCTTCACCGGCGGCGACATCCGCAGGATGCTGAGCCTGGGCGCCTCCGGCGTGCAAATGGCCACCCGCTTCGTGGCCACCGAGGAATGCGACGCGGACATCCGCTTCAAGGAGGCCTACATCAAGGCCCGCCCCGAGGACGTGACCATCATCCATTCGCCCGTGGGCATGCCCGGCCGCGCCATCGACAACGAGTTCATCGAGGCCTCGCGCGAGGGCAAGAAAAAGCCCTTCCGCTGCATCTACCACTGCGTGAAGACCTGCGACAAGGACAAGACGCCCTACTGCATCGCGCTCGCGCTTCTGAACGCCATGCGCGGCAACCTGAAGTCCGGCTTTGCCTTCTGCGGCAGCAACGTGGGCCGCATCAAGGCCATCACCACCGTGCACGAGGTGATGGAAAACATCCGCCGCGAGTACGAGGAGTCCGGCAGGGACGCCGATCTGGACGCCAAGGCGCCCAACGGGGCGCCAGGCGAGACCACCTGTTCGCCCATGCCGGCCTGATTGGCGGGACAGCATCTTTCAAGGACGGGGCCCTGCGCCCCGTTTTTGCTTTTTTGAAGGGCAAAATGCATGACGGCGGGCACAACATGCCCCCTGGAGGACAAACATGGCCCACGACCTCGACACCCAGGACGGACGCCTCGACTGGCTCATTGACTACCTGCACCGGGAAAACCCGGCCTTTCCCTCCGACGGCGTGGAGGGCTACTACGAGCGCAGGCGCATCTTGCGCTGCCTTGTGAACGTGCGTCCGCCAAAGCCCGTCTCGGACGAGTTTCTGAAGATCCAGGACGCCTTTTTGCAGGACGAGAGCGCCATGCAGTTTCCGACCGGGCTCGAGGAGATGATTTCCTCCGCGGACGGCCTTTATCTCTGGCAGGGCGACATCACCACCCTCAAGGTGGACGCCATCGTCAACGCCGCCAACGAGGCCATGCTCGGCTGCTTTTCCCCGGGCCACAACTGCATGGACAACATCATCCACACCAGGGCCGGCGTGCAGCTAAGGTTCGAGTGCGCGAAGATCATGGCGGCCCAGGGGCACCCGGAGCCCGCGGGCCAGTGCAAGGTCACGGGCGCCTACAACCTGCCCTGCAAGTTTGTCCTGCACACCGTGGGCCCCATCGTGGGCGACCAGGTGACGGACGAGGACAGGCGGCTTCTGGCAAGCTGCTACAAATCCTGCCTCGACGCGTGCACGGAGCACGGCATCACGAGCGTTGCCTTTTGCGGGGTCTCCACGGGCGTTTTCCGCTTCCCCAAGGACGAGGCCGCGAATATCGCCGTGGCCACGGTGCGCTCGCATCTTGCCGAACTGGACAGAAGCGGCAAACAGGCGCCGAAGGTTGTTTTCGACACCTACACCGACGAGGATTTCGAGCACTACCACCGCATCCTCTTCAACCACGACTAGGGCCAAAACAGGCACGAGGGGCGAAATCCGGGGGCCCTTTCGGAGGATCATGGGCATGTTCGGGAAAAACAGGGCCGCGGAACTGAAGCGCCTGCTCGACAGGCACGATGCCGTGCTGGTGGGTGCCGGTGCGGGCCTTTCCACCTCGGCGGGCTTCACCTATGCCGGCCCGCGCTTCGAGACGAACTTTGCCGACTTCATAGAGAAGTACGGCTTTTCGGACATGTACAGCGCGGGCTTTTACCGCTTTCCCACCCTGGATGAGCAGTGGGCCTTCTGGAGCCGCTTCATCTTTGTGAACCGCTACTGCGATCCCCCGAAGCCGACGTACCAAAACCTCCTGCGCCTTGTGGGCGCAAAGGATTATTTCGTCCTCACCACCAACGTGGACCACTGCTTCCAGAAGGCCGGCTTTGCGAAGGAGCGGCTCTTCTACACCCAGGGTGACTACGGCCTGTGGCAGTGCTCCGTCCCCTGCCACAGAAAGACCTACGACAACGAGGAGACGGTGCGGCGCATGGTTGCGGAACAGAAGGACATGCGCGTGCCGTCCGAGCTCGTGCCGCACTGCCCCGTGTGCGGCGAGCCCATGGCCATGAATTTGCGCGCCGATGCGACCTTTGTGGAGGACGAGGGCTGGGAGGAGGCCTGCACCCGCTACCAGGAGTTCATCGAGCGCCACGAGAAGGGTCCCATCCTCTACCTCGAGCTCGGGGTGGGCATGAACACGCCCTCCATCATCAAGTACCCCTTCTGGAAGTGGACGTATGCGAACCCGAAGGCGCGCCTTGCGACCGTCAATCTCGGCGAAAGCGCGGTGCCGGCAGAGATAGAGCTCAGGAGCCTGTGCGTGGACGCCGACATCGACGAGACGCTTGCGGAGGTCCTTGCCCTGGACATGGCGTGATGCAAGTCGAAGAACGTCGAGAAAGGCCGGAGAACGTCAGAGAAACTCGAAGGCCTCGCGCATGACGCGCATTTCCTCGGGCCGTGCGTGCACCGAGGACGCTTCCTGCCTCCAGCAGGCAACGGCCCTGCGTATCCTCGTCAGACGCTCCCTGGCCTCGTTTTGGGAGAGCCGGAAAAATTCGGCGACCTCGAGGGCGTTCTCGAGGCTGAACTCGCGAGACTGGTCGATGACGGCCGTGTGAAGGAGTGCCGCCTTTTCCCCCGGGTGCGAGGTCTCGAGGTCGAAGACGGGCGAGAGGCGCCAACCTCCCTGTTTGCGCAAGAAGCCGTGGTTTTTCGCGTGGTCGTCCACGTTGTAGACGCACATGTTGAAGACCATGCGCGACCAGAGCTCGGGCAAGTCCTCGTCGGGCGCGCTCCCCTGCGCCTCGAAGGCGGCAGCCATGTCCACGTAGCCTGCGTGATTGCCGTCGCCAAGGCCAAGCAGGCTCATGGCGGTGATGAAGGGGATGCGCAAAACCCCGTCGCCGGCAGGTTTCCTGTCGAATCTGCGCACCACAAGGACGTTTTGGCCAGCGGCCTTGTGCAGGCGAAAGTCGGGCGTGGCAAGGCCCGCATTCTGCGCAAGCCTCAAGGTCCGTATTCCCGGAGGGGAACGTCGCGCTCGTCGGTCGGGGAAGCTTAGCAAGAAAAAGCTCGCCTTGTGCCCCAAGGACGGAGGCCTTGGGGCGGGCGCCGCCAGGGGATGCCCCGCATTGCGCAACGAGACGCAAATCCGCCCAGCTTTCCTTCTTCCGGCAGACGCGCCCCACCGCCTCGCACAGACCGGCCTGCCTGGCAAGGGGCGGCACGCTCCCCTGCCAGGGTCGGCAAGCCAGGTTCTGCCGTCGTCGGCCGACATGCGCAGGGCCCCCTGCCGGGTGAAGTCGTTCACCCGCAGAAGATGGTCGGAATCGAGCATGGTCGCAGGCGCGCGTCCTTCCGATTTCGCCTGGATTTCTTCCATGCGGGCCACAAGGCTCCTTCCCCAGCGATCCGGCGAGCAGTCGCGAAAGCAGGAAAAAAGGCCGTCCATGGATACGGGACCTGCGTCCAGCGGCAGATCGGGGCCAAGCTCGAAGCGCCCGGACGAATGAAGCCAGTCCTCGTCGTAGACGAACGAGGACGCGACCCTGCCGCGGGCGTGGTTGAGCCAGAGGGTGCCGACACGAACGAGGGGCTCCTGCCCAAGGAATATGGAGAATCTGGCGTTCTTCCCGGACATGTCGGAGCCTCAAACGCAGCTCAGGCGCACATCAAAACGCATGGACGCATGGACGCATGGACCCGGCGGTCTAGAGTTCGGCACGGCACTCGGCCAATAACGCGGCCATGTCCACGTTGCGCATGGAAAAGTCCAGAACACGGGACAGCATGCTTTCCTCGTATTCGCGGCTCCTTTCGGGATCGGGCCGTCCGGTGCGGGTCTTGATGCCCAAACAGCGCCGCAGCTCTTGGAAGACGCCGTGGACCGAGAGGTTGAGTGCCTCGAGATGGGGTCTCAAGCCCCTGGGAAACACGGCCCACTGCATGAGGAGAGTCACGTGGTCCACAAGGAACCAGCCCTCCTCGGCGTAGTCGTTGGTGACGCCCCAGGCGTACTCCTTCATGTTCTGGGCCAGACGACGCATGCAGGCGTTCACGCTCACAAAACGCAGGCAGATCAGGTACAGGTCCCGCCTGGACCAGTCGAGGAGATTCGAATGAACCTCCATGATGCCGATGTCCGGCTCCCTGGCAATCTCCCTGCGGCAGCGCGAGGCGAGTTCGTCCTGCTCCTGCTTGAGCTGTTCGTCCGTCCACGCCCCCTCGCCCCTTGCCCGGCGCTCAAGCTCCATATCGACCTCCAGCCTGCGCGGGGCGAGATTGAACTCCTCGATGTCGAGAATTCTGCCCACACTCGCCCTGTACCAGTCGATGTCGAAGAGGGAGCTCATTCTCCAGCCGTCCTCGAACTTTTCGCGCATGGCAGCGATTCTTTGGGGCTTGTGCCAATACAGGGGGCTCGCGCGAAAGACTTCGTCGTTGTCGGTCAGGGAGGGGAACTCGTCCTTGTCGAAATGCGTGCCCAACTCAAGAAAACGCACGACGCGCAGCCCCCTCTCCTCGAGGGCTGCGGGCTCGACCTCGGCCAGGGACGCCCCGTCCAGGAAAAACACGCAGTCCTTTGGCGCAAGGCCGCTTTCCTCGAGAAATTCGTCCAGATCGTGGAGCCCCACCGGCAGCAGGGTGCGTGCCTGGTAGAATTTCGGACAGTCCGGAAACTTCATGTCGAAGGCGTAGAGAACGCGTGGAAACACAAATTGCCTGCTCTTGCCCTCGGCAGGGTCATAATCGTAGTTGTACGACAGATTCCTGATCCTCTCTTCGGCATCGTAGTCCGGATCGTTGAAGTCGATGGACAGGTCGCGGGATTCGCAGACCAGCCAGCGCACGGAGTCGAGGCGGGAATCGCTGTCCAGGCCGACAACCTTGTCATCCTTGTCGGCACTGGCTGCGCCGGCCATCTGCTCGCGCATGAAGGCGGCAATTTCCTCGCGCATGCGGCCAAGCTCCTCGAGCTCGTCCTTGTATTTCAGGAAGGGGAAGTCCTGCTCGAGACCGGGAAACATGGCAGGAAGGAGGGAAGCTCTGTAGCCTTCCTTCTGGCGGACAAAATCGTGCCCATGGACAAGCCGCATGTACGCAAACGCGAATATCTGCTTCCAGTCCCCGGCAAAATGCTTTTTCAGGGCTTTGCGCAGCGCACCCGTCCTTGACCAGACAAGGACGCACGGGCCCGCCTCGAGCCACTTCGGCACGTCTTTCCAGGCATGCTCGAACTCTGTACGGTACTGCTTGTCCTTTTCGTCCTCGACGTCATCCCAGGTCCACCGATACCAGGGCTGAAGATCTACATTCGCGAAATGCCCCGTTTGTCCTGCTGCCGATCTGGAGGCCGCGTCCCCGGAGCCTTTGCCACGCCTGACTGCACGGCGTCTGGGAGGCACGAGGCCGTCCGGCCCCACCTTGCCGAGATAGACGCCGGCGACGGTCTTCCTCTTTCCCGTTTCGGGATCGATGGTCGAGGTCGGCTTGTCGTACAAATACCAGTGATTGCCGATTTTCTTCAGGGAGGTCCCCTCGGGGCGCTGGAAGTTTTTCACGTAGTCGGGCTTTTCCATGGCATCGGTCCTTGCGTTTGGGTGGAAACAACGGTCTGACAAAAGCTGGCGGCGATTTTGCGTCTCTGGACGTTCCGGGGACGTTCCGGGGGCTGTCCGAGAACTATCCTTCCGAGCGGCATTCGGCAAGGAAGTCGGCAATGTTCATATCCCGCGCGGAAAAGTCCAGAACACGGGACAACAAGCTGTTCTCCCAGCAGCGGAGGTTGTCGGGAGCAATGCGTCCGGTGCGGGTTTGTATGTTCGTGCTTTTGCGCAGTCTGAAGAAGACGTCGCAGGCAGAGAGGTCGAGCGCCTCGACAAGGGGTCTCAACTCCCAGGGAAGCACGGCCCACTCCATGAGGAGAGTCACGTGGTCCACAAAGGACCAGCCCTCTTCGGAGCGCTTGTCGCAGACGCCCCAGGCGCATTCCTTCATCTTTGCGGCCAGCTGGGCCATGAGGACGGCCGTTTTCGCAAAACGCAGGCAAATCCGGTACAGATCGCGCTTCGTCCAGTCATGGAGGTTCGACGCAATCTCCATGATGCCGTCGCCGGTGGACTCGGCAAGCTGCCTGCGGCAGCAGGAGGCAAGATTGTCCTGCGCTTCCTTGAGCTCGTCGTCCGACCACCTGCCCTCGCCCCTTTCCCGGCGCCCGAGCTCCTGGTCGATCATGCGCCTCATTGCGTCCCGGTTGAATTCCTCCCTGAAGAGGATGGTGTTCACATCCACCCTGTGCCAGTCCATGTCGAACAGGGAGCTCATTCTCCATCCGTCCTCGACCTTTTCGCGCATGGCCACGATCTTCGGAGGTTCATGCGGATACAGGGGGCGCGCGCGGAAAACGTCGTCGTTGTCGGTGAGGGACGGGAACTGCTCCTTGTCGAAACTGGTGCCCGGTTCAAGCACGCGGACGACGCGCAGCTCCTTCTTCTCGAGAGCTGCAGGCTCGACTCCGGCCAGCGACGACCCGTCAAGGACAAACACGCAGTCCTTTGGCGCAAGGCCGCTTTCCTCGAGAAAGGCGTCCAGATCGTCGAGTCCCAGCGGCAGCAGGGTGCGTGCCTGGTAGAATCTCGGACAGCCGGGAAACTTCATGTCGAAGACGTGGAGAACGCGTGGAAACACCCATTGCCTGTACTTGCCCTCGACGGGATCGTAGTCCTCGTTGTCCTCCGGATGCCTCGTGTACTCCTCGGCGCTGTAGTCCGGATCGTTGTAGTCGATGGACGGATGCACGGATTCGCAGACAAGCCAGCGCACGGAATGAAGGCGGGAATCGCCGTCCAGGCCGGCATCCTTTTCATCCTTGCCGGCACTGGCTGCGCCGGCCATCTCCTCCCGCATGAACGCGGCAATTTCCCCGCGCATGCGGCCAAGCTCGGAGAGCACGTCCGTGTATTTCAGATACGGAAAATGCCTCTCGAGACCGGGAAACATGGCAGGAAGGAGGGTCGTTCTGTAGTATTCCGTCTGGCGGACAAAATTGTGCCCGTAGACAAGCCGCATGAGCGCAAACGCGAATATCTGCTTCCAGTACCAGGGAAAATGCTTTCTCAGGGCCTTGCGCAGCGCACCCGTCCTTGACCAGACAAGGACGCACGGGCCCGCCGAAAGCCACTCCGGCTCGTCTGTCACGCAAAAGCGCTCGAACTCCATGCGGCTCGCCTTGTCGGCTTCGTCCTCCACGTCATACCAGGTCCAGCAATACCAGGGCATGAGATTGCAGTTTTCGAAACGCCGCTTCTGTCCGGCTGCCGGCGTGGGGGCCGCGTCCCTGCCGGAGCTTTGGGCGCCCGTGCCGTCCTGCTCCCCGGACATGTTCGTCCGCGCAGCCTCGCCCGACCCTGCCCCCGCACGGTGCATGGGAGGCACGAGGCCGTCCGGCTCCACCCTGCCAAGACAGGCGCCGACGACGGTCTTCCTCCTTCCCGTTTCGGGGTCGATGATGGGGGACTGCCTGCCGTACAAATACCAGTGGCTGCCGATTCTCTTCAGGAAGGTCCCCTCGGGGAGCTGGACGTTTTTCACGTAGTCGGGCTTTTCCATGGCATCGGTCCCTTTCATCCGGAGAAAAACTGCGGTCTCGCGAAAATGCGCTGCGGTTCCATGAGGTTCCATGAGGTTCCATGCGGCTCCATGCGGCTCCATGCGGACAAAGGCGGAAGCACTGCCTGCGTCAAAACCAGTGCAGTTGAAACCGGTCCGCTTCCTCGCGGCACTCGAGAATCTTGTCCAGAATGTCCACCTTCTCGGGGTCGAAGTTCAGGATGCGGTTCGCATCCCGAAAGATCTTCCATTTCCTTCGTCCTGTCAGCCAGCCAGGCTCCCTGTCGACGACGACCTTCGTTTGATCAAGGTCGCGCAGGGCGGAAGAGACGTCGTAGTCGAGTGCCTCGAGCACCCTGCGCTCCCTGTGGGGAAATACGGCCCATTCCATCAGCTGCGCCACGAGATCGACAAAGAACCAGCCTTCCTCCTGCTCCCCCGAGGACACGTTCCATGCCGTCCGTTTCGCCTGGCGGGACAGAAACCTGGCAACGGAAAGGGCATGCCTCGCACGCAGACAAACCCCGAAGAGGTCCTGAATGGACCAGTCCAGAATGTTCGTCTCCACCTCGACGGTGCCAAGATGGGGCTTGTCGGCCACAATTTCCTTCACGGGCCGCAGGGAGAGCCGAAGGCTTTCGAAGGTCCTGTCGGACAGCTCCTGGAAGCCCCGTTTGCGGCACCTTTGCTCGTCCTCGACAAGCTTCTTCCTCTCGTCGTGGTCAAAGAAGTACTCCGAGACAAGGCCGTGCAGGGCGGCGGTCTGCCAGTCGCGGTCGAGAAAGACGAGGCAGCGCCACGCGTCCTCGGAGCCGCCCGCGCCTGCGCCCTTCTCCGCGCCCCTTGTCCGGCGTTTTGAAGCCGGCTTCTCTGCGGGCATCCTCTCCCGCGCCGCCACGAGTCTCGCGGCAGCGTCCCAATAGACGGGACTGGCCTGAAAAAGATGATCGTTGTCGGTCATGGTCGGAACGGACTTCCCGTCGAAGAGGGTTCCTTCCGGCTGCACGCGCACGACCTTCAGGCCTTTCTCGAGCAGCTCCCTCGGGCCGCATCCGGCGAGAGAATCCCCGGCAACGAAGAACAGGCATTCGGCAGGATCGAGACCGCACTCCTCGAGAAGTTTTTCCACCTGCCAAAGGCGCGTCCCCTCGCGGGCACAGCGGCGAAAGGCCAGGGGAGCCTCGGGTCTCGACATGTCGAAGACAAGGAGCAGGCGCGGATAGACAAGATGCCTCTTCCTCCTGTTCGCCCAATCTTCCACCCAGTCGCGCTCGTCCTCAAGGGAGCCGTCCCCGTCTTCGTCTTCTTCGCCGCCTTCTTCCCCTTGCCGTCGGGGATTGTCGGGAAAGTTTGCGGCCTCGAAGACAAGAAAGCGGACGGACTCGATGCCCGCGCCCCCTGCCTTGCGGCTTGAGGCCTTGTGCTCCGCCGGGTCCTGTTCGGACGTTTCTTCTGCGGACGGTTCACCTTCGGAGGGTTCTTTTTCGGCGTTTTCGACCGGGAAGAGCATGTCGCGCATGAAGGCCGACATTTTCTTGCACTCCTCGCCAAGCTCGCCAAGCCAGCGGGGGAAGTCCTCGAGAAAGTCGATGGAGCCGGGATACGCGGCCGGAAGCACCGAGTTCCTGTAGAGGCTCCTGTATTCCGTGGCATCCGCCCCATGCACAAGGCGCATGAAGGCGGCCGCGTAGATCTGCTCCCAGTCCGGGAAACACCCTTTCAGGGCGCTGCGCACCTTCTCCGTCCTCTCATGGACATGAACAAAGGCGCCCGCGTCCACAATCTCGGGGATGTACGGCTCGTCGTCCTCATCGGACACCTCGTCCATGAACACGTCGTCCCCGTACCTGGCATCCCAGTACCTGTCATCCAGGTCCAATTGGCCCGGCTTCTTCTTCCACGTCCAGTCCCAGCACCATGTGAGGTCGAAATCGGGATGGCGCTCTCTGCGGCTTGCGGCGGACGTTTCGGAACCTGTCGTCGAGGCCTCTGCCCTTTTCGATTTCAGGGATTTCGATTTCGAGGATTTTGAAGTGGCTGCGGTCATGGTTTGGCGTCCTTATGTCGGGCTTCCGGGGCCCGGGCATTGCCTCAAGGCAACGAAAAAACGGCTGGAGCGGCCGGCCGGGTCAGAATGCAGAGTCCTGCAATCCGCTTTCCCTGCGGCATTGGCGAACCAGGGAAAGCAGGTCGATCTCCAGCGGGCGAAAATTCAGAAGATTCCCCAGGATCTCCCTCTTCCACCCTCCGACAAAGATCCAGCGCGGGCTTTTCTCGACGCTCGCCTTGTGGAGGTCCAGGGAATGGAGGGCATGCCCGGGGTCGGAGTCAAGGGCCTCGAGAGCCTTGCGAACCTTGTATGGAAAGACGGCCCTCAGCACGAGCATCGCAATCTGGTCGACAAAATGCCAGCCTTCGTCCGCGCTCATGGACATCCACTTTTCCTGCTGCACCCGCCAGTTGCGGAGAAAGGCGGCCTGCCTCCCCACTACCTCCACGCGCAGGAAGATGCCGTACACTTCCTGCGGCTTCAGGCCGCGGATGTTCGTGGCGATCTCGAGGGTGCCCATCCAGGGATGAGCCGCCAGAATCGGTCCCATGGGGCCGACCTGAAACCGCAGCTCCTCGAGAGTTTCGTCGGACATCCATACCCTGCCCTGCCCGCGCTCCTTGAGCTCGAAGGCAAGCGATCTCATGTTGGTTCTGCGGGTGAAGCTGGTGTGGTTGATGACGATGCAGGCGTCGCGTTCGAGCAGGTCGAGGTCGAAAAAGAACAGATGCCTCCAGCGGTCGGGCCCGTTCCCGCCGCCGCGCCGCTCGCCTCCGCCCGAAGCGCCCTCGTCTTCAGGGGCCTCGTCCTTTTCGCGCACGGCGACCACCCTGCCATCCTCGTTCCAGCGCGGGGAATTGACAATGAAGGCGTCGTCGTTGTCTGTCAGCGAGGGTATGTCGCTCCTGTCAAAATGGGTTCCCCGGGGGATCAGGCAGACAACGTTGATGTTCTTTTCCCGCAGCTCGCGGGGATCGAGTTCGCGGCTTGCGAGCTCGCCAAGCCAGAACACGCACTCTTCGGGCTTGAGGCCGCTCTCCGAGAACAGTTCCTCCATCTCCTCGATGCATGTGGAGTCGAAGCGGCACTTGAAATAATAGCGCGGGCAGCTCAGATCCCGCATGTCGTAGACCTGAAGCACGCGGGGAAACGATCGAAGCCGCAGCGTCCTTTCGTCTTCCCAGTCGTCTTCCCACTCGTCTTCCCAGTCGTCTTCCCACTCGTCTTCCCGGTCTTCATCGTCGTCCGGGTCGTCGTCCGGATCGGCGTCCGGATCGGCATCCAGGTCCCTTTTCCCGGGGCTCGGGTCCACGTATCTGGACTCGTAGACAAGGAAGCGCACGGGCGAGTGTCTGTCCTCGAAGGGGAGACTGTCGCCGCTGTCGCTGCAATCCTTGCTGTCCACGATGCTGTTGACGGGATCTTCCTCGTCCCTGTCCCTGTCTGCGTCGATGCCGCTCGCGACGAACTCCTTCATGAAGCCCGTGATTTGGCTGCGCATCTCGTCGAAAATCTTGAGCCAGTCAAGAAAGTCGAGGACGCTCTCCCTGGTTTCGGGGTACATGGCGGGAAGAATCGACTCCTTGTAGTTCTCCGCATACAGCTCCATGTTGGTCCCGTAGACAAGGCGCATGAGCGCGGCCACGTAGAGGTCTTCCCAATGATCCGGGAAATGCTTGCGGAGGATGGCGCGCAGCTTCTTCGTGTTCTGATGGAGAAGGACAAACGCGCCCGCACGCACACGGCCGGGAACATAGATGCGGCCCCGATCGTCCACATCGTCCCTGTCGCACTTCCAGGCCCAGAAGGAGGGAAAATCGATGGCGGGCTCCTTCTCCCGGCCTGCGGCACGGCTTTTGGCAGTGCGGCCTTTTGGGGCGGCCGCAGGAGCGGACGGGTGTCCAGACTCTTCGCGAACGGCTCCCTTCGCTTGCCGGGCAGCGGACGTTTCCCCCTTCTTCGCCTGCGAGGCCGGATCTTCAGAACCAGCCTGGACGTTGTTCATGCCGGAAGCCTCCTGCCCGCTCTTCCTGCCGCGTTTTGGCGGCACAAGGCCATCCGGCGTCACCTTGCCAAGATAGGCGCCGGCGACGGTTTTCCTCTTTCCCGTTTCGGGGTCGACGACCGAGGACGGCTTGCCGTAGAGGTACCAGTTGTTGCCGATTTTCCTCAGGGAGGTTCCCTCGGGGGGCTGGAAGTTTTTCACATAGTCGGGCTTTTCCATGACATCGCTCCAAACGGTCCTCGAGGATGCTCCAGGGGGTACTGGGGGTGCGGCAGGCTGCCCCTGCGCCGTCGTGCTAGAAAAGGTCGCGGGACTGGACTGCCGGGCGCTCCACGCGATCCTCAACCTCGACGCCCTTGGGCGGGGTGAAGCGGAAGGCCATGGAGGAGATGTCGGCATCGGGAATGAAGGAGGTGAAGCGCACATCGTTGGTGTTGCCGTAGAAGTCGATGATGACGGCTCGCTGGATGTAGCCCTTCTCCGAGTCCACATAGATTTTGGCCTCGACAAGCTGCGGCACGGGCTCCTTCGGATAGAGCTGGAGGATGCGCAGCCTGCCCTCGGTGCCCGCGTCCTGCACCTCGTAGTCCTCGGTGAGAAGGGCCTGGCCCGTCACCACCTGGATGAGGGAGCGCGAGTCCTCCACAAGGTCCCTGGGATAGCGGTAGGCTATGGCCTCGTCGGCAATGTAGTCCCAGATCTCGTTGTCGTTGACGACGAGCTTCTCGGCCACGGGGGCCTTTGTCTCCCAGGAGATGAGGAAGGGACGCTTGAAGAGGAGCTCGCCCTCGCGCTTTTCGGTCTGCTTCGTCTCCTGGTGGGTCAGGTACTGGGTGAAGTTGGCCTGGAAGGAGTTCATGCCCGCATAGCGGTTCTTGATGAGGACCGCGATCTCGTCGTTGGCGAGCGCATCGCAGGCAAGGACCGGCAAAAGCAGCAGGGTCGTGAACAGGAACAAAAAGACGCGGGAAAAGGACGGTCTGGGGGATTGGGTGCTGGACATGTGCGCTCCGAACCCTGTCGAGGGCATGCGGTATTTGGGCCTGGAAAGCCTGATGGCAGGCTTCAGGCAGAACTTCAAGATGGACCCCGGGCAAAGCCCCGGGGCTGGGGCATTTTCAGCGAATGAGAACGGGACGGGGCTTGCCTGCGCCAGGGGACGGGCCCACAAGGCCGTCCTTGTCGAGCTGGTCCATGTAGCGGGCGGCCTTGTTGAAGCCGATGTTGAAGCGGCGCTGCAGAAGGGAGATGGAGACGTGGCCCTTCTCGCGGCAGAACTCGATCACCTCGCGGTAGTCGTCGGAGCCCGCCAGATCGGCCTTGCCGCCGCGGGGCGCCGCGGCCTCTTCCTCCTCGCCCATGCTCGAGAAGTCCACTCGGTAGTCGGGCTTGACCTGCTTTTTCCAGAAGTCGACCACCGACTGCACTTCCTCGTCGCGCAGATACGGCCCGTGCAGACGGACCAGCTGCCCGCCGTTGGGATTGTAGAACATGTCGCCGTTGCCGAGAAGCTTTTCCGCGCCGGCCTGGCCCAGCGTGGTCATGCTGTCCTGGCGGGCGGAGACGCGGAAGCAGATGCGGCAGGGGAAGTTGGCCTTGATGAGGCCCGTCACCACGTCCACGCTCGGGCGCTGGGTGGCGATGATCATGTGGATGCCGCTCGCTCTCGCAAGCTGGGCCAGGCGGATGATGCAGGGCTCCACGTCCTTTCTCGCCTGAAGCATGAGGTCGGCGAGCTCGTCGATGACAATGACGATGTAGGACATGGGAGCGAGATCGGCAATGTCCGCAGGCAGCTTTCCCTGGTAGCTTGCCAGCTTTGCGTTGTAGCCCTCGATGTTCTTGGTGTTGAGCCTGGACATCTGGGTGTAGCGCTGATCCATTTCCTGCACGGCCCAGACCAGCGCGTTCTTCGCGTCCTCCACTTCCTTGACCACGGGGTGGATGAGATGGGACTCGTGCTCGTAGATGCCCATCTCCACGCGCTTGGGGTCCACAAGTAGAAGCTTCAGCTCGTTGGGCGTCTTGCGCACGAGAAGCGAGGTGAGCATGGCGTTCAGGCACACGCTCTTGCCCTGGCCGGTGGCGCCGGCCACAAGCAGGTGGGGCATCTTGGCGAGATCGGCCACAAAGGGCTTTCCGGTGGTGTCCTTGCCGACGATGAGCGGCAGATGGGCCTTCGACTCGACGAAGGCCTTGTCCTCGGCAATCTGGCGGAAATTGACCACCTGGCGGGTGCGGTTGGGGATGACGATGCCCACCGTGTCCGTGCCCGGCACCGGCGCCTGGATGAAGACGGACACGGCCATGAGCGAGCGGGCGATGTCCTCGGTGTGGCGCAGGAAGGAGCGCACGGACACGCCGGGAGCGGGCCTCAGCATGTAGGTCGTGACCACGGGGCCCGGGGTCGCGCGCACGAGCTCCGCCTGGATGCCGAAGTCCTGCAGGCAGCCCAGGAGCCTTTCGGCATACTCCTGGAGCTCCTCGTCCTCGATTTCCTCTTCCTGGAGGGGCTTGTCGAGAAGCTCCAGCGGCGGATACATGAGGCCGTCGGCGGGCGAGACGCGCTCCTGCCTGCCCTTGGCAAGCCCCGAGGCGCCGCGCACGATTTCCGGCACGCGGACATCGGGCACGTAGGCATCGTCTTCGTCCTCGTCTTCGTCTTCGTCCTGGTCGAAGAAGTCGTCGGTGGGGTCGGGACTTTGCAGGGGGCCGTCCTTCATGCCCGCAAAGGCCGGTCTGGACGAAGATACGGCAGACGCGCCGGTCGCTGCGGGACGCTCGAGCTGAAGGTCGTCAAACGAACCGCCGAAATCGGGCCTTGCGGCATCGTCAAAGCCGTTGCCGATGCCGTTGTCGATGCCGTCGTTTATGCTGTCCCCGCTGCCGTCCTCGAAATCATCAAGCGTGTCGTCGGGTGCGCCGGCGAGTGTGTTGACGGGAGCGTTGGCGGGAGCGCCGCGACTGTTGTCCAGGATATCTGCGGCCCCGCCGATGAGGATGCCGCGCTCGTCGTCCTGATTGTTCTTTTTCCTGGCGGAGCTTGCGGGGCGTTCGGTCTCCTTGTCGCGAGCTCCGAAGCCGGCAAGCTCCACGGCGCCGCGGCCCTTCTTGCCGGCTTTTGTTCCGGCGAGCCTTCCGTCCCTGGCCGCCTCGTCGAAATCGTCGAGGACCAGGGAAAAATCCGGGTCCTGCGCGGAAGAAGCCTGCGGTCCGGCCGTTTTTGTGCCGGTGCCGCCCGTGCTGCCCCCATGCTCGTCGAGCTGGAAAAGGTCGTCGCCAAAGAGCGCCCCGCGCTCCTCGGCCGTTGCGCGCCCGTCCAGGCTGTCCAGAGCGTCCGGACCCTGCGGAGCTTCCCGAACCTCGTTCGCGAGCCCGGGCGAGGGCTCCCCGCCCAGGGCCAGCAGCTGAAGTCCCTCGTCATTGGGCGCGTTCGCGCTGCCCTCTTCCCTGTCGCCGGGAAAGAGCAGGCGCAAAAGACCGTTCTTCTGGCGGTCCCTGGCCTTTATGCGCGGCTTTCTGATCCTGCGCACGACCACGGGCGCCTCGCCCTTCACGTCGCCTGCGTACTGTTCGGCATAGGACATGTCGAGAGGCACGCCGCAGTCCTCGATGCTCGCGAAGGGGATGTCGCTTTCGGCAAGATTGACGATGGGTGCCGTGCGCACCCTGCCGGGCTTTTTGCCTTTCGCCTGGCCATTTGCGGCAGGCTCAGCCCCCTCGGGCAAGCTCTCGTCCAGGAAGCCGGGAGCCGCTTCGCCGGCTTCGTCCTCCTCGTCCTTCCCTCTCCGGGAAAGTCTCGCACCCAGCTTTGCGGCAAGCCCCTGCCCCAGACGGGCCGGCAGGATGGATCGTTTTTGCGGCGCCCTGTCCACGTCCGCATCCTGGCTCGGGGAAAGGCGTGTGGCCCGCGGAATTCCCTCCCTTTCGAGGATGAAGTCGGGGTCGTCCTCCTCGCGCACGATGAAGCGGGAGAAAAGGTCGCCCAGACGCGAGAAAACCTGCCGCCAGGGCAGGTTTGTCAGAAGCTGGACGCCGACGAGGAAGATGAAGGCCCAAAGGAGGCCGGCGCCAAAGGGGGACAGGAGCGAGCGCGATCCACGGAAGACGAGCTTGCCCAGCATGCCGCCCGAGTTGAGATCGCCGAGGCTCAGGTCGAAGGCCGCGAAGAAGACCATGACGCTCGAGCCTGCCAGGGCAAAGCCGAGCCACCTGGACCAGGAAAGCGCAAAGCGGCTGCTCAGGAAGCCGAGCCCCATGACGCCGATGCCGATGGGGAGAACAAGGGACCCCGATCCGAGGAAGTCGTTGAGGAGCCCGGAGAGGTAGGCGCCGATCAGCCCGCCGAGATTCTGCACCTCGCCGCGGCTCAGGGCGTGGTTCAGGCTCGGGTCTGCCGGGCTGTAGCTCGTCAGGCACATGAACAGGAACACGGCCCAGAAAAGCAGTGCCAGACCGGACAGTTCCCGAAGCCAGAACCCCCTTGCTCTCTGTCTTGATTCTTCGTCTAAGGGCATGCGCTCGCGCGTCCTGTGTCTCGCCTGTTCCGAAGACCTACTCGCGGCCGAGGTATTCTCTCGTTTCCGTGTTGACCTTCACCTTGTCGCCGATGTTGACAAATAGGGGCACCTGCACCACGGCGCCGGACTCGAGGGTGGCGGCCTTGGTCACGTTGCTCACGGTGTCGCCCTTGGCGCCGGGCTCGGTATCGGTCACCTCGAGCACGAGGGAGAGAGGAATGTCGATGTCGAGGGGGCTGCCCTTGTAGAGCAGGACGCGGCACTGCTGGCCGTCCTTCAGGAAGTCGGACTTGCCGTTGGTGGCCTCGGCGGGCATCTGGATCTGCTCGTAGCTCGTCAGATCCATGAAGATGAGCTCGGTGCCTTCCTTGTAGAGGAACTGCATGTCGCGGGTCTCGAGGTCGGGACGACCCACCTTGTCCCCACTGCGGAACGTGATGTCCTGCATGCGGCCCGTGAGAATGTTCCTCAGCTTGGTGCGGACCATGGCGCCGCCCTTGCCGGGCTTGAAATGCTGGAAGTCGACGATTTCAAAAGGCGTGCCGTCGACTTCAATCTTCAGGCCCTTGCGAAAATCGGTGGTGGAATACATGTGGGTCTCCTTGATGACTGGCTTTCGCGGACGGGATCTTGGCCTTGCTGCCTCGGGGCATGTGCAGGCCCGGTCGGGGCGACAGGCGTGCCGGCATCCCTTGCGCGTTGTCGGAATTTGCGAGTCGAAGAAGATACCCGAATGACGCGTTCTGTCAAGATGGGGGATCCGGCTCAAATCCGCCCTGACGGCCGTTTTGCGATTGACTGGACCAGGCAGCAAGGCCCCGGACAATGGCCGGGAACAAAGACCGGATTGACCGGCCTTGCGCGACAATCTTGAAAAGGGGGTCGGGCAATGCCCTGCGCAAGGAGATGACCGCAGTACTCGTGTGGTCTGGCATGGGAGCAGGCCCAAAGTTCTCTGAAGACGGCAGCGGGACTGACCACTGTGCCTGACAATTGAGGAGGCGCTCGCAAGGACTGCAGTCTGCTGGCATGCTGCGGGCCGCGCGGCCAATTTCGCGATCGTTGCCAATTTTCGGGCTTTTTGCCAAAAAGAACATGGACGTCCGACAGACGTCCGACAGACGCCCGACAGACGCCCGACGTCAAATGTCGACGCAAGGCCCATTGCGCAAGACCGGTCATGGGCGCCGACATTGCCTTGGCCGGCACGCCGTCGCAAAGATCGCGGCCCAAGTCCTGCCGCACAAATCGGCCCAAAGCCCAGACAACGAGGAGACACATGCCCCTGCCCACGCTCGAGCTCGAGACCACGGCCTTCACCTTCGACCAGCTGGCCCACAAGGACGTCCCGCAGCTGGCCCTTGCCGGCCGCTCCAACGTGGGCAAGTCCTCGCTCGTAAACGCGCTCGCCAACCGCCGCAAGCTCGCCAAGGTGAGCTCCACGCCCGGCAAGACGCGCTCCGTGAACTACTACCGCGTGCAGGGCCACGACTTCTATCTGGTGGATCTGCCTGGCTACGGCTACGCCAGGGCGAACCACAAGGAGCGGGAAAAGTGGGCAAGGCTCCTCGAGCGCTACCTCAAGGAATGCAGGGCCCTGAAGGGCCTTGTGCTTCTCGTGGACTCCCGCCTCGAGCCCCAGGCCCTTGATCTGGGACTGCTCGAGTTCGCGCGCGGGCTCAACCTGGATGTCCTTCCCGTGCTCACCAAGGCCGACAAGTGCCGTCAGCGCGAGATTGCCGCACGCTCGAGGCAGTGGGGAGAGCTTGCGGGAAAAAGGCCCGTCGTGACCTCCGCCTCCTCGAAGCTCGGCATTCCCGAGCTCTGGAAGGCCCTTTTTCTTCAGGCAGGCATAGGCGCAGAGGAAAGGGCGTGCGAAAACGGGCCCGACATGGCCGAAAAGGCCGAAATGACGCAAGGCGCGGCCGAAAACGCTGGGTCCGTCGATGTCGAAACCGCCAAAACCGACCCCGAACAGGACAAGGGAGGTCAGACGTGATCATCTGGATAATAGCGCTGGTGATACTTTTGCTGGCGCTTTCCGTCTTCATCATGGCGAGGAAGGTCGGCAGCATCGACCAGCAGAGCGAGGTGCTCCATCTCTACGAGAACGTGGAATGGAACACTCAGGCGGCCGAGTTCGTGCAGCGCAAGATTCGCGAGCTCAAGTGGAGCATCCTCGCCTGGACGGGAGTGCTTTTGCTCGTACAGACCGTGGTCATCTTCCTCGCCATCATCTACGTGCTCGAAAATGCGGGCACCTAGGCGGCATACGCCCCCACAATCAACCCCAACCCCCAAGGGAGAACAAACATGGTCTTGGGAAACCTCGGAAACTTCATCAAAGATGGCAAGGACAAGCTGGCCGCCAAGGCCCTCAACACCATCGGCAAAAAGATGGTGGAAACGCATCTTTCCGGCATCATCCAGCTCGAGGAAGTCCGGGTGGAAAACATGCGCCCCGTTCTCTATTTCCGCCTCGAGGGCGTGCCGGACAAGCTGCTCACCGCCGAGGTGGGGCACATCGACATCTCCGACGACGGCAGGACGGTGAGCGTCGGCAAGTATTCCTCCAACACGGCCTTTGTGGAAAACGCCCTCAACCGCTTCGCGACCCTGACCTTCGACGTGCCCGAGAGCGCGTCCACGGGCCTCCTGCTGGCCAAAAAGTTTCTCCTCTAGGGACTCATCCAGGAGACTCAACCAGGAGACTCATCCAGGAGACTCATCCTGGAGATTGCTCCTGAAGACTCCTCAAGCAAAGCTTCAGACATCGGGCGCCCGGATCCGCCGCAGGACGGATCGGGGCGCCCTGAACATCTCTCCCGAAGCAGTTCCCGTCATGAGAGGACGGGCGCTTCCTGATCGAGGAAGACGGCCTTGCGAAGGTCCTCGGTCGGCTCCATGTGCACGAGCACGTGGTCGAGGCCCTCTACCTCGGCCTGGAGCGCCTTTTCGAGGCGGTCGCTGATGTCGTGCATCTCGCGCACCGAGAGCGTCGCGCAGGCGTGGCAGTGGAAGACCACGGAGAGCCCGGAAGAAGTGCGGTAGCAGGCAAAGCCGTGGGCGTCCGAGACAAGGGGCTCCCGTGCAACGCACGCGTCCACCCTGGACTTCACGTAGTCGGCAAGGGAATTTTCGCCTGGAAGAAGCTCGTGGGAGACCTGCTCATTGCGGTCGGGCTCCACGTGCGTCACAAGCTTCACCTCGGGGTGCTCGTCATGGACCCTGGCCTCCAGGGCCTTGCACTTCTCGTAGGCCTTGCCGAAGGGCTCGTTCTCGGCAAACTCCACGTGGGCCGTGGCCGCATAGGTGCCGTCGGGATTCTTCAGAACGCTCAAGTCGTGCACGTCGAGCTCCAGGGTCTCGGCCGCGTAGTGGATGTCGGCCAGAAGGCCCGCATGGCGCTTCTCGTGCCAGGGGTCAACGTGCACCACCACGTCCGCCTCGGGCAGTATCTCGCGCACCTTTGCGGACGCCTTCGAGGCCACCTTGTGGCCGTCGGAGACGGAGAGGCGCGGATCCACCGCGACGTTCAGGTCCACGAAGTACTGGGAGCCGGAGGAGCGGATGCGCAGACGGGTCACGGCGTGCACCTCGTCCAGAGAGGCCACGCCCTCCGCCATCCTGTCCACCACGTCCTCGGGTGCCGCGTCCATGAGATAGTCCAGGGCCTGCTTGGCCATGGCAAGGCTCACCTTGAAGATGATGAGGGCCACGGCAAGCGCCGCGAGGGTGTCCGCCTGATGGACTATCCGTGCGATGTCGGGAGGCAGGGCCAGCCTGTCGGCCAGCCACACGGCCAGCACGCCCACGAAGACCACGGCCGAGGAGAGAATGTCGGTCGAGAAGTGGAGCGCGTCCGCCTCCAGGGCCTGGGAATTGGTCTCCCTGGCGACCTTGCGCAGGTTCCTCACGCGGCTGATGTCCACGGCGAGCGAGAGGAGCATGACGCCCACGCCCCAGAGGGAGGGGATGACCGGGCTTCCGCCCTCCACAAGCCTGTGCACGCCCTCGTAGCCCACGTAGAGGCAGATAATGAAGAGCAGGAGCGTCTCGGCCAGGGCCGAGATGTTCTCCATCTTGCCGTGCCCGTAGGGATGGCGCTTGTCCGCGGGACGCGAGGAGACGCGTATGGCGTAGAAGGTGAGCAGCGCGGCCACCAGATCGAGGCCCGAGTGCAGGGCCTCGCTCAAAAGCGCCAGCGAGTTCGTGTAGAGGCCCACGCCCAGCTTGACGGTGGTCAAAAAAAGCGCTGCCAGAAGGGAAAAGAGCGCCGCCTTCTTCTTTCTGTCCTCGGCGGTCTGCAAAGCTTCGGTGAGACTCATGGTTTCATGCCCTGAAGTCGTGGTTGCGGGTTGTGCCCCGTCTCGGGAAAAAATTGAGGCGAAACTTCAATTTTTCTGCGTGCGGGGCCGGATGCGGGAAAGCGGAAAAGCAAGGTGAAATTGATTTCCACAGGGGCCCAAAAACGCGAAAAGGGGCTTTATGAAGCCCCTTTTCGTGAAGTTGTGTGCAGTTTTGGTGAAGTCAGTCTTTTCCGGATGCGGTTCCTTGTCCAGCAAGTTCCCGGTTCGGCCAGACTCGCGCCCTTGCGGCTAGAGCCAGCGGAACCAGTCCTTCCAGGTGCCCTCGCGGGATTCGCGACGCTCCTCGTTCGCCTGCTTCGAGTACTCGCGGTAGGCCATGACGGCCTTGCCGCGTGCGTGTTCCATCACGTCCGGCACGTCCTTGAAGTTGTCCACCACGTAGGTGTAGCGGTGCCAGGCGGGTCCGGGCTTGCGCATGTGCCAGAACATGTCGGCTATGTAGAGCTCGTGTTCGGCCATGCTTCTGCGGCACTCGACTATGCGCTCGCGCGCGGCGGTCGCGTACTGCGAGGACGGGAACTGCTGGAGAAGACGCTCGTAGTAGGCGATGGCTTCCTGCAGCTCGGTGGTCGGCCTGTCGATGGAGATGAACTGCCGCTGCAGCGACATGCCTATCTGGTAGATGACGTACTCGATGGCCTTGTGGCGGGGGTGCAGCGACTCGAAGTCCTTGTAGGTCTCGGCCGCAAGCACGTACTCGCCGTCCAGGTAGTAGGCATCGCCCAGGGAGAGCTCAGCGTCCGTCGTGTACGGCGAGAAGGGGTAGGCGTCGCGGAGCTTGTTGTAGAGCTCCACGGCACGCACGTAGTTCTTCTCGGCCATGGCGTCGTTGGCGGACTCGAAGAGCTCCTGCGCCGTGTCTTCCGGCGGGGGCAGGTAGATCATGTCGATGATGCCGCAGCCGGTCACGGTGGTCAGCATCAGGCAGAGGACCAGGGAGCGAAGCAGGGATTTACGCATTGAGCTGTTCCAGGAAGACGAAGGCGGCCTGAGCCGCGGTGGCGCCGTCGCCGGCGGCGGTCACCACCTGACGGCAGAGTTTGTCGCGCACGTCGCCCACGGCGAAGATGCCGGGAACGTTGGTGCGCATTTCCGTGTCGGTGACGACAAAGCCCTTTTCCGTGTGGACGCTTTCCGGAACGAAGCTCGTGTTGGGCTGCATGCCAACGAAGACGAACAGTCCGTCCACCTCGAGATCGCGCGTGGAGCCCGTCTTGAGGTCGCGGACCGTCACCTTCTCGAGATCGGAGGCGCCATGGAGGGAGTCCACCACGGCGGAGAGCACGAACTCGACGTTGACGGCCTCGCGGATGCGTTTCTGGTAGATCTCCGCCGCGCGGAACTCGTCGCGGCGGTGGATGAGATAGAGCTTGGAGACTATCTTGGAGAGATAGAGGGATTCCTCGAGGGCGGAGTTGCCGCCGCCCACCACGGCCACGGGACGGCCGCGGAAGAAGTTGCCGTCGCAGATGGCGCAGTAGGAAACGCCGCGTCCGCGCAGGCGGACTTCCCCCTCGATGCCGAGGGGCCTGTGGGAAGCGCCGGAGGCGATGATCACGGTCTTCGCGTTGACCGGACCCTCGGAGGTTTGCAGCGTGAAGTTGCCGCCCTCGCCCTCGATGCCGACGACGGCACTCGTGCGGCGCTCGATGTCGAGACCCTCGAGATGGGCGGCGAACTGATCGGCCAGCTCCCAGCCCTTGATCCCCTTGGGATAGCCCGGGTAGTTCTCGAGGCTGTCGGTGGTGAGCACCTGGCCGCCGAGGGTCAGGGACTCGAAGAGGACAACCTTGCAGCCCGAGCGGAAGAGATACATGGCGGCCGTGATGCCGGCCGGGCCGCCGCCGATGACGGCCGCGTCAAACATGCTCATGGAGACCTCCTTCTGGAGCGCCTCCTAGAGTGAGGACTCGATGATCTTGCAGATGTCGTCCTTGGGCATGGAGCCGGTGTGCTGGGCAACGACCTGGCCATCCTTGAAGAGAATGAGGGTGGGGATGGCGCGGATGCCGTACTTGGCCGGCGTGGCGGAATTCTCGTCCACGTTCATCTTGAAGACGCGCAGACGGCCCTCGTATTCCTTGCTGATCTCGTCGATGATGGGGCCGACGGCGCGGCAGGGGCCGCACCAGGGAGCCCAGAAGTCCACGAGGACGGGAAGATCGGATTTGAGGACGTTTGCGTCGAACAGGGCGTCGGTGACTTGCTCAGCCATGGCAAATGACTCCTTTGGTATCGCTCGGGAAAACCTGAACCTGGTTTCCCGGGGTAGTGCTTGAGTGGTGATTTCAGGTTCGCGAGAACTGATCTTGCTTGTTCTGGGACAAGATTGCCAAGAGATAGTGGCGAGGGCCCTTCTTGTCAAGGCAGGAGGCCGCGAAATCACGGGTGATATCAAGGATTGAGGCCGTCCGGATTGCGGGCCGCAAATTTGGCGGGACCCTGGAAAAGGGTCGCTTCAGGCACCGCAGGCATCCCTGCCCCTCCCCGTCCGTGCACCCGTCCGGGTCCAGTCGTCGGGGATGGCGCGGCCGCGCGGAATGGCCTCGAGGAAAAGGTCGCTTCGATACCCCATGGAGAGGGCCAGGTACCCAGCATGCGCAATCATGGCCGCGTTGTCGGTGCAAAGCCCTGCGGATGGCAGCAACGTCCGTCCTCCCCGCTTTTCCATGAGGGAAGCGAGGCGTTCGCGCAGAAGCGAGTTTGCCGCGACCCCGCCAGCGACCACAAGGGTCCTGACCTTGGGGAAGCGGTCCAGGGCGCGCGCGGTCTTGGCCTCGATGGTCTCCACCACGGCCAGGTTGAAGGAGGCGCACAGATCCTTGAGGGCCGCCGGGGCGCCCTTCGCATCGGCAAGGGGCCTTGGCCAGGCGTCCCGTGCGAAACGGGCCTCCACGTACTGGGAGACGGCGGTCTTGAGGCCGCTGAAGGAGAAGTCGAGATTGTCGTTGTCGAGGTAGGGACGGGGAAAGAGCTTCACGTCCGCCCTGCCTTCGCGCGCAAGCTCGTCCAGAAGGCGGCCGCCGGGATAGGAGAGCCCCAGCACCTTGCCGCACTTGTCGAAGGCCTCGCCTGCGGCGTCGTCCAGGGTGCGGCCCAGCTGCTCGAAGGCCGCCGGCGAGCGCATGAGATAGAGGTTGGTGTGCCCGCCGGAGACAAGAAGGCCCAGGGCCGGAAAGGAGAGTTCGTTTTCAAGGCCTGCCGAGAGCAGGTGCGCCAGCAGGTGGTTGACGCCGATGAGGGGGAGCCCCGATGCAAGGCAGAGGCCCTTGGCAAAGGCCGAGCCCACGAGCAGGCAGCCCAGAAGTCCCGGGCCGCGCGCCACGGCCACGGCGTCGAGGTCGCTGGCCGAGATCCCCTCGCGCGCAAGCAAAAGGTCGAAGAGCGGCCCCATGGCGCGCAGATGCTCGCGGCTTGCGAGCTCGGGCACCACGCCCCCGAAGAGGGCGTGCACGTCGGCCTGGCTCGCCAGAACGTGCGAGCGCAGCCTGCCGTCCTCCACAAGGGCCATCCCCGTTTCGTCGCAGGAAGATTCGATGCCGAGCACCAGCATGGGCCTGTTTCGTCCCCTGTCCTTGATGCGCATCCCCAGGGCCACTTCGGCCCCGGGGACAATTGCGCACATGTTCAAGATATGTCCGGTCCGGACCCTAGGCGCCGCAGCGGGCGTAGATCTCGTTCACGGCCTCCACGTCCTTCTTCGAGCCTATGAAGAGCGGGGTCCGCTCGTGGAGCACGGTGGGCTTCTTCTCGAGGATGCGCATGCGGCCGTCCGAGGCGGCGCCGCCGGCCTGCTCGCAGAGGAAGGCCAGGGGATTGGCCTCGCACATGAGGCGCAGCTTGCCCTGGGGCTTGCCTTCGTACTCGGGGTAGAGATAGATGCCGCCGTAGATGAGGGTCCTGTGGAAGTCGGCCACCAGCGAGCCCACGTAGCGGGAGGAATAGGAGCCGCCCTTGGAGGACGGGGCCTTGTGGAAGTATTCCACCGACTCGAAGGCCGCCTTCGACCACTTTTCGCGGTAGCCCTCGTTGCAGGAATAGATCCAGCCCTGCTCGGGAATGCGCATGTTGGGGTGCGAGAGCAGAAACTCGCCCACGCCCGGGTCGAGCGTGAAGCCGTGCACGCCGTCGCCGGTGGAGAGAACGAGCATGGTGGAGGGGCCGTAGAGGAAGTAGCCGGCGGCCACCTGCTCGGTGCCCGGACGCAGGACCTCCTCGAGCTCCACCTCGCCCGTGCGTCCCTCGGGACGGCGGTAGATGGAGAAGATGGTGCCGATGTTCACGTCCACGTCCATGTTGGACGAGCCGTCCAGGGGGTCGAAGATCATGATGTAGTCGCCGCGGGGAAATTCGGGCCCGATGCGGATGAGATCGGGGTTTTCCTCGCTCGAGAGGGCGCACATGGCACCGCAGCGCTCCATGCGGTAGATGAGCAGCTTGTTGGCGATGTCGTCGATCTTCTGCACCGCCTCACCCTGCACGTTGACAACACCGGTGCCGCCCAGGATGTCCAGCAGGCCTGCCTGGTTGATGCGCCGGGAAATGGACTTGCCGGAGAGAATGAGGTCGTAGAGAAGACCGGTGAACTTGCCGGTCGCGTGTGGCATGCGTTTTTGATGGAGCAGTATGTGCTCGGTCACCGTTACGTCGGCCATGTTTCTCTCCTTTGGGCTGGGCCCAGCAAACATTGAACGAGGGGGAAAGGCGTCCTGGCTTTCGGGCCGGATGGCTCCGGCACCACAAAGCCGCGCCCTGTTTTATGCGGGAACGCCCCCAGTCCGCCGCAGGGGCGGACAGGGGGCCGTGAGTGCGGTTGTGCGGCGTGCCCTTGGGCCTGCCTTGGGGCCTACTCGGACGCCTCGCCGGCATCCGACGCACCCTGGTTCGCGGGCCTCGGCCCGAAGGGCGAAGGACGAACGGGAGCCGCGGGAGCCGGGCTTTCGGCAGCAGGTGCCGCCTCGGCTGCAGGAGCCGGGCTTTCGGCCGCGGGAGCGGACTCGGCAGGCGCTGCGGGCGCTGTCTCGGCCGGGGCCGGCTCGGAGGCCTCGGGCGCAGGTGCCGGTCTCGGCCCGAAGGGCGAGGGACGGCCGCCGGGAAGCATGGCGGGAGCCCTGGGCGTCGTGGGCTCGGCCGCCTCGGAAGAAGACTCGGAGGCAGGCTCGGACGCGGGAGTCTCGGGTGCCGAGATCTCGGGAGTCTCCGGTGCCGTCGTCTCTTCCGCAACCGGGCTCTCGCCCTCGGCGGCCGCGGGCTGCTGGGCCCTCGGGCCGAAGGGGCTCGGGCGCACGATCTGCGGCGGGGGAGTCACGTCCTCCTCGGGCATGTCGGGGATGATGATCGGCGGTCTCGGGCGCTGCTGACGCTGCTGCGGACGCGGCCTTCTCGGGGGCTGGTAGTCCGTGTTCTCGCCCTCGAGGTCGCGCTCGCGCACCCTACCCTGCGGCTGGGCGCCGCCCTGCTGCAGGAGCATGGACTCTGAGCTGCCGGCGTCGATGTCGCGGGCGCCGGAGCTTGCGCCGGCCTGGTTGCTGGCTTCCTCGCCGGGCCTGGGCGGCAGGAACTCGGCGCCGGAGAGCGGCGAGGGCTTGGGCTCCTCGATCGTCTCGGGCGGAGGCGGCGGGCCCACGGGCTCGCGCTGCGGGAAGAACTGCTCGGAGCCCATGAGGGAGCCGGAGCTCTGCGGGAAGTCGCCCTTGTCCAGCACCGCAAAGATGATGGGCAGAGAGCCCAGGAAACGCACCTGGTAGGCAAAGGAGCCGGTGGCGTTGGAGACGGTGCCGGAGGTGGACTTCGTGACCGTCTCGTTCCAGTCGATGCCGGCCATGGGGGTCGCGCCGTACTCGAAGGGCGACCAGAGAAGGCCCCAGGGCGTGAAGATGACGACGCGCTCGGGACTCTTCAGGTTGTTCACGAGGCTCGTCATGCGGAAATACGTGCACACGACGCCAAGGAAGTCGATGCCGTCGTAGAGGGGGGCGGCCAGCATGACCACCGGGCCTTCGGGAGACATCTGCCAGTCGCCGCGAAGGGCGCGCGAGCTCTGCTTTCCGGGCTCGTAGAGCAGACGGTTGTAGTCGAGGGCGATGGCGGTCTTTCCTGCCGGCACCTCGGTGCCGAGCAGGGTGCCGTCCGCGCGCACGCCCGTGAAGCCGTCGACCCAGGGCACCTCGCTGAAGAATCCGTTGAGCCAGCCGCGGGTCGGCGGGCGGTCCGCGTTGCTCATGAGGCGCTCGAGCTTGTTGAGCTCCACGTCGACGCCCATCATGCCGTCCACCAGGGCCTGTCCCTGGGCGGAAAGCGTGCCCTTGGCGTCATAGTCGATGGAGGCGGGAGAACTTACGTACTCGTACCAGAGACCCTTGGTTCCCTTCCAGACATTCTTGGTGGACTGGAAGTTGGAACAACCGGCTCCGCCCGCCAGCATGGCCCCGACCGTGATCAGCGTCAGGCAACGTTTCAGCGCGCTTTGCACATCGTGCTCCTTTGGTGTGGATGTCGATTTCACGCCGTCGGGCCCGGGTCCGGACGCAAGACGCGCCCGAAGACGGCGGGTGTCGGCGTGTCGAGTGTGGTATCCTTAAACGGGTACGGGCGCAAGCCCATACATGGGATGGAGAGGAAAGGATCGGCAGGTCCGGGATTGGCCGGAAAAAGCCTGAAAGGGCCGCCCATTGCGGACGAATTGCCGATCTTGCGCATCCCGGCAAAGAGGAAGGGAAAACCGCCCCTCGAAACGGGGTGATTTTCCCGAATTCGTGCGCACGGCTATCGAACCGTGCGAGGGCATTGCCGGCAGGGGAACATGGACGCGCAGCCCCTAGCCTATGCGCGCTTCCATGCGCCTTGCGAGCTCCTCGAGGATGCTCACGAGGCCGTCTTCCTCGGTCGCGGAAGGAATGGCCGCAGAAGGAATGGCCGCAGAAGGAATGGCTGCGGGAGAAACGGCTGCGGCAGCCGGGCGCTCCACGCCTTGTTCCTCGGAGACGTCCCTGGAAGAGGCATCTTGCGCAGAGACGTCGGCTGAAGATGCGTCGGCTGAAGAGGCGTCGGCTGAAGAGGCGTCCCGTGCGGCCTCGGGCTGCGCCGGATCGGGCGCGGCAACGGGCTGCGGGGCTTCGATCTGCCTGCCCTCGGCAAGGGCCAGAAGCTCCTTGCGCCGGTTCTCGATCTCCTCGATCTTCCCGCTTTCGCCGTTTTCGCGGCACTTTTCGATGATCTCGGCGTAGATGGAGGCCGCGTCGCGATACTGTTCCTGCTCGGCCAGAACCTCGGCCATGGAGCGCGTGCGCGGGGGCACCTGGGTTCTGTCCCGAGCCGCGCCGCCGTTCTGGGCAGGTTCCGCAACCGAGATCCTGGGGGCGGACACGGGCCTGTCCGCTGCCTTGTCAAAAGGCTTTTCCAGGGCCTTTTCCTGCGCCCCGGGAGCGGAAATGATGCGCTTCGGCTTCAGGCTTTCGGCCGTCTTGAGCTTTTCGGCAGACTGCAGGGGCGTTGCGGCCTTGGGGCCAGGGCCGGGAGAAACCGCCTCCTGCCGAAGCGGCAGGATCACGGGGGCGGCCTTGGGCCTGCTTTCCGGGCGGCCTGCGCCGGCACGCTCCATCTCGAGGCTCTCGATGCCGCGGCGGATGATGTCCTGCATGTCGACGGCCACGCCGTTCAGGACCAGATCGAGCAAGCGCAGGGCGAGCGAAGCCCCTTCCCTGCCAAGCGCGTTCTCGTTGTCGGCCCAGGCCTTCCAGAAGCCCCTGTTGCGGGAGAAAATGGGCAAGAGCGCGTCGAGCTCGGCCGAGCTCTCCTCCGCGCGTCCGAGGGACTGCAGGACCTCGACGCGGAAGAGGCCTGCCTCGAGGAAGGTGGGATGGCGGGCGCATCCCCTGTCGAGAACGTCGGCGGCCTCCTCGGCCAGCCCCTCCTCGACCAGAAGCCTCGCGAGGGGCAGAAAGAGCCTCGAATCGGGCTCGAGGTCGAGAACCTCGCGATACCAGGAAATCTTTTCGTTCATGTGGAGGGTTCCTCCTAGTGGGAACGGCCGTCGCCGAAGAGGTAGAGAATCTCGTTTTCGCGCAGATAGTGCAGCCGCTCGCGGATCATCTTTTCCATGTAGGCCTTGTCGGTCTGCAGGAGCCTGATTTCCCTGCTCAGAAGCCTGTTGGCCTCGTCGAGCTGCCTGCACTGCTCTTCGGCAGCATGCTGCTCGGCCTTTAGCTCTCCGTGGGCAATAAGTCCGCTCGTGCCCCACACGGCCTTGTAGGCGAGAAAGCAGTTGAGGAAAACCAGGCTGCAGAGAATGGCAAGTCGCTTGCCCATGCGCTCCCTCCGGGGCGCGGCCAGATGTCCGCTGGATGGGGTTGCTCGAAAATCGGGGGGCCTTTCGCAAAAGACCGCAGGGACCGGCAGAAGGCAGGATGAGCGGACCGGTTCAAGCGAGGCGACAAGCCAAAACCTACTCTCCGCTGCCGCCTGCGGGCGCGTCCGGGCTTTTGTTTTCCTTCGCCCCGGCCGCGGCAGCCGCAGCCTTTTGGGCCTGCATGGCGTGCAGCTCGTTCAGGAACTGGCGGAAGTAGTTCACGCAGGAGAAGATGGCCATGATCATGGACAGATAAAGCACGATCGTTCCCCAGAAGTGCATGTCGAGCCCGAGGAAGCGATAGTGGATGAGCAGCGGGATGATGGCCGCTATCTGCAGAACGGTCTTTATCTTGCCGTAGCGGTCCGCGGCCATGACGATGCCCTCGTCGATGGCGATGGTGCGCAGGCCGGTGATGACAAGCTCGCGGCTGACAATGATGATGACCACCCAGGCTGGCGCCCAGTCGAGATCCACCAGCATGATCAGCACGGCGCAGATGAGGAGCTTGTCCGCCAGGGGATCGAGGAACTTGCCGAGATTGGTCACCATGTGGTGGTGGCGGGCGACGTAGCCGTCCATCCAGTCGGTGATCCCGGCCGCGCCGAAGGCGATGGCCGCCAGCTTGCACGTGGTGGGGTTCTCGAAATAGAGCAGAACGACAACCAGCGGTATCAGGAGAATGCGCAGAAGCGTGATCTTGGTGGCAAGCGTGAACATGGATGGTCCTGGATGGTCTTTGACAAGCTTCGCATGCGACGGACATGCGTCCGTACGTCGTTACCACAAAGCACGACGGGAGAAAAGAACAAAAATTTTCCGCAACCCGGCCGCAAGGCCGCGAAAACCGCGGCAAAGCGGAGCTTTCCGGACACGGCAGGACCCCGCAAGTCCGGTCGACTTGCGGGGTCCTCGAAAAAAGCTGGGTCACGCTCCCCGGGGTGCCGTTGGCGGGTGTTGCAAGGCGCCCGAACAGCCCGCCCTAAGCCTTCTCGGCCTCGGCCACGATGTTCTTCGTGACCTCCAGGAAGGCGTCCCTAGCGGGGCTCTCGCCCTCGACGCTCACGATGGGCACGCCGTTGTCGGCGCTCACCACGGCCTGCACGTCGAGCGGGATGGCGCCCAGGAAGGGCACGTTGTGCTTCTTCGCAAGCTCTTCGCCGCCGCCGTGCTTGAAGAGGTCGATCTGCCCGTGGCAGTGGGGGCATACAAGGCCGCTCATGTTCTCCACGATGCCGAGGTTCTTGGCGTTGGTGAGCTCGATGAAGCTCACGCACTTGCGCACGTCCGCGAGCGAGATTTCCTGGGGCGTCGTCACCACCACGCACTTGGCGTCCGGGATGGACTGGAGAATGGTCATGTGCTCGTCGCCGGTTCCGGGCGGGGAGTCGATGA
>CAZWOT010000004.1:0-37027 GCA_964635595.1 uncultured Desulfovibrio sp.
CGTACTCGTTGGAGCCCATGCCGAGCTCCTTCATGTAGGTGAGCTGGCGCAGGCCTTCGCGGGACTCGATGCGCTCCTTCATGTGGACGTAGACGTCCTCGGGGAGGGAGTAGACGAGATCGACGGATGCCTGGTCGATGGCGAGCACGTCCGTGGAGGCGAGGATGCCGAGGTCGGGCAGACGCACGGGTTCGGCGGCCGTGCCCTCGCAGTCGCAGGAGACGGACATGTTGCGCAGCACGTTCACGTAGGTGATCTTCTTGCCGAAGTGGTCGATGACGCCCTTGCCGCCCTCGACCATGCGCTCCATGAACCTGGCGCCGCCGGCCCAGAGGTTGTCGCCCTCGCGGTGCATCTGCTCCTTGCCCTTGTCGCCGGAGGCGCAGCCGATGGCGATGTTCTTGAGAGAGCCGCCGAAGCCGGCCATGGTGTGGCCCTTGAAGTGGGTGAGCGCCACGATGCTGTCGTAGTTCAGAAGGTGCTTGCCCACGGCGATGGTTTTCAGCCACTTGCCGCCCTCGACGGGCAGATCCACGTCGCCGTCCTCGTCCATGATGTCCACGGTGGTGAAGGCGGTCCAGCCGTTGATCTCGAGGGTCTTGCGGTGGCCTTCGGTCCTTCTGCGGGGGCTGTCATAGAGGGTGTTGGTCTCCACCACGGTGGTGTTGGGCACGTTCTCGAGGAAATGCTTGACCCACTCGCGGGGCAGGATGTTCGGGCCGTTGGGCTCGCCGGAATGGAGCTTCACGGCGATCTTGCCGGTCATCTCGCCGTTGACGAGCTGGTACATCTTGAGAAGGCTCTCGGCCGAGAGCTCCTTCGTGTAGTAGACCTTGGGCTTGGTTCCGGCAGCGGCGGCATTGAGGGGATTGACGCCGGTGGCGGCAAGGCCCGCCAGGGCGGCCCCGCCTTTCAGAAAATCTCTGCGTTCCATATGTCCTCCGATAGGTGGCGGTATCGATTTCTTCTTCAGGACGAACGCACGGGCGCCCGTCCTTGCATGGGCCCATTTCTCGTCCCCCTGTCCTGTCACTTTCCGGATGTCACTTTCCGGATTGAAGAATCGCCTTCACAAACGAAGGGGAAATTTTGCGGACACGGACGAAGAGACGAATGGCCCTCAAAGGGAGTTGTTCATTCGATGCCTTTGAAATACACGGCCAAAGGCGTCCCTGTCCCGGCAAGTATCGGCAAATTCTTGCCCAATTCTTGCAGGGAAAGCCGGGCTTCTCCCGCAAACGCGCGCGAAAAGCTCATGCCCGCAGGCAGGGCAGGATGCGGATTTCAGCCGTCGGCACGCTCGCGGTCGCGCTCGATGGCGCGCTGCTTCAGACTTTCGCGCTTGTCGTAGAGCTTCTTGCCGCGGCCAAGGGCGATTTCCACCTTCACCTTGCCGTTGTGGAAGTACATCTTAGTGGGCACCGCGGTGAGCCCCTTCTGGGCCACGGCGGCAGCGTAGCGGGCAATTTCCCTGGCGTGCATGAGGAGCCTGCGGTCGCGATCCGGCTCCTGCACCACGTAGCCCGCGTTGTCGTAGGGGGCAATGTGCATGGACACGAGGAAGGCCGAGCCCTGGCGGAACTCCACATAGGCGTCCTGGAAGTTGACCTGTCCCTTGCGGATGCTCTTGAGCTCGGGACCGGTGAGGGAAATGCCGGCCTCGAGGAAGTCCGAGAGCTCGTAGAGATGGCGGGCCTTGCGGTTCACGGCCACGGTGCCGGGATGGGGCGCTTTCTTTTTCTTGCTCATGACGTGGCCCCCATGACCGAGGACGTGAGGAAGGCGAGCTCGTGGCCAAGGACCTTCTGCAGCATCTCGTTGACGAGATGCTTGCAGGCGCGGATGTCGCGCGAGAGCAGAACCTGGGAGGCGAGCTCCGTGCAGGCCTGGGCGTCGAGCTTGCGGATGAGGTGCTTGATGCCGGGAAGAAACGGGGGAGAGACCGAGAGCGCGTCTATGCCCATGCCGAGCATGAGCACCACGCCGAAGGGGTCCGAGGAAAGCTCGCCGCAGGCACTGACGCTCAGGCCCTCCCGGTGGCCGGTGTCGATGACGCGCTTCAGGGAACGCACCACGGCCGGGTGCATGGCGTCGGCCAGGTAGGCCACGCGCATGTTGTTGCGGTCCACGGCCATGAGGTAGTGGATGAGGTCGTTGGTGCCGATGCTGAAGAAGTCGGACTCCCTCGCGAGCTCGTCGGAAATGTAGACCGCCGCGGGGGTCTCTATCATGACGCCCAGGGGGAGCGTTGCCGCATGCGGGGTCGAGCGCATGTTGAGCTCCTGGTCCACTTCCTGCACGAGGCGCTTGACCGAGCGCACCTCCTCCACGGTGGTCACCATGGGGAGCAGCAGGGAGAGCTTTCCGCGCTTGCCCGCACGCAGGAGCGCGCGCAGCTGGCGGCGGAAGAGGTCCTGGTTGTGGAGGGTGAAGCGTATGCCGCGAAGCCCCAGGGCCGGGTTCGGTTCCTTGACGGCCTCCTGGGCGCGGGAGAGCTTGTCCGCGCCGAGATCGAGGGTGCGGATGACCGCCCTGCCCGGCGTGTTGGCCACCACCGTGGCGTATTCCTCGAAGAGCTCGTCCTCGGTGGGCAGCGTGTCCTTGAGAAAGGCGAACTCGGTGCGGTAGAGGCCTATGCCGTCCGCGCCGCAGGCCGCAAGTTCCCTGGCCTCGTCCGGGCGCTCGATGTTGGCGAGCACGCCCACGCGCAGGGCGTCCTTCGTGTCCGCCGGCCAGTGGGCCGTGCTGCGGGTGGCGTTCTGCCAGGCGCCGTATTCCTTCTGCCTGCGCGTGAAGTCGCGCAGGTCCTCCTCGTCCGGCGAAATGAGGACATTGCCGCCGAGGCCGTCGATGATGGCCGTGTCCCCGTCGCGGGTCGCGACCAAAAGATTGGTCACGCACACGAGGGCCGGGATGTGCATGCCCCTGGCCAGGATGGCCGTGTGGGAGGTGATGCCGCCCTCGCGGGTCATGATGCCACGAATGGTGGAGACGTCCAGATCCATGATGTCGGCGGGGCTTATGTCCTCGGCCGCAAGGATGAGGTTGTCCTCCTTTTCGTGCAGCTGGCAAAGGCCGCTCAAGTGATCCAGCACGCGCATGCACACGACCCGCACGTCCTGGGCGCGGTCGCGCAGATAGGGGTCGTCGATGCTGCGAAAGGCCTCGACCAGCTCGGTCATGACCTGATTGAGGGCGTAGGAGGCCCCGTAGTGCTCGTTTTCGATGAGCTTGCAGGTGGAGTTGGCGATCTTGGGGTCGCGGGTCATCTCCGCCTGGGCGGCGATGATTTCCCGATACTCCCGCAAATGCTCGGGCACCTTCTCCACGGCGGCGTTCAGATCCTCGCGAACGGACTCTATGGCCGCAAGAAAGCGCGCTTTCTCGGACTCGACCTCCGAGGGCAGGATGCGGCGCATCTCGGACACCGGCTCCATGTGCAGAAAGCGCACGGTGCCGATGGCTATGCCCGGAGACACCGGGGTGCCGAAAAGATGCGCCCGGTCCATGCTACATGTCCTGCTGGGTAAACAGCGTCCCCACCGCCGCCACGGCCTCGCGGGCGTCGGGTCCATGGGCCTCCACGGTGCACAGGCAGTCCTGGGGGATGGCAAGGGCCAAAACGTCCAGGATGCTCTTCGCGTCCGCCTCCCCGTTCTCGGAGATGATGCGGATGCGCGAGCGGTAGCGCTGGGCCTCCTTGGAGATTCTGGCAGCGGGTCTCGCGTGCAGCCCGTGGGGGAGCCTGAGCTGCAGGGTGAGCCTCGCTCCGTCCGGCGTCGTTTCTATGTCCTCCGGCGTCATGGGTCCTCCGGGCCGGCCGCGGATTACGTCGTGGCCTGTGCGCGTCGTCTTTTTTGGGAGAAGTCCCCTGGGGGAATGGAGAGCCGCAAGGGGAAGCGGCGTTCACGGGACAGCGGCCCTTCGGGCATGCCCCATGAGGACATGGGTCAGAAGAGGATATGGGTCAGAAAAGAATGTACTCGGACTCGACGGCGATGAAAAAGCCGAGCGCCAGGGTCCAGAGCAGGGTGCGCGGGATGTGGAGCCTGCCGACGCACCAGGAGGCCGCGGGTATGAAGAGAAATAGGCTCACCTGGACGGGAAGCGGGGCATCCGGCAGGTCGAGCGCTATCATGAGCCACAGGGTGAGGCCGATGAGCACGGCGTTGATGCGCTTGATGCGCTCGGTCCAGGTGATGACGTCCATGCGGCGAAGCCAGCCAAGGGCCGCTATGCCGTGGCGCAGGCAGGTGAAGAAGCCGACGGCGCGAAAGATCTGCAAAAAGAGGATGAGCAGCGCGGTCACGATGGCCGCGGGCAGGTACATCTCCTCCACGCACAGGGCGATGCAGACAAGCGCCCAGGTGGTGCGCAAGGCACCGCTGAAAAAGCCGTCGCCAAGGGCCGAGAGCGTGGTCGCGAGCGTCTGCCGAACGGCCCCGAGGGCCTCCACGGGGATGGCACCCTTTGCGGCCTGGGCCTCGAGGGAGATGAGGATGCCCGCGTAGCTCGGAAGCATGAAGGCGTGCGTGTTGCTGTGCTCCGCGTAGCGCCTGAAGGCCTCGCGACGGGCGGTCGGGTCCGGATAGAGATGGCGCAGGGCCGGGGCCAGCACATAGATGAGGCCCAGCTGCTGCATGCCGCGGGTGGTCATGGCCGAGTTGATGGCGGCCGTGCGCCAGAGACAGGCCAACGCCGTGCGTGTCGGAATGGGCGTGCTCATCGAAGTGTCCGCTCTCGGTGTCCGAAACCGCAAATGAAGAAAACTCCGGGCGACATGCAGCCACATGCGGCCACATGCGGCCTCGTGGGCGGGGCCAGTGTCGCGACGGCGTGAAGCATAGACGCCAAGGGTGCCAAGATCAAGCGAAAATCGCGGATTTCGCGGCCTCTCGGGGTCCTTGACCGGGGCGCCTGCAGCGGCAAGAATACGTGATGCATGAACAGGTCGGGACAAATGATGCCGCAAGGCGCAGGCCGTCGCACGGCTCCTTAGTCCCGCAGCACCGCAAAAGGGCCGCAAGGGCCGACAGGGAGAGGACCATGGAATTTTCCCAGCTTCTGAAAGACCGCTACAGCGTGCGCAAGTTCGAGCCGACGCCGGTGACGAAGGAGGAGATCGAGCGCATCCTCGAAATGGTGAAGGACGTGCCCACGGCCTGCAACAACCAGCCCCAGCGCTATCTCGTGCTCATGACGAAGGAGAGCATGGAGAAGCTCGCCCAATGCACGCGCTACACCTTCAACGCCCCCTGCGCCATCGTGGTCTGCCAGAACGCGGCCGAGGCCTGGGTGAACTCTTACGACAACGAGGGCAAGGGCGACATCGACGCGGCAATCGTCGCCACCTACCTCATGCTGGCCATTCACGACCAAGGCCTGGGCGCCTGCTGGGTGGGCTCGTTCGACGCAAAGAAGGCAAGCGAGCTCTTCAACATCCCCGACCACGTGAAGCCCGTGGCCGTCTTCCCCCTGGGCCATCCGGCAAAGGACTCGACGCCCATCTCCAAGCACTTCGAGCGCAAGGACCCGCGCGTGCTCACCCTCTACGAGTCCTTCTAGGCTTCTTCCGGAGAGTTCCCGGGAGTCCTTCCAGAGAGTCCTTCCAGAGAGTCCTTCCAGAGAGTCCTTCCAGAGAGTCCTTCCAGAGAATTCTTCCGGCCGCATCAAGCATTCGCCTTTTTCGCGAAACGAGGAAAGCCTGCCCTTTCCGCAAGGGTGCGGGACACAGGACGCAGGACGCACGAAGGCCGATCGGCTCCCTCGCGGAATGTCCGATCGGCCTTCACATTTCGTCGCTTGCGATTTGGCGCCTTGGGCCTTTGAACCGCCCTAGCCGAGCATGCTGCCGTTGGGCATGGGCTCGTCGGGACGGATGAGCACGGTCTTGCCATCCTTTTCGGCGGTGAGGATCATGCCGTTGCTCACGGCCCCGCGGATGGTGCGCTCGGGCAGGTTCAATATGGCGCAGACCTGGGTGCCCACCAGGGCCTGGGGCTCGTAGAACTTGGCGATGCCGGAGAGGATCTGGCGGGGCTTGGGCTCGCCGAAGTCGATCTCGAAGCGCAGGATGCGGTCCGCGCCCTCGAGCTTCTCGCAGGCGAGCACCGTGCCCACGCGCATCTCGCAGGTCTTGAAGACGTCGAAGGGAATCTTGGGACGCGGGCGGCTGGCCTCTTCCTCCTCCAGGCGCTTTTTTGCCTGCTCCTGCATGACGCGGCTCTCTTCCTCGAGCTGGGCAATCATGGCCTTGGCGTCGATGCGCGGGAAGACGTTGGAGGCCGGGGCGATGGAGATGCCGGGATACAGGCCGCCAAAGCAGGTGACCTCGTCGTCCATGACAAGTTCCGGGGCCTGTCCCGTGCGGATTTCCTGGCCCAGCTGCTGGAGCATGGTGACGGCGGCGTTGGGCATGACCGGCCAGAGCGCCAGGGCCACCTTGCGCATGCAGGCGAGGAGCACGTAGAGCACGGTCTTCAGGCGCTCGGTCCTGCCTTCGCGGGCCAGCGTCCACGGGGCCTCGGAGTCCACGTACTTGTTGAGGGCGCGCACGAGCTCCCAGAGGCTCTCGAGGGCCCTGGAGAACTGGATGTTCTCGAAGAGCTTCAGGTAGTTGCGCAGGGCCTGCGCGCAGTCGGTCATGATGGCCCGGTCCACGTCCGTCTTGTCGCGCGGCTGGGGCACGACGCTGTTCTCGTACTTGGCGGTCATGGACAGGACGCGGCTGAAGAGGTTGCCGAGGTCGTTGGCGAGATCGGTGTTGATGCGGCCGATGAAGGCCTCGTAGTTGAAGTTGGCGTCGGAGCCGAACTGCATCTCGCGCAGAAGGAAATAGCGGAAGGCGTCGGAGCCGAAGAGCTCGGTCATGCGCCTCGGGTCCACCACGTTGCCGAGGCTCTTGGACATCTTGGTGTCGCGCATGAGCCAGTAGCCGTGCACGTTGAGATGCCTGTAGAGCGGGATGCCGGCGGAGCGCAGCATGGTGGGCCAGAAGACGCCGTGGGGCTTCAATATGTCCTTGGCGACACAGTGCTCGGCGGGCCAGAAGGTCTTGAAGTCCTCCCCGTCGGGGTAGCCCACGATGCTGATGTAGTTCACGAGGGCGTCGAACCAGACGTAGGTCACGTAGTTCCTGTCGAAGGGCAGCTCGATGCCCCAGGAAAGGCGGCTTTTCGGGCGCGAGATGCACAGGTCCTCGAGGCCGCCGGACTCGAGCATGCCCAGAAGCTCCTTGCGGTAGCGCTCGGGCCTGATGAAGTCCGGATGGTCCTCCACATACTGCTTGAGCCAGGGGAGGTACTTGGACATCTTGAAGAAGTAGTTCTTCTCCTTGATGTACTCGGGCTTCTTCATGTGCTGGGGGCAGAGCCCGTCCACAAGCTCCTTCTCGGTGTAGAAGCGCTCGCACCCCGTGCAGTAGTGGCCGCCGAACTCGCCGAAATAGATGTCCCCGCGGTCGTACACCTTCTGCATGACGGCCTGGACCACGCGCTTGTGGGCCTCGTCGGTGGTGCGCACGAAGCGGTCGTTGGCGACCTGCAGGGTGGGCCACAGATCGCGGAAACGGGCGCTCACGCCGTCCACGAATTCCTGTGGCGAGCTGCCGGCCCTGGCCGCGGCCTTGACTATCTTGTCGCCGTGCTCGTCGGTCCCGGTCACGAAGAGGGTCTTTCTGCCCATGAGCCTGTGGAAGCGCGCCAGGGCGTCGGCCACGATGGTCGTGTAGGCGTGCCCCAGATGGGGATTGTCGTTCACGTAGTAGATGGGCGTCGTGACGTAGAAGGTGCCGTTTTGCATGTCGTGTCCCCGATGAAGGTTCCAGATGGCGGTGTCCAGATGGCGGCTTCGGGCGGAAGACGCCGGCCTGCGGGCCGGGCGTCGATTTGTTCGGGCCTGCTTTTCCCTGTGGACAAGAAGGCATGGGCGCGGCCGAAGGTCCTGGGGCCCCTGCCCCGCGATCCCAAACGTGCCGCGATGAAAAAAAGCGAAATTTTCTTACCGCATTTTGCCCGAAATCTCAATTCTCTTCGCGCGAAAGAAGGGGGAGATCGCCGGGTCTTGGCTCGTCCGCAAAGGCGCCTTGCGCCCCTGCAGCCGGGTGCCTGCGCCCCCTGCCGGCGTCCACGTGCGCAGCCTTGGGCGTGCCGTCCCAGTTCTCCCAGGGCCTTGGAACAATGTGGGTCCTGGGCTTTGGCTCATGGTGTGCATGCGGCTCGCCATGGTCGCTGCCATGGTTTTCGCCATGGTTGCCGGCAGGCCCCTGCTCCTGGCCGTGGGGGGCATGCCCCTGGGCAACGGCCATGTTCTTCTTCCAGACTTCCTTGCCCTTGCCGCCCTGCTGGCGGGAGCTCACGCGGCCGGTGACAAAGGTCTGCTTCTTCGGCTTCGCCTTGCCGCCCTTGCCGTTTTTGTGGCCCGGCACGTCGTCCTCGGGGAACTCGCCCTCCAGCTCCTGGCCGTACTTCTGCAGGGGGCTCTGCCAGTGGTCGTTGTCCCGGCCGCCACCCCCGCCTTCCTGCCGGACGGGCGACATGTCGTTCCACTCCTCCAGGGTGAAGCGCAGCTCCTCGTTGGCCTGGTTCATGGCCGTGACCGAGTTCTGGAACATGTTGGTGCGCACGACCTTGCACACGGTCCCGTCGGGAAGCGCGTAGCGCTTGCCGGGACGCGGGGCCGCAGAATGGAACTTCTCGTAGTTTTCCTGCTCGTAGGCAAGGCAGCACAGAAGACGGCCGCAGATGCCCGAGACCTTGGTGGGATTGAGGAAGAGATCCTGCTCCTTGGCCATGCGGATGGTCACAGGCGCGAACTGCTGCAGGTAGCGCCGACAGCAGCACACCATGCCGCAGTTGCCGAGGGCGCCGATCATCTGCGTCTCGTGGCGCACGCCTATCTGGCGGAACTCGATGCGCACCCGGTACTCGTGCACCATGTCCTTCACCAGCTCGCGAAAGTCGACCCTGGAGGACGCGGTGAAGTAGAAGACGAGCTTGGTGCGGTCGAGAAAGACCTCGACATCCACAAGCTTCATCTCGAGCTTTCTCCTGGCCACGCAGGTCTTCCAGAACTCGGCGGCCCGCTTGCCGAAGACCTGGTTCTCCTCCTCGCGCAGGAGATCCTCGGTGGACGCGCGGCGAACTATGGCCGGAATGCTCCCGTCTTCCGTGTGATCCTCGTGGGGACCGGAGACGACCTTGCCGAGCACCTGCCCCTGATCCAGGGCGAGAACGGCCAAAGCGTCGCGCTCGAGGGGATCGGGCGAGAAAAAGAGGCTCGTCTGGACGAGCTTGTGATAGGAGAAACCGTATATGGGCATGGGCCTTGAAGCCTCGGAAAAAGGCGGACAAGCTTGCTGCAAGTCAGCTATTTTCCGGCAAGTGCCCCGCCTTGTCAACGCGTGATCGCGCCCGAAACCGAAACGCTTCCGAAACGTCCCCGCCGCCCCTCGAGGTCCTCGAAGGCCCTCAAGGGCTCAAAAAAGGATGCGGCTGAAGGTGTGCAAAGGAGCCGAGGCTCGCACCTGGCGCGAAAGGCGGGCGGTGCAAAAGGCGGAAGAAGTTCAAGCATCGCCCGAACAAGATTTCTACATGTTTCAAGTCATACTTGAAATGTCGAAAAAAAATGCACAGGCTGCCAAACCCGACGCACGGCCCCGAACGGACGGCCCCGAACGGACGGCACCTCGAGCTTCGGCCGCTCAAGCCTTTTCGGGTTCACCCTTCCAGGAGGCAATGTCCTCCTTCACAAGGGCGAGGAAGCGGTAAGACGCACGGGAAAAGACCTGATCCTTCTTCCAGGCAAGGCAGGTGCCGACGGAGAGCGCCGGCTTCAGGGGACGGAAGACGAGCGGCGTCGACTCGTCCGTGCGCACGATGCCGTCGAGGCAGAGCGCAAGGCCAAGGCCCGCCTCCACGAAGAGGGAGGCGTTGTAGAGGAGGTTGTAGGTGCACACGACGTGCAGGTTCTTGTGCTCGGCGCCCATCCAGCCGGCAAGCTCGTTTTCCATGACCAGGGTCTGGCGCGAGACAATGAGCTCGATGCCGCGCAAGTCGCCAGGTTCGACGGCTTCCCTTGTGGCAAGCTCATGATCGCGGGGCATGAGCACGCCCCAGGTGTCCTTGATTGGCAGGCGGACATATTCGTACTTGCCGAGGTCCACGGGCTCGATGAAGAGCCCGAAGTCGCACAGGCCCTTGTCGAGGCGCTCCTTCACGTCGTCGCCGTTGCCGCTTGTCAGGTTGAAATTGACGTTGGGATGCATCTTCATCATGCGCGCGGCGGCATGGGCAAGCAGGCTCATGGCCCGCGTCTCGCCGCCCGCAATGGCAATGTCCCCCGCGAGGTTCTCTTCCGAGCACAGGAAGGCGCGTCTCGTGCGCTCGAAAAGCGAGAGTAGCTCGCGGGCGCGCTTTTCGAGAAAGCGTCCTTCTTCCGTGAGCACGATGCCGCGCCGGCCCCGGTGGAAGAGCTTCGTGCCGAGCTCCTCCTCGAGAGCCTTCATCTGGCGCGTCAGGGCCGGCTGGGTCATGAAGACGCTGCGGGCGGCCCCGCAGATGGTCCCCTCGCGCACCACCGCGAGAAAGTTGGCGAGAACGTGGATGTCCATGGGGTCTCCTTATGGCAGCAGCTGGCTGCAGCAGGGGCACCATAGCATATTTCCCCTGCATGGAGAACAATACAATATCAGCATTTGCTATTTGTGTTTAGTGACGACTACCTTGGGGACGCGTGACGGGCCGTTTTTTCAAAACATCCTGATTTCAAGGGATTGGCCACTCTTTCGGCATGCGCCAAAGGCATGATTGTGCCAATGACATTTGCCCAAAACATGTCCAGACACAGGACGGCATTTTTACGGTCACAAAATCCCTGGAACACAAACCCCTCTGGAGCACAAACCCCTCTGGAGCACAAATCCTCTGGAGCAAAACCCCCTGGAGCAAATCATGGAACTGCAAGCACTGCTCGATCATTTGAACGCCGGCGGCGATCTTGTCTGGGGCACGGAGATGAACACCTGCATGACCGATCATTCTCAGGAAACCATCAAGCTCTGCGCCCAGATGAACATGGGTCCCCATTCCCTGGAGGAGCTGCGCGATCTGATGAGCCGGATCGTGGGCCATGAGCTCGACCCGGACTTTCGCGTCTTTCCGCCCTTCCATTCCGATTTCGGCAAGAACATCCACTTCGGAAAGAATGTCTTTGTCAATTCCTGCTGCTGCTTCCAGGACCAGGGCGGCATCTTCATTGGCGACGACGTGCTCATCGGCCACCGCGTCACCTTCGCGACCCTGAACCACGACTTCGACCCCGAAAAGCGCCACATCCTCCACTGCAAGCCCATCCACGTGGGCAACAAGGTCTGGATAGGCTCGTGCGCGACCATCCTTGCCGGCGTGACCATAGGCGACGGCGCGGTCGTTGCTGCTGGCGCCCTGGTCACGAAGGACGTTCCCCCGCGAACAATAGTTGCCGGGCTTCCCGCCAGGGTGGTCAGGACCGTGGACGGGGCCATGATCCAAAACGCCCGGTAGAGGCCCCGGAAACCAGCCAGGCCTTCTTGTGGGCCCGAATCTTGAAGAACATGCAGACAGGAGTGCACCATGCGCCACGACACCCACCACACCGAAGGAAAGCCCGTCTTTTTCTTGAAGTACGACATGAAGATCGCGGGTCTTCTCTTCCTGCCGAAAGATTTCGACGAGACGAAAAAGTACCCCGCCATCGTGGTCACCCATCCCGGCGGCGGATGCAAGGAGCAGTGCCCCTCCCTCTACGCCTGGAACCTTGCGCAAAAAGGCCATGTTGCGCTTGCCTTCGACGCCTCCCATCAGGGCGGGAGCGAGGGGCTTCCGAGATACGTGGAAGACCCCTTCTCCCGCGTCGAGGACATCCGCTCGGCCGTGGACTTTCTCACCACACTGCCTTGTGTGGACCGCGAGCGCATCGGCGCCATGGGCATCTGCGCCGGCGGCGGCTACACCATGTCCGCCATCCAGACCGACGCGCGCATCAAGGCCGCAGCCGGCATCAGCACCTGGTGCGTGGGCAATTCCGCCCGCAACGGCTTTCCCGGCGTGAACATCGAAAACTTCATGGGCAAGCTCCTCAAGGAGGTCGCCGAGGCGCGCACGCGCGAGGCCAACGGCGGCGAGCCCGAGTACTGGACCTACGTGCCCGACACGCCCGAGGAGTGCGACGAGAACACCTCCGTCATCCAGCGCGAGGCCTGCGAGTACTATCGGACCGATCGCTGCCACTATCCGACAACGAGCAACAGGTACCTTGTCTCGAGCAACGACAAGCTTGCCTCATTCGACGCCTTTGCCTTCCTCGACACCGTGGCGCCACGGCCCCTGCTCTTCATCATCGGCGAGAAGGCCGACACCAGATATTTCACCGAGGACGCCCTCCTGCGGGCGAAGGCGCCGAAGGAGCTTTTCGTGGTTCCTGGCGCCACCCACGTGGATCTCTACGACAAGCCCGAGTTCGTGGGGCCAGTGGTCGAGAAGCTCGCCGAGTTCTTCGGAAAGAGCCTCAAGGCATAGACTGGCAGCGCCATCAACATGATGAAGCCTGCGCGCTGTCCTGAAGCCAGCGCGGCTGGGGCGGTCCTGGACACTATGCCTGTCCAGGGCCGCCTTTCTCCTTTCGGCAGACCAGGGCCGAAAACTGTTGCCGAAAAAATGCAGCATTGCGCTTGGGAAAATTGACACAAGTTCCGCCAAAACTCTGTCCAGCCGGTCGTTTCGGGGAGGAAAACCCCATGCGTCACGGTTTTGGGCGACGGGGAGGACGAGCTTCTTTCAATGCGGGGCATTCGCAAATATGGGCTGTTGAGGCCGTTTGCGAAAAAATTTCGCCGACTGGCATAAAAGCTTGCAGGGCTCACGCATGAGGCGTGAGATTTGAAGAAATTTTGAAAAAATTTTCCCTCAAGGTGGCCATATTGCTTGACTTTTAACTGGGCAAACGATATTTTTTGAAATCAGCTTTGACTAAAGGATGTTCGCCCAGTTAATCCGGGAGGCAATATGGCAAGACCTATCAATCCGAACCCGCCAATTCGCGATGGTTACGTGCGCCAGAAACGTTGGGATGGGCTTTACTATGTCATGGAGCGCAGCCGTCAGTATGACCATGGGATGGGGTCCTACAAGAACCTGAAATCCGTTGCCATTGGGGTACTGCTCCATAAGTCCGACCCTATAGAGTCGATGATTCCAATCGACGTCTGGAACAAGCGTCGCGAAGAAGAGAGGTACGCCAGGAAGAAGGCAAAGGAGCAGGAGAAAGAACAGGCTGCCAAGGAACGCATGCAGAAGCGGGAGCGGGAACATAGGGCCAAGGACGAAGGCAGGAAGAGCATACCAGCTCCCGAGATAGTCGATACGCGGGCACTCGAGCGCGTGGTCTTTCCCGCGCAAAACCTGTTCCTGATTGCCGTGGGCGCTTTTGCCTCGGGCTACAATACCTGCGAGCAGGTCGCGGCCTACTACAACACGCGAAAGTCGGAATTTGCCAAAACATTCAGGGACTTTCCTCTGGCTGACATGGCGCACGACACCATGCACCGGTTTGTCTCTGTCCTGGGCAAAAACGAAAACATGGGGCTGTTCAGAGCTTTCAACGAGATGATTTTGGACGATGCGGAAGAAGGGGGGATGGAGGTGGCCCAGGCAAACATGACCGAGGAGGAACAAGTTCTGGCAGAAACGAGGACGATCGCGCTTGACGGTCAGGCAGTACGGGCCACGCGGCGTTACGCCGGCAGCCAAAATTCGCGCGGAGCCATTTCGTTCCTGGACTGCAGGGATCGTGTAGTTCTGGAACACGCAGTAATTGATGCCAAGACAAACGAAATTCCCCATGCAATGGAACTCATTGAGAAGGTTAACAATATTAGGGGCGCTGCCGTCATTGCCGACGCACTTCACAGTCATCCCAGATTCGCGAAGAAAATTTGCAGCCTTGGCGCGGACTATGTCTTGCCGATCAAAGGCAACGAGAAAGGGACTGAGAGCAATATCAAGGAGCTGTTCGAGAAAAGGGCCGAACAATGCGAAGTGGTCAAGGGTGCTGATACATTGGATTTTGGACATGGAAGAATAGAACAGCGTTTTATCCGTATACTCCCAGGGCATATGTTGGATGAGGATATCCAGAACAAGTGGGTTATGATTAGCGATGGATGTGTAGCAGAATTAAAAAGTATATTTACAAATAAGGTCACAAATAAAGTTACAGAGGATACAAGATATTTTATTTCTTCGCTAAATTTTGATAAAAAATATATAGCAAAACAAATTATGCGTATAATTCGTGATCATTGGAGCATAGAGAACAGACTTCATTGGGTATTGGATGTTGTATATAATCAGGATAGGACACAGTGCCGCAACAATGAATTTTTTACTGGTAAAATGACATTAATGAAAATTGCTTATAATTTTGTTCAGGAAGTTCGAAAAATCGAGATAAAGGAGACGGGAAAAGAGCCCACATTGCCAGCACTAAAAGCAAAATTGTCAGATTTTAAATACTTTCACAAGATGTACTTGCGCGTATTGGGCAAGAAGGCGGCCTAGGCGAAAATGAGAGGCAAAGGAGTAAAAAATCAATAAAAACAAGGTGTTATGCAAGGTGACGACGCAAAAAGCAAAACAAATTTTATAATTTTGCCATAATTGGGGACTTCAGTCAAACGTCGTGCGTGAGCCCTGTAAAAGCTTGAGAAAATATTGACAAGCTCCGAGCGACTTCCCTATAGTGTCCCCAAGAGGAAGTTGGTGGCCTGTCAGAGGACCTTCCTTGCGGAAGGCACCAGCCTGAGGCCGACTTGAGCCAGTTCGACGCATGGCAGCATGCGCCTGTACTGGTTTTTTGTTTTCTCTTGCTTTGAACATATCGCCCCGTCGGGGCACTCGGGTGGTTTTGTCAGGGCCTTCACCACAAAGGCAGCACCTCGAAGACAAGCCAAATGAGCCTGGACCGCGCCATGCAAACGGCGCGTCGTCCGGGCTTTTTTGTTTTTTAGACCGCCGGCAGGAAAACTTTCCCCAGGGAAGCCGGCGGACAATCAAAGGAGTACATCATGAGTACGTGCGGAAGCTTGTGCATGACCGGCCAGGAACAGCGCCTCGTGGACGGCAGGGGACAGTCGAGCCCCAGGGCCCGCACCAACAGGGCGCTCGAGCGCATCCGTCAGGGGCGCCCGCGCCTCGACATCGAGCGCGCCGTGCTGTTCACCGAGAGCATGCGCCAAACCGAGCAGTACCCGCTGGTTCTGCGCTGGGGCAAGGCCATTCGCCACGTCATGGAGAACATCGGCGTGGTCATCCAGGACGACGAGATCCTGGTCGGCACCGTGGGCGGCCCCGGCCGCATCTCGCCCCTCTACCCCGAACTGCGCTGCGGCTGGTTCCCCAAGGGCATGCCCGCCACCCAGCAGAAGGACGCCTACGCGGTGCGCGCCGAGGACATCGAGACCTTCATGGAGAAGGTGGTGCCCTACTGGAAGGGCAGGACGGCCCACGAGCGCTACCTGGCCCTTTTGCCCAGGGAGACACGCGACATCATCTACGGCGACGACGACTACGGCGCCACCGGCCTCATGCAGGACAACTCGAACATCAACTCCACCCTCAACTGGAGCGGCGTGTTCGACCGCATCATCAACAAGGGCGTCGTTGCCCTGAAGGCCGAGGCCGAGGCGAAGCTCAAGGAAGTGCAGGAAAACCTCGTCGACAACTGCTTCGACAAGATTCCCTTCCTGCAGGCCGTCATCGAGTGCTACGAGGGCATGCTCGCCTACGCCGCCCGCTACGCGGCCCGCCTGCGCGAGCTCGAGGCCCTCGAGAGCGACCCCGTGCGCAAGAAGGAACTCGGCATCATCGCCTCCAACTGCGAGCGCGTGCCCGCCTACCCCGCCCGCAACTTCTGGGAGGCCATGCAGGCCCACTGGTTTGCCCAGGTGGCCTACCGCGTGGAGCAGCAGATCAGCGGCGGCGTGGCCCTGCACCGCTTCGACCAGTACATGAACCCCCTCTACGTGCAGGATCTCAAGTCCGGCGCCATCACCGAGGACTTCGCCCTGGAGCTCCTCGAGGCCATGTGGCTCAAGATTGCCCAGGTCGTGCCCTTCTCCGCCACCAACGCCGGCAACTACTGGGAAGGCTACGCCCACTTCGAGAACTGCACCATCGGCGGCGTGGACAGGTACGGCAGGGACGCCACCAACGAGATGACCTACCTCGTCATCCGCTCCAAGAAGGAGTTCCCGCTCCACTACCCCGAAGTCTCCCTGCGCGTGCACTCCGGCACCCCGCACGAGCTTCTGCACGCGGCTGCCGAGCTCGTGAAGGAAGGCTGCGGCTTCCCGAAGTTCTTCAACGACGAGACCATCATCACCCAGCTTCTGGTGGGCGGCGCCCCCATCGAGCACGCGCGCGACTACTCGGCCGCGGGCTGCACCGAAATCCGCATGCCGCACATCGACACCTATCTCTCCCTCGGCGGCAACATCAACCTCGCCGCCGCCCTCGAGATGGCCCTGAACGACGGCTGGGCCCACTTCGGTCCCCGCTACGAGCGGCTTTTGACCCCGAGCATCGCCCGCAAGGACATCAGGAGCTACGAGGACGTGGTGTCCAACCTGCGCGAGTGCGTGGATTTCTACGTGCGCCACTTCATGAACCGCATGTCCGCCCTCGAGCTCACCAACAAGGCCTGCCTCGCGGCACCCTTCATGTCCTCGCAGAACGACGTGTGCATGCGCGAGATGACGGACATCCACCAGTGCCTCATCCCCGGCGGCAACCACCACGACACGGGCAACTGCAACTTCAACGGCTTCGGCACCTGCGCCGAGTCTTTGTGCGCCATCAAGAAGCTCGTCTTCGACGACAAGATCCTCTCCCTCGACGCCCTGCTCGAGGCCGTGGAGAGCGACTTCGAGGGCAAGGAGCCTTTGCGCCAGCTCATGCTCAATGCGCCCAAGTACGGCAACAACGATCCCTATGCCGACGAGGTGGCCCGCGAGCTCGACGCCATGATCATGACCCTGGTCCACCAGTACAAGTCGGTCTTCGGCGAAAAGTACGTGAAGTACGTGCCCGTGACCTCTCATGTCGGCCTCGGCAACAAGACCTGGGCCACGGCCAACGGACGCCACAAGCACACCTTCCTCTCCGAGGGCATCTCCCCCACCCAGGGCGCCGACGTGAACGGCCCCCTGAGCACCATGATGTCCATCGCCAACAGCACGAGCCGCGTCTACCCCAACAGCTGCGCGCGCCTGCTCAACCTGAAGATGAACCCGCAGGTGGTGAGCGGCGAGAAGGGCACGACGGACCTGATGAACCTCATCCGCAACTTCGTGGACCTGAAGCTCTGGCACGTGCAGATCGGCATCTACAACAAGGACGTGCTCGTCAAGGCCAAGGAGCACCCCGAGGACTACAAGAACCTCATCGTGCGCGTGGCCGGCTACAGCGCCTACTTCGTGGAGCTGAGCCCGAGCATGCAGAGCGAGATCATTGCCCGCACCGAACACGAAATGGTCTAGCGCAGGCCCGAAAAAGGGCCGCGCCCAAAAGAGCCTGAAAAAGAGCCCGATTGCGGGGAAACAACGTCACACTTCCCCCGCACAGGGCAGCAATGCATCCGTCCACGCCCGCATGGTCGACAAGTCCATGCGGGAGCAGGGTCCGGGACCTTTGTCCCAAAACAGGGGTCCCGGACCGCCCAAAGAGGAGTACCCCATGAGCCAGACATCGCCCGCCGCTGAAGCGGCCCTGTCCGACACCAGCATGACCGTCGGTCCCGAAGCCGACGGGGACGGGGGTGCCATCTCCAAAGCCGGCAGCCTCGACTGGGGCTTCCTTGTCAAGGCCGCCATCACCCTGTTTCTGATGTTCGGCTTTGGCCACCTTCCGCCCGTGGGTCCCCTCCAGCCCTGGGCATGCAGTTCCTCGGCATCTTCATCGGCCTGCTTTTCGCCTGGATATGCATCGGCTTCGTGTGGCCGAGCCTCATGGCCGTCATAGCCCTGAGCCTCACCGGCCTCGACAGCATGAACTGCATCATCGCCCACGGATTCGGCAACAACGTGACCGTCTTCGTGCTCCTCATGCTCATCCTGGTCCTCTACTTCGAGCGGGCCGGCATCTACTACGCCGCCATCAACATTCCGATCACCCTCTTCCTCCTGCTCCTCTTCGTCTTCATGATGCGCTACGTGTTCAAGGTGAACGTGGATCGCCTCTATTCCATCACCGAGGACAAGTTCGCTGAGCACCGCGCCCGCAAGCTGTCGATGGAGGAAAAGATCGCCTTCTCGTCCGTGGCCTTCTTCATCGCCATCATGGCCATGCCGACCATCCTGCCCCAGGACTGGGCCATCACCGCCATCACCAAGAAGTTCGGCATGACGGGCAGCATCGTTCTCGTCTTTGCCCTTCTGACCATGTTCCGCCTCAACAAAAAGCCCGTGCTCGACTTCTCGAAGACCGCCAACGGCGGCAAGATCGGCTGGGAAGTCATCATCATGTACGCGGCCTGCATGCCCGTGTCCGACGCCATGTCCAGACCCGAGGTCGGCATCACCAACATCGTCATGGACTACTGCATGCCCATCCTGGGACATCTCTCCACCTTCCAGTTCCTGATCATCACCGTGGTGGTCATCACCCTGCTCACCCAGTTCCTCCACAACCTGGTGCTCGCGGCCATCGCCACCCCGCTGCTCGTGCAGTTCTCCATCGCCGCCAACTGCGACCCCTCGCTGCTCATCATCGTGCTCTGCTTTGCCTACGGCTTCTCGACCACCACGCCCGCGGCCTCGGCGGCGTCCTCCCTCGTCTTCCTCAACGACTGGTCGCCCACGAAGACCACCTACAAGGTGCTCATCGCGCACTTCATCATCGGCCTTGCCATCGTGGCCGCGTTCTTCGTGCCCGTGGTCTACATGCTCTATTGATGTTCCATTGATGTTCCATTGATGAACGCAGGGCCCACGAGCCGGCGGCACCGGCTCATGGGCAGGAAGACCTCAAAAGTCTGCTGTCTGCGCACAGACCTCATCACGCAGACCTCATCTCACAAAATCCTCGGACAAAATCCTCAAGACAAGCATCCACACTCGACGGCCCGGCTGTCCGGCATGGGACAGCCGGGCGGGAAAGACGGATGCCGAAAGCAACAGGGCAAGGGTACGGCCATGAGCGAGCAAACGGTTCTTACGGGCAGAATCTTCAACATCCAGAAATTTTCCGTGCATGACGGCCCGGGCGTGCGCGACACGGTGTTCATGAAGGGCTGTCCCTTGCGCTGCGTGTGGTGTTCCAACCCCGAGTCGCAGAGCGCAAGGCCCCAGATAGGCTGGCGCGACAAGAAGTGCATCGGCTGCAACGTCTGTCTCGCGGTCTGTCCCAGCCACGCGCTTTCCAGGGATGCCGAGGGGCGCCTGCACCGTGATGCGAGCCTCTGCACACTGTGCATGGAATGCTCGAAGAAGTGCTACGCCAAGGCCATGCACGTCTACGGCGAGGAGCTCACCGTGGACGAGGCGTACAGAAGGGTGCGCGACAAGCCCCTTGCCTGGCGCACCGACGGCGGCGTCACCGTGAGCGGCGGCGAGCCACTCATGCAGGCGGACTTCGTTGCGGCCTTTCTGGAGCGCTTCCGCAGGCTCTCCATACACACCGCCATCGAGACCACCCTCTACGCACCCTTCCCCAAGGTCGCCCTGGTGGCGGCCCAGTGTTCGCTCATCTACGCGGACATGAAGTTCTTTTCCTCGAAAAAGCACCGCCAGTACACCGGCGTCGACAACGCCCTCATCAAGGAAAACCTCCTGCGCCTCAAGACCGAATTTCCCAAGGTCGAGCTCATCGTGCGCACGCCCGTCATCCCGGGCATCAACGACAGCATGGAAGAGCTTGGCGCCATAGCCGATTTTCTGAAACAGGTTCCCGGCCTCGACGACTACGAGCTTCTGCCCTTCCATGCCTTCGGAGCGCCCAAGTACGAGCAGCTCGGCATGCACTACGAGGTCGCCGACCTGAAGAGCCAGGACAAGGACCAGATGGCCGCCCTCAACGACGGGCTGCGCGAGCGCATCGGCCTTGTGGTCCGCGCCTAGCCCGGCTTGGCCTGGCTTCCCGCTCGCACACACAAAAGAGATTCCCCCACCGGGAAGAGAGATCCCGACAGGAGAAGAGACAACATGTGGCAGATCACACCCCTGCACACGGCAACCCACACTGCATCCGCAAGGGCATGTTTGATCGCGGCGATCCCGCGGACGAAGTGGAGCGCATGGACATTCCCTTTGTCGCCTTTCTCTTGCGAAACGGCGAACTGAACTGCTCCTATCTCGTGGACTGCGGTCCCGATTTCGACAACGAGACCAACGCGCGCCTTCATCAGCCCATGACCATGCTCCCCCACTGGCACGTGAAGGAGCACCTGGCAAGGCTCGGCGTGGCGCCCGAGAGCCTCGGCGGCATCATTGTGACCCATCTGCTCTGGGACCATTTCAAGGCGGCCGTGGACCTGCCTTCCTCTCTTCCGGCCATTGTGCAGAGCAGGACAAAACCTTCCTTACGGAAACCGGCATCCAAAAATCCAACCTTCCACAACCAGCCTCCACAACCAACCTCCACAACCCTCAAGGAGAACACTCCATGCGCGCTTTCCAGATCACCAGGCCCCACTTCGGCGAAGTCGTCGAGATGCCCACGCCCAGGCCCGGCCCCCACGACGTCCTTGTCCGCATGCACTACGCCGGCATCTGCGGCTCCGATCTGCACACCTACGAGGGCCGTCACGCCCGCCGCATCCCGCCGCTGATCACCGGCCACGAGGGCAGCGGCGTCGTCGAGGCCGTGGGCAGCGAGGTGACCAGGTTCAAGCCCGGCCAGCCCTGCGTGGTGCTCGCGGAAGTGGGCTGCGGCGAGTGCTGCTGGTGCAGCGAGGGACACACCAATCTCTGCGCCTCCAAGGTGCTTTTGGGCACGCCCAGGTGGACCGGAACCTTCGCCGAGTACGTGTGTGCGCCCGAGGCCAACATCCTGCCCCTGCCCGACGGCCTCTCCGTGCGCCTCGCGGCCATCACCGAGCCCACGGCCATCTGCATGCACGTGCTGCGCCAGGCAGGCTGGACGGCCGGCCGGCCAGAGCGCCCTTTTCTTCGGCCTTGGCAGCATCGGCTCCATCCTGCTCTCCGCCGCCCGCGTGCGGGGCATGAGCAAGGCCGTGGCCGCCGATCCCAAGCAGTTCAACGTGGTTCTGGCAAAGAAGCTGGGCGCCGACTTCGCCATCAACAACGGCGGCTCGGACCTGGGCATGTCCGAACTCAAGGAAGCCTGCGGCGCGGACGGCGTGGACACCTCCTTTGTGGCTGCCTCCCCGGTGGTCCTGGTCAACCAGAGCTTCCAGCTCGTGAGAAAGCGCGGCACCGTGACCCTCGTCGGCCAGTTCAACGAGCCCGGCATCGTGGACATCGACAAGGCCCGCCTGAAGGAACAGGTCATCGTGTCCAGCGCCGCGGCCCACAGGAAGGACTTCGAGGAGGCCCTCGAGATCCTGGCCGGCCATTCGAACGCCTTCGAGCCCGTGATCGCCACCGAGATCACCCTGGACGAGACCGACGACTTCATCAAGGCCATGATCGCCAATTCCGTGGACGTGGCCAAGGCCATCGTGCGCCTCTTCTAGCCAGAGGGATTCGGGTCTCTTCCCGCGACATGCCGGGAAGAGCCCCCAGAGGAAAGACGTCAAAAGAGAAGACGTCGAAAGGAAGACGTCGAAAGGAAGACGTCATAAAGGGATGACAAAGGCATGAACGCACTGCAAAAACTCGCCGCCTTCGTGCACGGCCTCGACTACGGGACCGTCACGCCCCACGCGCTCGAGCGCGTGACCCTGAGCCTCGCGGACTCGGCCGGCTGCATGATCTACGGCAGCCGCTCGGCCATAGCCCGCTCTGTCAAGGAAACCTGCCGCCCCTTTGCCTTGCAAAGCGGCGCAAAGGTCTTTTTCGAGGACTATCGCCTGCCCGCGCCCTACGCGGCGCTCGCCAACGGCTCCATGATTGCCTCCATGGCCTACGACGATCTGCACCACGGGGCCACGGTGCACTGCGGCTGCATCGCCGTGCCGGCGACGCTCGCTGCCCTCGACATGCGCAAGGAACCCGTCTCCGGCAAGGAGTTCGTCACCGCCCTGTGCGCGGGCTACGAGACCATGATCCGCGTCTCGTTTGCGGTCATGCCCGAGGTGCGCACCCGCGGCTACCACCCGGCCTCCGTGGCCGCTCCCTTCTGCGCCGCGGCCGTGGCCGGCAAGCTCCTGGGACTCGATGAAGAACAGCTGGCCCACGCCTTCGGCATCGCCGGCGTCTTCGGCTCCGGCCTCATGTCTGCCCAGCTCTCCTCCAGCATCCACGGCATGCAGGCTCCCTACAACGGCATGCACGGCATCAACGGGGTCATGATGAGCCAAAACGACGTCAAGGGCGATGTGGAGCTCTTCGACGACACCTACGGCGGGTATCTGAAGACCCTTTCCGGCAAGGTGGACACCAGCCCCATCGAGAGCGCGGGCCAGGGCGGGTTCGAATGCGGCAGCATCGGCATCAAGTTCTACCCCACGGCAGGCTCGGTGAGCAGCGCCCTGGACGGCATTTCCGCCATTGCCGCGGAAAACGGGATTGCCCTTTCCGACATCGAGGACGTCACCGTGCGCGTGAACAGGAACGTCTACCTGCACTGCGGCTTCGACTATGTGCCCGGACCCGTTTCCGGCGCCCAGATGCACATCGGCTACTGCGCCTCGGCGCTTCTGTGCCGCGGCAAGGTCACGGCCGAGGAGTTCGAGCCGGAAGTCATCCTGGATCCGGCCATCGGCGCGAAGATGAAGAACGTGCATGTGGTGCACGACGAGTCCATGGACAACCTCGGCAAGGACTACGGCTACTGCGCGCGCGTGGAAGCCACGGCTGCCGGCAGGGTGTTTGAAAAGGAAATCGTCCATCCCAGGGGCAGCGCCGACAATCCCCTGACCCGCGAGGACGTGAAGACCAAGTTCCTCGCCCAGTGCGCCCGCGTGTACGACGCGGCCACGGCAGACGCCATCTTCGAGGACGTCCTCACCATTGCGGACGCAAAGGACGCCTACCAGGCCTTTGCCCGCATCAGATAGCGCAAGGTCCCGCACGAAAGCCCTGCCCCTGCGCCAACAGGACCGACAGGCCCTTTGCCGGGACCTGAAAAAGGGCCGGGCCAGGGCTGCAAACAAGGTTCAGGAACACGTTCAGGACAAGGATCAGAACATGAAGACATTCTATCACGGCCGCAGGCTGCGCAGAAACCCGGCCATTCGCGACATGATGGAAGACGTTTCCCTGCGCCCGGCCAACCTGATGATGGGCTACGTGGTGGTGGAAACCGAGGACAGGAACTTCCGCAAGCCCATAGCCTCCCTGCCGGGAATGGAACAGCTCTCCGTCGATCAGCTGGAAATCCAGGTGGAAAAGGCCGTGGACCACGGCCTTGTCTCGCTCATGGTCTTCGGCGTGCCGGCAAAGAAGGACCCGGTGGGCAGCGGCGCCTACGCCGAGGACGGCATCATCCAAAAGGCCGTGCGCCGCCTCAAGTCCCGCTTCCCCGCCCTTCAGGTCGCAACCGACGTGTGCCTGTGCGAGTACACCTCCCACGGCCACTGCGGCCTTCTGGCCGAAGGCGACACCACCGGCAGGGTGCTGAACGATCCCACTCTCGAGCTCATCGCCAAAACGGCGGTCAGCCAGGCAGAGGCGGGCTCGGACCTCATCTGCCCATCCGACATGATGGACGGCCGCATCCAGGCCATTCGCGCGGCCCTGGACGAAAAGGGCTTCGTGGATCTGCCCATCATGTCCTACGCCGTGAAGTACGCCTCGGCCTACTACGGGCCTTTCCGCGACGCGGCCGAGTCCTGCCCGCACTTTGGCGACCGCAAGACCTACCAGATGGACCCGGCGAGGCTGGACGACGGCCTGCGCGAGGCGGCTGCCGACATCGACGAGGGCGCGGACATCATCATGATCAAGCCCGCGGGCCCCTGCCAGGACATGATCACGCGCGTTTCCGAGCGCTTCGACGTGCCCGTGGCCGCCTACCAGGTGAGCGGCGAGTACGCCATGATCCGCGCCGCGGCCAAAAACGGCTGGATCAACGAGCAGGCCGTGGTGCTGGAATCCCTCGTCGGCATACGCCGCTCGGGCGCCAAGCTGATCTTGAGCTACTTCACCGAGGAGCTGCTGGAAAAGGGCATCATACGCTAGCGCCGACAAGCCGGGCGTCCATGCCGAAAAACTCCTTTCGCAACGGGCCTTCGGGGCCCCTGTCCAAAAGCCAGCAAGAGCCGGCACAAAAAAGCTTCCCTATCCGATTCCTTTTCAAGGAGAACGCCATGACAGCACAAAGAACCAGTCTGCTGCATCCCGACCTCGTGCGCACGGCAGTCCCCTTGCTCGTCTTCTTCCTGCTCGTCCTGCTTCCCACCCCGGGGGGACTCTCCCCGGTGGGCCAGCGGGCCTTCGCGCTGGTGGTCGCGGGCATACTCGCCTTCAGCCTGCAGCCGGTTGAAATCGCAATCAGCGTGCCCTTCTTCGTTCTTTTGGCTGTCCCGCTTGGCATCTTCAACATGGGCGATGCCATGAGCAGCTTCATGGGACCCGCCTTCATCTTCGTGTTCGCCATGGTGTGCCTCGCCATTGCCTTCGAGAAATGCGGCCTCACCCGAAGGATCGCGCTCCTTCTGGTGGCGGGCTCCAAGGGAAGCCCGAAGCGCCTGCTCTTTCTCTTCATCGCCACGGCAACCCTCTGCTCCACGGTGCTCGCGGACATCCCCGTGCTCGTGATGCTCATGCCCATCTGTCTCGAGATCATCAACAAGTCCGGATGCAACGTGAAGGGGAGCCATTTCGCCCAGTCGCTTCTCCTCGGCATCGGCAGCGGCTGCTTCCTGGGCGGCATGGCCACGCCGGCAGGCAGCGCCGCCAATCCCACCTCCATGCAGATTCTCGAGCAGGCCACCGGCATCCACATCAGCTTCATGGAATGGGCCTGTCTCGGCATGCCCGTGGCCATTCTGCTCATTCCCGTCCTCTGGGGCTCGTTCATTCTGCTCATGCCCCCGGAAATCAAGCATCTGCGCGGCCTCGAGCATTTCAAGGAAGACATTGCCCAACTTGGCAGCATGACCCGCAAGGAAAAGCTCTTCATCCTCATCTTCGGCCTGACCCTCGTCCTGTGGTTCACGGACCGCCTGCACGGCATATCCACGCCGGTCATCTCCATGATCAGCGTCGTTGTCCTCGCCCTGCCCCGCATCGAGATCTTCAGCTGGAAGCGGGACAGCAAGGACGTGAACTGGGACGCCATCATGCTCGTGGGCGGGGCCACCTCCTTCGGCGCCATGCTGACCACGACCGGCGTCATCCCCTGGTTCGCCAACGAGTACCTGGTCGGCTTTGCAGGCTTTCCCCTGCCGCTGCTGCTCACCTCCATCTGCCTTGTGATGATTCTCTCCCAGTTCCCCATTCCCGCGGGAGCCGGAGCGGTCGCGACCCTCGCCCCGGCCTTCCTCGCCGTGGCCGATATGGCCGGCCTGAACCCTGCCGGCGTCATCGTCACCGTGGCTCTCTCCCAGGCAGCTCCCATCCTCTCGCCGGCGGTCTGCTTCTATCCCATCATCAACTCGACCGGCCTCATCAACCTGCGCAACGCATGGAAGGTCGGAGCCCTCGTCATGATCGTGGAGACCTTCCTCATCGTCTGCTCCATGCTCACCACGGGCAGGCTCCTCAACTTCATCTAGGCAGGCGGCAGACCAGTCCCCACTGCCCTTTTGCTCAAGCCACCCCCATTTCGGACAACAGGATACGCCCATGTGGACAATAACACCCCTTCACGTCGGAACGGTCACGACCATAGCCGGAGGCCTCATCATGAAGCACGGGGCCCGGAGCAACCCGGGCGAGCTCGTCCAGGTGCCGCACATAGCCTGGCTTCTTGAAAACCCGTCGACCGGCCGCTCCTACCTCGTGGACACGGGCTCGGACAAGAACGACGAGCGCAACTCCCGCCTCCACAACCCGGTGGACAGAACGACGGGCAGGCACATTCTCGAGGCCCTGGCCCTCAAGGGCCGCAAGCCCGAGGATCTGGACGGCATCATCGTGACCCACCTGCACTGGGATCACGCCCAGGCTATCCTGGATCTGCCGAGGCACCTGCCTGTCTACTGCCAGAAGGAGGAGCTTCTGTTCGCAGTGGCTCCCTACCCCACGGACGCGAAGCACTACGAGACGAAGCTCGACGACCAGGTGCCCTATTTCCTGCAGTGCTACCACCAATACCGCCTGGTCGAGGGCGAGGAGACCATCGAGCCAGGACTCTCGGTCGTTCCCCTGCCCGGCCATTCCAACGGCTCGCAGGGCGTGGTGGTGGAAACGGCAAAGGGCCTCTTCGTGATTGCCGGGGATCTGATCAACATCCTCGCCAACTGGGAGCAGAGGATGCCCGGCGGCATCTACAACGACATCGCGGCCTATTTCGAGTCCTTCAGAGGGCTCGAGGCCCTGGAGAAGAAAGGCGCCGTCATCCTGCCCGCGCACGACTTCTGGGTGTTTGACAACCATCCCTTCATTGGCTGAAATGGCCGCACGGGGCCGATTCGGCACTCGTGCGGACATGAACCAGGACGTGCCGCGGTCCCTCGCAATCCGGAGGAAAAGTGCTTCCTGACGACCAGGCTTGCCCCGGGAGGGCCGGCAAGGATCGAAGGAAATGCACCGACCTCGCTCAACAGGAACGAAGCCTGGACAAAAACGCTTCGAGACGCCTTGAAGGAGGGAACCATGGGCGACCTTTCCAACACCTGCATCCTCGTGGGCGGCTATTCCCAGCCCCCGAAGGAGACCGCGGCCAACTTCACCTACAATATCCTTTCCTGCCAGCTCATGGTCAACAAGAAGACGCACTGCATCGTGCGCAGCCATTTCAACACCATCAGTCCCCTGACCTCGGACTACCTGGACGACATGCTGCGCGGCGTCTGTCTCGACGAGAGCCTGGACAACATCTGCAGGAAAATCCAGACCCATCTGCACCTGATCATCGCCAACAGCGTCATCCACACGCTGCGCAATGCCCAGGAGCGCTACAAGCAGATAGAGATGCCGGACTGAAAAACTCCCATGGCTGGCAGTTCTGTGCCCGGGTCCGAAAACCGTTCGGGCCCAGGCCGCGGACGGCCTTGTCCTGAGGGTTCCTTCGGCATCCAAAACAGCAAGGAACGCCATGAACGCCCCCACCCTCACCGTGCTCGACCTAGGCCACCTCGACTGCCAGTATTTCCGCATCGTCGAGGGCTACACTCCCGACACCATGTACCAGTCGCCCGTGAGCGCCCTGCTCATCCGGCACCCGAGCCTCGGGACCATCCTCTACGACACCGGCAACAGCCCCTACAGCACCCGCGAGTACGGCAAGCACATCAACGAGGTCTATCCCGTGGGCCGCTTCGTCTCCATCGAGGACGCGCTGAAGAAGGAAGGCCTTTCCTGCGCGGACGTGGACAGGCTCATTCTCTCCCACCTGCATTTCGACCACGTGGGCGGACTGCGCTACTTCCAGGGAACAAGGGCCATCGAGAACATCCTCGTTGCCAGAAGCGAGCTCGAGCACGCCTGTGTGAGCGCGCTCACGGGCGAGAAGAACTCGGCCTACGTGAAAGGCCTCTTCGACATCGAGGGGGCGCGCTTCACCACGGTGGACGAGGGGCTGGAACTTGCCCCGGATCTCAAGATCTTCGTGCAGAGGGCGCACACGCCGGGCGTTCTGGGCCTGGCCATGAAGACGGAACAACGGGGCTGGATCATCGCCACGAGCGACGCCGTGTACACGAAGGAGAGCTGGGACACGAGCCGTCCTCCCGGAGGCGCCATCAACACGGGCACGGAGGCCTTCCTGGCCAATCTGGAGCGCCTGCACAAGATGCAGGCGGATCTTTCCGCCACCATGCTCTTCGGGCACGACAGCGCCCAGATTGCCGAATGGAGCGCCCTCGGGACCATTTGCTGAAAAAGGGCGTCCCGGCCGGACGTCGAAGAAGACGCGGGACGGGACCAGGGCCGCCACAGGCACTGCAAAAAGGAACTGCTCAAAAACCACTGCCCGTAAAGCACTGCCCGTAAAGCACTGCACAAGAAGGACAAAGCCATGGAACTCAGTCTCAGGAACAGAACGGCCATCGTGACCGGCGGGGCCAACGGCCTCTGCCACGACATCGCCAGGGCCTATCACGCCGCGGGCGCCAAGGTGTGCCTGGTGGACGTTGCGCCCAACATCGAGGAAGCGGCGCGGGAAATGGGCGAGGACGTCGTCTTCCACAAGTGCGACCTCGGCAACCTCGAGCATCTGCCCGAGGACTACGCGGCCATCAGGGAGCTTCTGTGCGGCCGCGTGGACATCCTCTTCAACGGCGCCGGCGTCCAGTACCGGGAAAAGGCCGAGGACTTCCCCCTCGCAAAGTGGTCGTTCATCCTGAACATCAACCTGAACGCCCTGTTCGTGCTCTGCCAGCTGGCCGGCCGCGACATGATCGCCCAGGGGTATGGGCGCATCATCAACATGGCCTCCATGACCTCGTTTTTCGGCAGCGTCATGGTGCCGGCCTATGCCTCGAGCAAGGGCGCCGTGGCGCAGCTCACCAAGGCGCTCTCCAACGAGTGGTCCGGACGCGGCGTCAACGTGAACGCCATAGCCCCCGGCTACATGGCCACCAAGCTCACGGCGGACATGCAGGAGAAAAACCCCGCCCAGTACAAGGAAATCACGGACCGCATCCCCAAGGGCCGCTGGGGCACGGGCGAGGATCTGTGCGGTCTCTCCGTCTTTCTGGCCTCGGGGCTTTCCGACTACATCACCGGCGCAGTCATCCCCGTGGACGGCGGCTTCCTCGGCAAATAGGCCAAAAAGCCAAAAGACGCCACATCGGACCCGGGGGCATGGGTGGACAAAACCCGGGTCCCCCAAGGGCGGTCCTGCCACTTTTCACGTTCCTCCGGCAGGGCCGCCAATCGTTTTTTTCCGAGGCCGGCGTCGGGCGACCTGCGCGGTCCATCGTGCCCCGGGAACGGAAGCGGTTCCTGGTCGAGCCTTCAAAAAGCCCTGTTTTGCCTGCGGCATCTGTGCCCCGGGCCCTGCGTGCGAACCTTCTGCATGCGGGCCGCCGGGGCACACGTTTTTTGCCATGACGCGCGAAAAGACGCGCGAAAGAAAGGCCGCCCCAGGGACAAGGACAGCTGCCTGCCCGACGCTTGTCAGGGACCCCTTGTTTGCGCCCTTCGACGGACGTGTCCTTTCGACGGACGTGTCCTTTCGACGGCCGCGTTCTTTCGAGGCACGCATCGCCTGTTCAGGCAGCCGCGCGTTTTTCTGCCCACGTGGGCTGACTCTCGGCCCGCAGACGGATGCATGTCCAAAGAAGCGTCCTTCCTGGCAGAGCTGGCGCGTTGCGCCGAAAGTCAAGAGCTCGAGCTCCTCGGGCATGACGGGCTTCAAGTTCAGGCACGCATCGCCTGTTCAGGCAGCCGCACGTTTTGCTGCCCACGGCAGCGGACACATAGCTTGCAGGCGGCTCCCTGCCCGGGGAAGCGTCCTTTCTAGCAGAGCTGGCGCGTTCCGCCGAAGGTCATGAGCTCGAACTCCTCGGGCATGACGGGCTTCGAGTAGAGGAAGCCCTGGCCCACGGTGCACGAGCACTGGCAGAGGAAGTTTCTCTGCGCCACGGTCTCCACGCCTTCGGCAACGACCTTCAGACCGAGGTCGTGGGCAAGCTCCACCACCATCTTGATGACCACGCGGTCGCGCCCGCGGTTGAGTTCCTGCGAGGTGAAGAAGCTCTTGTCTATCTTGAGCGTGTCCACGCGCAGATCGGGCAGAAGGTTCAGGGACGAGTAGCCGGAGCCGAAGTCGTCCAGGGAGCACTGGAAGCCCTTGGCGCGCAGGCTGTCCACGGTCTTCTGGATGAAGGCCGGGTCCTTGTAGAAGATGGTTTCCGTGACCTCGAGGTCGAGGAATTCCCTCGGCACCCCGTAGGAGTCGGCGATCGCCGCGAGCTCGTCAGCGAGATTGGTCTTGCGCTCGATGTCGGAGCGCGAGAGGTTCACGGAGATGGGGATGAGGGGAAGCCCGCGCTTCATCCAGCTCTGCATGAGCTGGCAGACCTTGGTGAAGACCCACATGTCGAGCTTGTTGATGAAGCCGTTGCGCTCGAAGAGCGGCACGAACTCGTTGGGATAGATGCGCCCGAGCTGCGGGTGGTACCAGCGGATGAGGGCCTCGGCGCCGCAGGTGCAGCCGGTGAGGAGCACGACCTTGGGCTGGAGCATGATGTAAAAGTCCTCGTTGTCGAGGCTCTGCTGCATGCTGTTCTCGATGCTGCGCTCGCGGCGGGCGCGCTTCATGTCCTCCTCGTCGAAGAGGCCGTAGCGCACGTTGTTGGAGAAGGTCCTGCGGGCACGCTCCATGGCGATGTTCGCGCGGTCCTTGATGTTCACGTAGTCCGAGCTCGTCTCGTCGATGGTGTGGGCGCCCACGCGCACGCTGAAGGAGTAGTCGAGCGAGCCGCTCTTCTTGGTGAGCTCGTACATGGTGGCGGCGACGGCCCGATCGAGGCACTCGAAGACTCCGTCCACGGACATGTTGGCCACGAGCAGGTCGAACTCGTCGATGCCCGAGCGGCAGACAAGCATGCTGCCGGAGGGGAGCTCCCTGCGGATGTTGTTGTAGAAGATGCGCAGAAGCCGGTCGCCCTCGGAACGGCCGAAGATGTCGTTGAAGAGCTTGAACTTGTTGATGTTGATGATGAAGAAGGTGTACTGGCCAGGCAGGGCCCGATGGAGCCTCTCGTCGAACTCGAGCTCGAAGCGCACGTTGGTCATGCCGCCGGTCACGGGGTCGGTGAAGGCCAGCGAGCGGCAGTAGTGGTAGAAGATGCCGCTGGTCACGCACAGGGCGGTCAGAAGCAGGATGAGGACCGCCAGGGTGGCGGTGATGGTGCGATCGAGGGAGACGAACTCCTCGATGCCGAGATGGCCCGTGGAGATGGTGAGCAGATAGACGTTGTACTCGCGGATGGGCACGAGCACGGCCTGGTAGGCGTTCTTGCCTATGGAGTAGTTGAAGTGCAGGAACGTCTGGTCGGGGTTGTCCATCAGCTCCTGGATGCGGCTCTCGAGCTGATCCTGGTGCGTTTCGTCGAGCAGGTTCTGGATGTTGCGCAGCTCGGCGTTGTCGCCCGTGCGGGTGAAGTCCACCGACTTGATGAGCAGGCTCCCGGCCTCGTCGAAGAGGGTGAAGGTGATGCTGCCCTCCATGAGCACGGTGTTCAGGAAGTTGTTGCCCCAGGTCTCGCCCACGTCGGCGATGGCCGCGCCGGAGAGCTTGTCGCCGTGGAAGATGGGCACGGCGAGCGCCATGTGGCTCTTCTTCTGGACGCTGCCGTCCTTCGCGTGGATGGCGGAGCAGTCGAAGACGACGTCCTTGCCCTTCGTCGCCTGCATGACCAGCCTGTTGTCCGAGAAGTCGTAGTGATTGCCGCCCAGGTCGTGGCCGTGCCCTTCCAGATCGATGAAGATGAGCTTCTCGAGGCTCAGCCGCTCGTAGAGACGCTGGACGTCCTGGGCATAGAGTTCGTGGTTGTGCTCGTAGGCCGTGCCCACGGCGGTGAGCGCCTGGGCGCTTCCCTCCACGCTGTTGACCATGGTGTTGGCCAGACGGCGGCTGATCTCCTCGAGATAGCGCGTGCTTCCGGCCGAGATGTTGGAGCTGACGTTCCAGAGCACCAGCATGAGGACGACAAGAAACAACGTCAGAAAAAATGCCAGCACCCCGCCCAGGTTCCTGGCCGGGATAAGGAGAATTTTCCTCATGAGCGAGTCGAAGGAGGAAAGCATGAGTCGTCTCTTGGTCGAGCCATCGGGAAAAGCAGTAAAGGGGCCAGGGTACAGATAACCCTGTTTGCCGGGCGGATTGGTTCTTTCTATCCCCGGCGCCCAAAAGGGTCAAGTTACGGCCGTAACAAGCATTGCGCATGTTCCCTGCACAAGCCTAAAAATAAACACGGTAATCCCCCAGCCATGCTGGGGGACTCCTCGAGTTTGACAATTCCGGGAGTATGTTGAACCGCCAGTGGGTGAGCCGCGAAGTGGCCACCCCTGGAGGTTCAACGAAATGGATTATAATATTTTATGCCATACTACGTGGGATTGCAAATACCATGTAGTTTTCATACCGCTTCGCAAAGAAAGGTTTTGTATGGCGCTCTTAGAACCAAATTGGGAGAAATATTCCATGAACTGGCACGAAGAAGAGGTTGCAAAATCATTGAAGGTCATATTTGTGTAGACCATGTACATATGTGCATAGTGATACCGCCCAAGGAAAAGGTATCAGATGTAATAGGATATATAAAAGGGAAAAGTGCCATAGCAATAGACAGAATTCATGGAAAGACCTGAAATTTTACTGGTGAAAGATTTTGGGCCAGAGGCTATTTCGTTTCAACGGTAGGACGCGATGAAGAAAAAATAAGACAGTACATTCGCAATCAAGAAAAACAAGAACAATCATTGATTGAAGGACGACTAGTGTAATCTGCAAAACCCGTGCCGCCTGGAAGGCGGCCAAAACTAGGCCGCTTTGAGCGGCTCACAAACTAAGCTCCCGGCTATGCCGGGAGTACTTAACTGAAATATTGCTGTCCGCATTAGTTGCGAATGCGAAGATGCAAATTGCATAGCGGCTTCCTTGGTGCACGTGAAAAGTGCGAAAAGGAGGTGTCCCCTCCCTGGCAATGTCCCTGGAGAACCGGATAAATCGTCAGCGATTTCAGGCAAATGTGCATCAAGGCCGCAAAACGCATCTTCCCATGCGCCCGAAGCGCGAAATGGTGCCGCAGGAAGGCACGTTTTGCAATGTCGCCTCGTGGATTTTTTTCACGATGCCAGGCATGCTCCGGTACGGGAAACGCCTGGCGCGAGATAAAATGCAAAATTTCACAAACAGGACCGCAGATGCGCCGATAAATGCGCCTTGCCCCATGGGGTGTTGGCCGCAAACGCCGCCCGGGACTTGCCCGCAGGGACATGGTCGGGGCCTTGCGCGTCTTGAAAAGCGGGCCCAAGACAGATAAAAATGGGGACGTTTGCGGCAGGAGCCTGCCCCCTGCCGCTTCTTTCAGCGAAATCTCGAAGCCCTGCCGCTTTCCATACCAAGGATATCCCATGCGCAAGACCACGGGCGCAGTCCGCAAGAACGAAAGCGCCGCTACCGGCACGGACCGGATCTGGATGGCCCCCGGCGTCCTCGTGCTCTTCGTCCTTGTCTTCACCCTTGTCCTGACGACGCCCTGGCCCGACTCCGAGGCGGCGCCGGAAGAGGAAGAAGAGCAGGCGGGCGAGCTGCGCATGCCGGACCTGGGCAAGTCCGCGGAGATGGAGCGCATGCTCCAGGAACTTCGCCAGCGCTCGCCCCTGCCGGGAGAGACGGCCGGGGAGCCGGGACAGCCGGACGAGCTCGATCTGCAGCTCACCCCGTCCACCAGCGCGTCCACCAACGAGGCGGCCAGGGGCGAGGCCGCCAGCGGCGAGGCTGCCAGGGAGGCAGCGCCGGAAGAAAAGAGCCGTCCCGTCCTTTCAAGCTCCTTCAGGGCCAAAATCGTCGAGCGCGGTTCTGCCGAGCTCCGTATGGCCGGCGATCTCGTCTTCGAGACCAGGGCCGAGGAAGAGAACGTGCTCCTCTCCCCCATGATCACCGGCAAGCCCGTCCTCGGCTCGAAACTCTCCTACGCGGTGGTGACCCAGGAAGCCGAGGAGGCGACCCAGGTTCCCCAGGGCCTCTATCTCTTCGACGAGGAGGGGAGACAGAAGCACTTTCTGCGCGTGCCGGACACAAAGCACCTCTCGGCCGTCTACCTCTCGCCGGACATGAGCCTGCTGGCCGTGGACGTGGGCATCCGCGTGAACCACGTGCTCCATCTCTACGACTACCCTTCCCTCTTCGAGCTCGAGAAGCGGATCAGCTACTACCCGGACGCACGACTCATAGCCAGGGCCCAGCACGACGAGATGGTACGCCGCAATGTGGCGGCCGAGGAAGCGAAGGCCGAGGCCCAGGCAAAGGCCGAGGGCAGGCGCCAGCGCAAGAAGGCGGCCCAGAAGCCCCAGAGCAGGTCCCAGAGCGGCGCCAGGGACGTCTTCGAGTCGAGCCCGCTTGCGTGGTTCGACGGGCACACGCTTGTCTACCGCATCCTCGATCTGGACACCGCCCGCCCCTGCGGCTACGAGCCCTGCGGCGTGGTCTCCATCCGCTCCTATGCCCCGGACACGGCGACCGAGCGCCTGTTGTGCGCAGGCACGGAGCTGTGCGACTGCCAGCTTGCGGGCCTCAAGAAGAGCAACCGCGGCCGCGACGGCCTCGCCCAGGTGGGCATGCAGTGCACCCGCAACATCACCGAATGGCGCGAGCGCACCAACAAGAAGACGACCGTCACCCTGGAAGTGCCGGTGCAGTAGGCAAAGGCCGTCTGCCCTAAAAGCGGCCGGCAGGCAGCGCCTGAACCTTGGGGCGCGAATTTCGGCTGTTTTTCGGCAGGTGCCGGACAGCAAAAGTTCAGGTGGCGCATGAAACATTCTTCATGCACCGCCTGAAAATTTTCAACCGAAATCCCGCCTGAATGGCGGCCTGTCCGAAGACGTTTGGCAAAACGTCCCGTCCGCGGGAAGAACCACGCTTCGGGCAGCCGTGTTTCGCCTATGGCCTGTAGTACTCGTTGAAGCCCACCCAGAAGGTGCGGATGATTTCCTCGAGGGAGCCCTCGTGGTCGAGCCAGGCCTTGCGGCGGCGGCCGGCGTGGCTGAGGACGCCGGCGCAGGTGTCTTCCCATTCCTCGGCGTACTCGCGCACGGCGTCGATGTTGCCGGAGGAGATGGCCTGGGCGGCCCAGCGGCCGGCCATCTCGCCCGCGACCGTGGCCTGGAGCATGCCCTGCTTTGTGACGGGATGGGCGTGGCCCGCGGCGTCGCCGGCAAGGAGGATGTGGCCGAAGACGCACTGGCGCTGCTCCACGGGGATGATGCCGCCCATGGGCTCGAGACGCTCGGGCTTTTCGACGACCTCGCGCTCGACCAGCATCTTTACGAATTCCTGAAGCATCATGTTCACGGACTTGCAGCCGGGCTTCTTCACCATGGTGAGGCCCACGCTGGCCATGTCGCCCCTGGGGTACACCCAGCCGAAGCCGGCGGGCATGGACTCGTCGAAATAAATCTGCACGTGCTCGGTGGGGTGCTTGAGCTTGCAGCGCACCAGCATGCCCGGGACTATCTCGTGCTCGTCGCTGTCCACGAGGCTCGCCACGCGCGATCTGGGGCCGTCCGCACCGATGAGGATCTGGGTTTCCGCGATGTGCTTTGCGCCGTCGTTGTCCACGACCACGTAGCGGCGCATGTCGTCCGGGCTCTCGGGGCCTATGAAGCTCATGCCGGTGAAGAGCCTGGCACCGGCGGCCTCTGCGGACTTCGCGAGACTCTGGTCGAAGACGTCGCGGGCGACGATGCGTCCCCAGGCGGGCAGCTCCTGGATGCACCTGCCGTGCAGGAAGGAGTGTATGGCCGTGGTCTTCTGGACGATGCACTCCTCCGGTATCTCGAGCTTTTTCGAGAGCGGGGCAGGAATGTACTCGCCGCAGCATACGGGCACGCCCACGGTGGTCCTCTTGTCGATGAAAATGACGTCGGCGCCCATCCGGGCTGCCGCGCGGGCGGCACAGGAGCCGGCAGGGCCCGCGCCCACAATCAGTATATCGCAACGCATGGTTTGGCTGGTGGCCATGAGATCCTCTCCTTTGCGAGGCATCCGTTCAACTTTTGCCCCCAACTGGCCCTGGCCAAGGAGACGGAAGAGCGGATGGAAATTTCCATTTGCCCGATGACGGACAAAGGTCCATACATCAAAGCCCAACGGGGAAAATTGTCAAGACGCTTTCCGCCTTTTTTGTGCCCACGCTCCTTGTCAGGGCTCCTTTTCTCCCGACCATTTCCCTCCAATGCTTTCCGGAACATCGCATGCGCATGGCACCTTGAGGGAACCTAAATTTTCGTGAAGCGGGAACACCGCCCCCCTGAACACACCAAGTCCACTTCCAAGTCATTAGTTGGGCATTTTGCTGAAATTTTTTGGCAAAATGCCCAACTTTTTTCTTGCATCTTTTTTATTAAAATGTTAAGAAAACTTTGTTCTCTAAGACACATTCTAGATTGAGATGAATTATGGGCCATATCTACACCGAGCTCCCGGCAATCCCTGTTCCAAATGGGTGCTATGTCAACCGGAAGTCCAAGCAGGTCTCCAGGTTCTACTACGTCAACGGTAAACGGCGCAGGCATGTCGTTGGCCATGCCACCACCGACGGCATGATGTTCGCCAATGACATCTTCAGGACGTACTATCCCGCTGAGTGGGAGGCAGCCTTTGGAGACCGCGCACCCGGAGCCACCACGGTGATGGCCGGGCTGTACATGACCTTTCTCGCCATTGGCTGGAGTATGGGACTCTATCCCACTTTGTATGCCAGCCTCGGCCCGTCCTACTCAAATGTCTTCATGGATCTGGCCTTGTATCTGATTCGTCACAAGACCAGTGCCATGCAACATTACAAGGAAAAGATGGCTCATCAGGTTCTCTTCTCGCGAAAACCCTGGAGCCCCTCCTTCATCTCGGAGTTTCTCGGCCACAAGATTACTTCGGATGCGCTTGACCGCTTCCGTGACGCCTGGCTCGCAAAGTGCACTGAAAACGGCAGGCGGGAAGTCTGGCTTTCCGTTGACGGCTCCAACATCGATTCGCAACTGTCCGAGTCCAAACTGGCAGCGCATGGGCACTCGAAGTCGAACAACTCCACGCCC
>CAZWOT010000005.1:0-30044 GCA_964635595.1 uncultured Desulfovibrio sp.
GTGATTTCCCGGATACATACGCTGAACAGCTGCGCATGTTGCAAAATCTGAATCTTGCCGCTGGCGATGGAAATCTCAACCTGGCCGGAGTGCTTCTTTTTGCCGAACGTCCGGAGCTGATTTTCCCGCAGTTTGTGACCAAAGGCGTTCGTTTTCCGGGAATTGCCGTTCATGCCGACCGCTATGACGATACCGAGGATTTTGAAGGCCCTTTGAGCAGGCTTTTCAAGAACGCTCTGGCTTTTGTCATGCGCAACCTGCACAAGGTACAGGGCAAGAAAGGCGTCAACTCACCGGGTACTCCGGAAATACCGGAACAGGTTTTCGAGGAACTTCTGGTCAATGCTCTTGTACACAGGGATTACCTTGTCAGCGCGCCCATCCGTATTTTCATCTTTGATGACCGGGTGGAAATTGTCAGTCCCGGCACGCTGCCGAACAATCTGACCATAGCCAACATCAAAAACGGCAATTCCAACATCCGCAATCCCATCCTGATTTCCTATGCCGCCAAGGGGCTTTTGCCGTACCACGGCATTGGTTCCGGCATTCTGCGCGCGCTCAAGGCATGGCCGAATATTGATTTCGAGGACAATCGGGAGAGTTCGCTGTTCAAGGCCATTGTGCACAGGCGGCATCGACCTGCCGAAGGCAGGACTGCGACTGCTTCAGAAGATGCACCGAAAACTCAAGATTTGCACCACAAAACGGCAAGTTCTGGTGCAAGTCTGCGCGACATTGCACCAGAACTTGCACCAGAACTTTTTGCGATCCTTGAGTGCATGTATGCCAATCCCCGCATAACCGCCACCGAGCTCGCCAATTTTCTGGGTGTCAGCAGGCGCACGGTGCTTTCCAGAATACGCGTACTCAAGGAAAAAGGCACATTGCGCCGTATTGGACCCAACAAGGGTGGGCAGTGGGAGATTGATTTTTGAGAACAATCGGGAGAGTTCGCTGCTCAAGGCCTTTGTACGCAGGCGGCATCGACCTGCAGAAGGCATCGATGGGCCTGTTTCAGAAGATGCACCGAAAACTCAAGAGTTGCACCACAAAACGGCAAATTCTGGTGCAAGTCTGTGCGACATTGCACCAAAACTTGCACCAGAACTTTTTGCGATCCTTGAGTGCATGTCCGCCAATCCCCGCACAAGGAATCGCTCAAGAGCAAAATGTACTTTTCCCCTGCAAAACAGGCCTCAATGGCCAATTTCCCAGCAACAAAACATAAGATTCCCTGCCGGCAGTTCCTTGTTGACCTTTGATCCCCTCCAGGCCCACCCAGGCCAATGGCAATGCCCTTCGAGGCGTCGTTGCGGGTTCTCTCTTTGGCGAGTCAGGTCCCAAAACGAAAAAAGGGTTTGCGGCCAGTACCGTAAACCCTTGGAAATTCCTGGTAGCGGGGGCAGGATTTGAACCTACGACCTTCGGGTTATGAGCCCGACGAGCTACCGAACTGCTCCACCCCGCGATGTGATTTGAATTCTATAGTCCGCTCCCGGGGCTCATGTCAAGGGATTTCTTGCACTCGTGCAAGATTTTTGGTTCCGCCAGGGACGCGCAAGGCATTGCTTCCCGCGTTTTCTTTGCCAACATTTCCCTTTCCCTGCCTGAACAAAATTCCTCATCCCCGGAATCATCCCCGGAATCATCTCCGAAAACGCAAGCCGAACTGCGGGGCAACGTATGGACGCCACCACTTTGGACAGCAGAGAACTCTACGGGCTCGTCAAGGGCGTCCCGGAACACAACATTTCCCTCATGTGCAGGGCCAGCGGCGGCCGCGCGCTGCAAATCGACGACTACATCTTCTACGCGGCGGACGAGTGGCTCGTGGGCATAGGCTATCCCCTGAGCGGCAGTCATGACCTCCTGGACGCCGAAGCCTTCGACGAAGCCCTGAAACAGGCCGTCGAGAAAACGGAAGCTCGCTACATCCGCGTGGCAGCTCCCCTCCTGCCTGCCCGCCTCGAGGGCATGAAGACGAAGGAAGACCATTTCTTCCTCCTGGACCTCGAGGCCGGACTCCCTGCACGCATGGAGCGGGTGGCGGCAAAGTTCGAGCATGTCCTGCGCATCAGGCGCGGGCGGTCCTTTACACCCGAGCACCGCAGGCTGTGGGGCGAATTCACGGGCCAGGCCAACCTCGCCCCGGACGTGGAGGCCCTCTACGGCAAGGTCGAAGAGCTGATCCTCTCCATCGACTGCGAGGAGACCGAACTCGTCGACGCCTGGAGCGAGGACGAAAGCGGAGCCTCACATCTTGCCGCCTCGCTCGTGGTGGACGGCTTTGCCCCCGATTTCGACGTCTATGTGCTCGGAGCACGTTCCCGCCGCCATGCGGCACCGCACGCTTCGGATGTCCTGTTTGCGCGCATGATCGCGGACGCGAGGGCCAGGAAAAAGCGCTGGCTCCACCTGGGGCTCGGCGTCAACGAGGGCATTGCCCGCTTCAAGCGCAAGTGGGGAGGCTTTGCAGCCTTTCCCTACGTCGAGGCCAGCTGGCGGGAAGAGAAGAAGGCAGCTTCCGTCAACGTCATCCTGCGCAGCATGGAGGCAAGCTTCGACCTCGACAAGGAAGAGCGCGAAATCCGCCAGCACGACTACGCCCAGCGGCCCTTCCGCATGCTCTGGAAACTGGAGAAGAACGGCCGCACCTCGTGGATTGGCGGCACGGCCCACTTTTTCTGCAAGTCGTTCGAGAAGTCCTTCAAGAAGCTCTACGAGCACGTGGACACGGTGCTCTTCGAGGGACATCTCGACGACAGGAGCCTCGAGAAGGTCGCCCTCTGCGGAAAGACGCCGCCGGAGCCCTCGGCCTGCCTGTACGACCTTCTGACCGAGGAGGAGCGTGCAGCCGTGGAGCGCGTGGTGAGAGGGCCGGAGGGGTTTTTCGCGCGCCTGCTGAACATCTGTCCCGCGGAACCCGTGGACGTGCGCTGGCACTTGCGCAGAACCCGCCACTGGTACGCCTTCTTTGCTCTCTGGTGCGCCTTTCTCGAGCGCAAGGGCTGGCGCTATTCCGTGGACCTCGAGGCCTGGCGGCTGGCCCACGCCCAGGGCAAGCGGGTGCTGGCCATGGAGGACATCGAGGAACAGCTCGAGGCCCTGCGCGCCGTGCCCGTGGAGCGTGCCGTGAACCACTTGAGGGCCTGCCGCCAGTGGCCCCGGCTTCTGCGCGCCAACGCCCGCGCCTATCTTGCCGGCGATCTCGAGGGCCTCATGGGCACGAGCACCGAGTTCCCCACACGCACGGGCCTCATCATCGGCGAACGCGACCGTCGCTTCCACGAACGCATGCTGCCCTACATCGAGGCCGGCAACGCCCTGGCCCTCGTAGGCTCGGCACATCTCGTGAACCTGCGCGGCATGCTGAAGGCGGACGGCTTTGTCGTGACCCCGATCAACCACGGTCTTTTCGGCAGGAGACTCAAATGACGCGCGCTTTCTCATGCCGCCCCACGTCCCGGAACCGGTTCTTCTCGTGAACGCGTTTGACGACTTTGCCCCGCGGGCGCTCGTTCCCGAGCACCTCGGCCGCTACGTGCAGGCCGTAGGCCAAAGCCGACCCCTTCGCGTGGGAGCGTTTCTCGGCTGGCGTGCAGGCTCAAGCCTCGTGCTTGTAGGCTACCCCAAGGAGAGCGAGGCACTTTTCAAGGGCGACGTGGGCGAAAACGTGGTGGAGGCCACCCAAAGGGACGGCCTGGACGACGCGGTGAGCGAGGCTCTTGCCCTTCCCTGGCTCTCGCGCCTGACCGTGCTTGCGCCCTGCCTGCCCGCGACGCTTCCGCCCGATGCCAGGGTCAAACGTGACGCCTGCTACGGCATCGAACTTCCGGTCTCGCCGCCCCCCAAAGTCGCCAACATGCTGCGCAGGGCTGCCACGCTTTGCCGGGTGGAGGCGGACTCGAGATGGGGTACCGAGCACGAGGCCCTCGTGGCCAGCGCAACGGGCCGCATGCTGGCACGCGAAGGCGACGGGCGCCTCGAGGAAGAGGGCGCCATACTCTTTTCCCGCATGGGCGGCCTTTTCGCGGACGAAACAAGACAGTGCCGCCTTTTCACGGCCAGACGCCTCGACAGCGAACAAATCTGCGGGCTCGCGGTGGGCGAGTACTCCTCCTACACCACGAGCTTCTATCTCTTTGCCTTCCGAAGCCACGACGCCCCGCCAGGCTGCGCGGACGCGCTTCTGCACGCACTGATGGCCCACGGCGCCGAAAGCGGACACGTGCGCTGCAATCTCGGCCTGTGCGCGAGCGAGGGCATACGGTTCTTCAAGACAAAGTGGGGCGCAAAACCCTGGTTTCCGCTGGTCGAGGCAACGGTGGAGAAGCGCGAGAAAGGCCTTGTCCCGCGATTGTTGAGCAGGTTTCGAGCCTGGACGGGCCAGCCCCCCAGGTCCCGGTCACACGGCACCCATACAGGCCATGAAAAGGCGTGTCCCGAGCCTGACCAAAACGCTCCCCGAGAATTTGCCTTCTCAAGACGACGGCCGAGTTGGACTCTCTACAGCCCCATGTCGCAGTCGTACATCCAGAGCTGTTCCTTCTTGTGCATGACGAATCTTGTGCTTGATGACTCTTGTTGATGAAGAAACACATCTGGGCACCCGGATTGATGACGCCGCGGCAGGTCTTGTCGCTGCCGTCGTTGAAGAAGTTGTCCATTGAAGAAGTTGTCCATTGAAGACCCGCCCCCATCTCGAGCTTGTCGGCAAGAGCGGGGGCGCATGGTACAACGTCAAATCCCGACCCTCCGGGAACATCAGCCCGCATCTCGAGAAATACATCCCCATGAGCCAGCCCAAGGCCGATCCGCTTGCCCTCGCAAAAGAGCGCCTGCCAGGCGCCTTCTCGCGCCTCTTCTCGCGCCTATCGGGCAAGGTGCGCCCCCTGCGGCACATTCAGGTGGAAGTGACATCCTTTTGCCCTGGTGCCTGCATGTATTGCCCCAGAGGCATCCTGCACAACGCCTGGCGGGCGAGGCACATGCGCGACGAAACCTACGCCGCCCTCGTGCCGCTCATGCTGAAGTCCCAAAGGGTGCACCTGCAGGGCTGGGGAGAACCCTTCGCCCACCCACGCCTCGACGAGTACGCGCGCCTCGCCGTCCTTGCCGGCTGCAGGGCATCCACCACCACCTGCGGCCTTGTCATGAACGACACACTGGCCGAAAAGGCCGTCGGGAGCGGCATGGACGTCGTGGCCTTTTCCCTTGTCGGCACCGACGAGAAGAGCAACGACGCCAGGGTCAACGTTCCCTTCGCCAAGGTTCGCGAGGCCGTGCGAACTCTCGCCAGGGCAAAGAAGGCCCTGGGGAGCCGCACGCCCGAAATCCACTTTTCCTACCTGCTTCTTTCCGACCGTCTCGAGGCCGCCCGGCGCATCCCCGAACTCATGGAGGAGTGGGAAGTGCCCGAGTGCGTGGTGAGCACCCTCGACATGCCCGTCTTGCCCGAGCACCTCTCCCTTGCCTACCGTCCCGAGGAAACGGAGAAGATCGCCCGCGCACGCGTCCTTCTCGAGGACACAGCCGCAAGGGCCGCGGAAAAAGGCCTTTCCATACGCTACTGCCTGCCCGACAGGTCCCCAGGCAACTGCCGCGAGGACATCGCCCACAGCTGCTACGTGGACGCCGAGGGCGAACTCTCGCCCTGCATCTACCTGAACGTGCCCTTCAGGGAAGAGATGTTTGAAGAGATGTTCGGGGAGATTGTCGGGAACGGACTTTCGGACAGGCCAGGCAAAAGGACCCTTCTGACCGGAACGAGACGCGTGTGCGGAAGCATCCTCGAGACCGATCCGACGAAGATCTGGGAGCTGCCAGACTACGCGGACTTTCGTGCGGATCTTGCCCACGGAGCCGCGCCCCAAAGCTGCAGGTCCTGTCCCAAGCGCTTCGAGCGCGTCTTCTGACAGGCTGCGGCGACACCCCTCGGGGCGGCCAGGCCCAGGCACTCAAGAACCAGGAAAGCTGGAAACGGCCTCCCGGGAAAGCTTCCCAGGAGGCCGTATCGCGTATGCCTGGATATTTTGTCCGACTTGTGACCCGATTCGGGCCAGGACACCAAAGCCGGTTCTTCGCAGGGCTAGGCCGGCCAGCCGCTTGAGCGCATGACCCTGCCGTTGCGCAGGACGAGCATGGCCTCCACCTTGTCGAGGCCTTCGCAGAGGCGCATGGACTGGGCCGGTGGCAGCACCGAGAAGGCCGTGGCGAGCGCGTCGGCGAGCATGCCGTCCTCGCAGGAAACGCTGGCCGAGACCACGTCCGGGACGTTCAGGGTGTTGGGAATGACGAGATGGCTTCCCGAGGCGTTGTCGAGACGCTGCTCGTAGACGCCCGAGGTCGCGACCGCGCCCTTGCGCAGGTACACCACGCCCCTGGCCCGCCCCTGGTTGAAGGGGGACTGGATGGCCACGCGCCAGGCACTGGCCCCGCGCGGATGTCCCGAGGCAGCAATGTCGCCGCCCGCGTTCACGAGATGGTTGGGACAGCCGAGGCGCGTGAGCTCGGCACTCATTTCCCGCGCGATGTAGCCCTTGGCGATGCCGTCGAGCGTCAGGGCCTGGCCCTGGCCAAGGCGCACGCCGCCTTCGCCCACACTCACGCGGCCAAAGTCCACGAAGGCGAGAAGCTCGCGCAAATCCCGCGAATCGAGGTTCTTCCCCTTGCCCGGGTCTTCCTGCATGGCCCGCACGAGCGGCAGAACGCTCGGATCGAAGCTTCCCCCGGTCATTTTGAAGACGCGGGCGCTCTCCTCGAGCAGGAGGGCAAGCTCCTTCGGCATGTCCGAAAGATGCCCCTGTCCGTTCAAAACGCCCAGGGGCGAGGAGGAGTCGAAGCGGGTGAGGATTTTCTCCAGCGAGCGTCCCTTCTCGAAGGCCAGGTTCACGGCCTCCTCGGCCAGCATGCCGGATTCCTCGGCCACGTCCACGCGCACGAAGGTGCCCATGAAAAGCGCCGTCTGCTGGTAGGTGCCGGGAGAGGCGAACACGCCCGGCGAGACGGCCATGCCAACGCCGAAGGCCGCAAGGCCCGCCAGAAAACGGCGTCTCGCAAGACCCTCCTTTCCGAGTTCGCCGCCCACGTGGCCGAGGCTCCCCGTATCAGATCCGTTTCTTCTTCCTAGCATGGGAGACTCCTTAGGCCACGGCCTTCTCGTTTTCCTCGGCCCTGACCGTCAGGTCGTACTTGCCCTCGAGGTCGATGGGCCGGAAAATGTCGCGCTTGCAGTCCTTCACGCAGACCATGCCGCATTCATCGCCGTAGGAGAGACAGATGTCGTGGTCTATCACGATGAGGTTGTCCTTGAGGGAAACGGCCTTGGCCGGGCAGCTTCTCACGCACTTCATGCAGGTGATGCAGCCCACGCCGCACACTTCCATGACCGACTTGCCCTTGTCGCGGGAGTTGCAGGGCACGCACACGCGGGCGCGCTTGGGGATGAGCTTCAGGACGCCGCGCGGACAGGCGGTCACGCAGGACCCGCACCCGGTGCAGCGGTCCACGTCCGTGCAGGCGAGCCCGCCCACGATGGACAGCGCGAAGAAGGGACAGGCCTGCACACAGTCGCCAAAGCCGAGGCAAGAGTAGTTGCAGGCGTGGGAGCCGCCGCGCAAGGGGGTCGCCGCCGCGCACGAGGGGATGCCCTGGTACTCGTAGGTGGTCGCCACCTGGCCGCGGTAGACGTCGCAGCGGCGCATGGCCACCAGGGGCTCGGCCTCGGCCACCATCTTGCCGGTGAGCTCGGCCAGCGCCACGATGCCCTCCTTGGAGGAGGCGCAGCAGCGGTTGGCGGGAACGTCCGGGTCGGAGACCACGGCCTTTGCGTAGCCCTCGCAGCCCGCGTAGCCGCAGCCGCCGCAGTTGGCGCCGGGCAAAATCTCCATGGCCGACTCCACCAGCGGGTTCTCCTTCACGAAGAAGACCTTTGAGGCCACGGCCAGAAGGATCGACGAGACGAGCCCGAGACCCAGCATGACGAGGATGGAAAAAACAATCATGTTCATGTTCCGCCTCCTACTGGGCCATGCCCTTGAAGGCCATGAAGGCCAGGGACATGATACCCGCCATCACGAGGGCGATGGGGGTGCCGGACATGGTCTTGGGCAGCCTGCAGGTGTCGAGACGCTCGCGGATGCCGGCCATCAGCATAAGGGCAAGGAAAAAGCCCAGGCTGTAGCCGAGCGAGTTGAAGATGCTCTCGAACAGGGTGAAGCCCTCGCGCTGGACCAGGATTGTCACGCCCATGACCGCGCAGTTGGTGGTGATGAGCGGCAGATAGATGCCAAGCGAGGAATAGAGCGGGGGCACCATCTTCTTGAGGAACATTTCCACGAACTGGACAAGGGCCGCGATGACCACGATGAAGACGATGGTCTGCAGGTAGCCGAGATCCAGGGGATTGAGCACGTAGTGCTGCATGAGCCAGGTGAAGATGGTGGAGACCACGATGACGAAGACCACCGCGGCGCCCATGCCCGCGGCCACGCCCTTTTCCCGCGAGCAGCCAAGATAGGGGCAGTTGCCGAGGAACTGGGCGAGCAGGATGTTGTTGACGAAGATGGTCCCGATGAAAATGGTCAAGATCTCGGTCATGGCCTAGTCCTCCCGCTTGCTGGCGATGCTGCAGCCGGCGCAGCCGCCCCCGCAGCCCTGGCAGCCGATGCTCGAGTAGACCGAGCCCTTGCGCTTGGCCTGAAGGGCGTTCATCCAGTTCATGCCGGCGAGGATGAGGCCGAGGCAGATGAAGGCGCCCGGAGCCTGCACCATGATGGTGAACGGCTCGAAGTTCGGCCCGAAGAGGTCGATGCCGAACCAGGTCCCGTTGCCCAGGATCTCGCGAATGCTGCCGAGGAAGGTGAGCGACAGGGTGAAGCCGAGGCCGATGCCGAGGGCGTCCGCCGCGCTGTCCACCACGTTGTGCTTGGCCGCGAAGGCCTCGGCGCGCCCGAGGATGATGCAGTTCACCACGATGAGCGGCACGAAGATGCCCAGAGCCTCGTAGAGGGGATAGGTGTAGGCCTGCATGACAAGCTCGAGGGCAACCACGAGCGAGGCCGCGATGACGATGAAGCAGGCGATGCGCACCGTCTTGGGGATGATGTTGCGGAAGAGGGCCACGAGCATGTTGGAGAGCGTCAGAACGAAGATGACGCACACGCCCATGCCCGCGCCGTTGTAGGCCGAGGTGGTCACGGCGAGGGTGGGACACAGGCCCAGCAAGAGCCGGAAGGGAGGCAGCTCCGCCCACAGGCCCTTCTTGAATTCCTTGACGAATGCCATGACGTTGCTCTCCTACTTTTCCCACTGCGCGAAAATCTGCGGACGCAGCTCGTGATAGACAGCGTTGGCCCTGTTCACGGCCTCCACCACGCCGCTGCTCGAGATGGTCGCGCCGGACACGGCGTCGATGGTCCCGCCCTGGGAGGACAGGGCAATGGGGAACTCGGCGTTCTTGAACTGGCTCGAGAAGGCGGGCTCGCGCACGCGCATGCCGAGGCCCGGCGTCTCGCGAAGCACGGTCATGCCCACGCCCGCGAGGCTGTCGTTGGCGATGTTGAAGCCCACAATGACGCCCACGTCGCCGCCGTAGCCCTTGCCGAAGTTCTCCAGGGCCACGCCCACGAGCTCCTTGTCCACGAAGCAGGGGAACACGACCACTTCCTTGCCGTCGGCCGTGGTGAAGACGTGGCGGTCGGAGACGGGGTTGTTGTCCGCGTTGTTGAAGACCTTGGTGATGGCCGGACCCTGCACGTTCACGAGAAGCTGCTCCTCGATGATGGGGGCCGTCACGTCCTTCAGGTACGAGAGAAAGAATCCGGAGGCGCTGCAGAAAAGCGTGAGCACCACCACTGTACGTATCATGCCGCCCATTAGCGCACTCCAAAGGGTTTTGGCCGTATGAGGTCGAAATACGGCGTGAGGAGGGAGGTGACGAGCACCGCGAAGGGCGCCCCGTCGGTGTAGCTGCCGAACTCGCGGATGAGGAAGACCATGACGCCGCAGGTCAGGCCATAGAGGAACATGGCGAGCCCGTGCGTGGGCGCCACGTTGGAGTCGGTCGCGATGAAGAAGGCGCAGAAGAGGGTCGAGCCCGTCAGAAGGTGGAAGATCGGGGAAACCGCCTCGACCCCAGTGACCACGTGCAGGATGGCGAAGGGCACCACCACGCCCAGAAGCATGCCGAGCACAATCTGCCAGCGGACCACACCGCGCACCATGAGGTAGCAGCCGCCCACGAGCAGCGCGCCCACCTGCGAGGCACCAAGGGCGCCAATCTGGCGGCCCATGACGAGGTCGACGAAGGAGACCTGCGAGGCCCGCTCCACGCCGAGGTATTTCAGAAGCGCCAGGGGATCCTCGAAGGTGGTGTGGATCTGCAGAAGGTTCGGGTCCATGAAGACGGGATAGGACACGAAGAGAATGGCCCAGCCCACGATGGGGGTGGAGACGGGATTGTCGCCCAGGCCCCCGAAAAGCATCTTGCCGAAGATCATGGCCGCTGCCGCGCCTATGGCCACAAGCCACCAGGGGGCTGCCGCAGGCAGAAGGAAGGCAAGGCATATGCCGGCGACGACGGCGGTGAGATCGGCGATGGTCTGGCGTCGTCCCATGACCTTGCAGGCCGCGGCCTCCACGACGACGCACACGGCCGCGGAGAGGGCAATGACGCGGAAGGCCGGAAGTCCCCAGTTCCAGACCGCCATGAAAATGGCCGGAAGAAGGGCGATGATCTGGTCGAGGCTTCGCCGCACCACGGTCCTGCCGCAATGCCAGTAGGGCGGCGAGCTCATGGCGAGCAGAAGGGACGGTGTTGTCTGCTGGGTGCTCATGATTGCGCCTCGCTCGTCTTGTCGCCGGCGTCGGTGCCGGCCTCTTTCTCGGCCTTGGCGGCCCTGGCCTCTTCCTCCTTCGCGGCGCGCCTGGGATCGGGCGCGTAGAGGCCGCTCGCCTTCAGCACGCCGAGGCCCAGCCTGGCCTTGGCAAGGCGGATGTACTGGAGCACGGGCCTTCGGGCTATGCACACGTAGCCGCACAGGCCGCACTCGAGACAGGAGGTGATGTACTGCTCGTAGCAGCGCTCGTGCAGGCCGAATTCGGCGTAGCGGCTCAGGATGTCGGGCCGAAGCCTTGCCGGGCAGATGGCCACGCACGAGCCGCAGGACACGCAGGGGCTGTGACCTTCCATGGGCGGTATGCTGCCCTTTTCGACCAGAAAGACGCCCAGGCTGCCCTTGGTGACGCTGCGATCCAGCTTCTCGATGCTCTCCCCGCGCAGGGGGCCGCCGCGCACTATGGTGTCGCCCGAGTGCAGCTCGATGCCGGCAAAGGAGAGAATCTCGCCAAGGGTGCTTCCATCGCGCACAATCCAGTTCCCGGTGGAGCTCATGCTGCCCACGGTGATGACGGTCTCGATGAGGGGCTTTTTCTCCGAGGCCACGCGGCCGAGGCTCCACACGTTGTGCACGCCCACGATGCCCACCCCTTCCGGGTGCTCCACGCCGGTCACGGCCTTGACCACGAGGGCGTTGACGCTGGCCGGGTAGCGGGCCGGCACGCCCACGACCTCGATGTCGTGGTACTTGAGCTTGAGCTCCTCGGGGGCCGCCAGCACGATGCGCCTGGCATTCGAGAGCCTGCGCAGCATGGTCATGCCGGCCAGAAAGGTCTTGGTGTGGGTGAGCAGCATGGGCTCGGCCCAGGTGACGCCCGGATCGGGGTTGAGACCGTTGACGACGAGGGTCTCGCACTGCTGGCCGAGGGATTTCGTGTTGAGGCCAAGGCCCTTCAGGATGGGCTTGAGGGCCTCGCCGCGTTCCTCGAGGGCCAGGATGTCGGTCTCGGGCACGGCGTTGAAGGCCGCAAGCAGCTCTTCCGTCGGCTCGATGCGCTTCACGAAGACGCTGCGCTCGCCCACCTCGGTTATCTCGCCAAAGATGGGAGCGAAGAGATCGCCCTTTTCCGGGTCCGGGTGGGAGCCAAGGTGCATGTACGGATACACCCTGGTCTTCTTGCGCACGCCCTCGTCGAGCTTGAAGCCTTCCCGGTTGAGACGGACCAGGCTTGGCTCGGGGGCCATGCCGAAACGATCGCGCACGTCGCTCACGAGATGGAAGCGCGGGTCCGGCAGCATGGTGAACAGTTCTTTCATATGGCATCGCGTCCGGGGATTTTTCCTCCCGGGGCGTCCTCCTTGACTTGTGACGCTCGAGCTCGTTTCGCGGCTCCTGCTCCAGGAGCGGTTTCACAATGAAATCCAATATGTGTCGGGCGGACATGTCCGGACTCGCCGGGCCACCAGCCGAGACAGAATTGAACTTCAGGACGAAATCGCTCCAAAGAGCGTGCCCGACTCATGTCCCCCCAGGACAACCCTGGGACAACCCTAGGACGACATGTGGCACTGCTTGCAGTCCTGCTTGGTGCGCGGGCCCACGTCGAGCTTTGCGTGGCAGCCCATGCACGAGCCGTGGTGGGCCTGCATGCGGTTGGGAATGAGCATCGCGGGCTCCTGGTCGTGACAGGCCGTGCACGTCATGGTGTCCATGTTGACGTGCATGCGTTTTGCCTTCTCGCCGCCCTCCGGCGGCTCGTTGATGTGGCACTTGATGCAGCCTCTGGCCTTGAGATCGAACCAGTCCTGATGGCAGGAGGCGCAGCGCATGTGCACCGCGTCCGCAAGCGAAGGCATCTCGCCCTCCTCGAGGGGGCCGATGGTGGGCGGAGAGCCGGCCTCGTGGCAGTCGGCGCAGTTGGCCGGCTCGGGCTCGATGCTCGTGTCCGCGTGGTGGCAGCTCGTGCAGTCGAGGCCGAAGTCGAGGCGATGCGTTTCGTGCCCCCAGTCCTGGGTGCCCGGCTGATAGTGGTGGCAGGTGAAACACGCGTCCTGGCTGTACTTTTGCTGATGGTCGGCCACGAAGGTCTCGTCCACCACCACGTCGTGACACAGATTGCAGTTGATGGGCTGCATGGCCCCCGTGGTCACATCATGATGGCACTCCGTACAGGAAGCCACCCAGTCCACGTGGCGGGCGTGCTCGAACACCACCGGGCCGCCCGTGTTGTGCATGGCAATGCGCTTCGGCACCTCCTCGGTGTCCTCGGGTATGAGGTAGCCGGCGATCGCGGCCGCTCCCAATGCCACGGTCAGAAGGACCACCGGCAGAAATCGTTTTTCCAACACGGGCATACCCCCACTTGATTGTTCAAGACATCACATGGATGCAACGCTAACTTTTCTAGCACAAGGCAACTGTTATTGAAAGAGTAAAACATGGCTCCTTGCAATTTTTTTGCGAAAATTTCGGAATCTTGTGAAATGAAACACGAAGGAGGACCCAGAACACTATCTTGTTTGCACGCTCAACCAGGAAAGTAGAAGCCGATTTTTGTCACGAGCCCAACGTTTGCAGTGTCGCAATATGGATATGTTTGGCTGTATTGCAGGACCGTTTTCACTGATTTTCGCCAAAATACAAAGCTTTTTCCTTTCTGCTTTTTGGCTGGAACACCGTATTTTCGCCTTGTCTTTGCCATGCCATCTCCTCGTTTTTTGCCAAAGGCAAAGAAATGGGTGCCCAAGGTTGCTGACCGGACTTGCGCAAGTCGTTGGAAATTACTTTGGCCACCTCGTCGCACCCGGAAAAAGAAAACTCGTTTGTGACACTTTTCGCACGTTTTGCGAAAAGAGCCCGTGCCTGCCAACCACGCTGCCCTCGATGCGGACCCTCGATCCTTTTCAAGATTTTCCAGCTTCGTTTGCCTGCACCTGTCAAAAAATATCGTGTCCCGCGACATAAGGGCACGATATACGAAATTTCCCCGGGGCTTTTCGCCCTTCCCGTGGTATTGTGGAGGAGGACTGGGATGAAGACAGGGAAGAGGACAGGGAAAGGGCCTGCCCGCGCGGTTTCCCATCCCGCACGGTCGTTCGCAATCGCCTTCGGCTTCCCTGCTCGGCACGGCGTTCGCCAGGACGCAGATTCTGCCCTGAACAATTTTTGCTATTGCGAGTCATTATTGCTTGCCACTTTCTTCTCCAGCATATAGACTCAAAGGTGACCACCAAGATGCTTCCCCCTTTTTTCGGGGCTTCGAGAGGGCCTTATGGCACGTGGAAAGAAGAACACCTGTACCTACGCTCTCATCGCCCTTCTTTTCCTGGGCGGTGTGGGCTTTCTGATTTTCACCGGCCTTTCCGAAAACAGCACCTACTTCCTCGACGTGGCCGAGGCCAAGGCACAGGACCAGAGCAAGCTGAAGAACATCCGGCTGTTCGGCATCGTGCAGGCCAACTCCATCAAGGAGCCCGGCGAGGGTCTCGGCGTGTCCTTCGCCCTCGAGGACCAGAAAGATCCCGGCAACACCATGTTCGTGCGCTACACCGGCATCGTGCCCGACACCTTCAAGGACGGGGCCGAGGTCATCGTGGAAGGCGGCATGGAACAGGACGGGACCTTCCAGGCCAGGGTTCTCATGACCAAGTGTCCCTCCAAGTATCAAAAGGAGAACCGCACCTGACGTCAGGGGGCCAAAGCCCCCGCAGTTCCGACCAGCCCGCGGCGATGCTCCCTGTCGACGCCTTGAAGCCCAGCCTTTTGTCTTGCCCGCCCGGATGCCTCCGAGCGGGCAAACGTTTGACTGGGGACACGGCGAAAACCCGGGCATGGCCCCACAAAATGCCCCGAAAGCCTGCCAGGCCAAACAAGTCACCCACCCCCATACGCCCAACAAGGATCGACATACCCACATGTATACCCTTGCCTACATCCTCCTGATAGTCTCGCTCGTGGCTTCCGCCTTCGGCGCGGCCTTCGGCCTCACCCAGGCAAACCAGGGTTCCGAAAGGGCGGCCCGCCTCATCGAAAAGGGCCACTTTCTCGTGACCGGCGGCTTTCTTGTCGCCTCGCTGATCCTTCTCCACGCTCTCGGCACGAGCGACTACCGGGTCGAGTACGTCGCGAGCTACACCGACAACGCCCTCGGCACCTTCTACAAGTACGCGGCCTTCTGGGCCGGCCAGCACGGCTCCATGCTCTTCTGGGCCCTCTCGGTCGCCATCATGGGGAGCATCTTCGCCTTCACGTCCTCCTACAGGGCCGTCCCGCCCGCCACGCGCATCTGGTTCTGGATCTTCTTCTTCAGCGTCACGGCCTTCTTCGCGACCCTGCTTGCCCTGTGGAGCAATCCCTTCATGCAGCAGGATCCGGCTCCCGTGGACGGCCGGGGACTCAATCCCCTCCTCCAGAACCCGGGCATGATCCTGCACCCGCCGCTGCTCTTCCTGGGCTACGGCGGCTTCACCGTGCCCTCGTGCATGGCCCTTGCCCAGGCCGTGACCGGGCGCGGCAGCGACAGGTCCTGGTACGACACCACAAGGGTCCTTTTCATCACTGCCTGGTGCTTTCTCACCGCCGGCATCATGCTCGGCGCCTGGTGGGCCTACATGGAGCTTGGTTGGGGCGGCTACTGGGCCTGGGACCCGGTGGAAAACGCCTCCCTCATCCCCTGGCTCGTGGGCACGGCCGCCCTGCACACGCTTGTGATCGAGCGCGCGAAGGGCAAGCTGTCGAGGGTGAATACCCTTCTCATCTCGCTCACGACCATAGCGGGCTTTTTCGCGACCTATCTCGTGCGCAGCGGGGTCATCGACTCGGTGCACGCCTTCGGCCGTGGCTCGGTGGGAAAGCCCCTGCTCCTCTTCATGTGCTTTGCGCTTGTTGTGACGCTTCTCGTTGCCCTCTTTTCGGAGAAGGGCAGGGGCGAGCTTGAAAACCCGCTCTCCCGCGAGGGCGCCCTGCTGCTCACGGCCTGGATCTTCCTCGTCCTCGGCTTCATCATCCTCGCCGCCACCATGTGGCCGGTGATAAGCCGCATCTGGAGCGATGCGCCGCTTGGCCTCGAGGCCGACTTCTACAACCGTGTGTGCCTGCCGCTGGCAAGCCTTCTTCTCCTGCTTCTGGCGCTCTGCCCCTGGCTTTCCTGGCGCTGGGGCATCCAGGGAGGCAAGGGCCTTGCCCTCTCGATCATCGGCGGCCTTCTCGTGGCCGGCGCCGCCTGGTACCTCAACTACGAGAAGATCCATCCCCTCGTCTCGCAGTTCGCGGCAGGCGCCATCGCCGTCGGCTCCCTCATCGTGGGCTTCAGGGCCTTCGGTGCACGCGGGGCCTTCCGCTTCGGCTCCATGGGCACCCATCTTGGCGTCGCGCTCTGCGCCATCGGCATCGCCTTTTCCGGCCCCTACAAGGTCACCCAGGACATGGTGCTCGAGGAAGGCGCCGTCCAGGCTCTCGACAAGTACCAGATCCGCCTGAAAGCCACGACCATTGACCGGGCCCTCGACTACGAGTATTTGCGCGCCACCCTCGAGGTGCTGGATAGGGACGGCAACGTCGTGAGCGTCCTCAACCCGGAAAAGCGCGCCTACGACAAGTTCCAGGGCATGATGTTCTCCGAGGTGGACGTGGCCGCGAGCTTCGGCAAGGAAGTCTACGCCTCCGTCTCCGGCCTCGACTCGCGCGGCCGCACGGTGGTGCAGGTGAGCATCGAGCCCATGGTGAGCTGGCTGTGGCTTGGCGGCGCAATCATGTCCATCCTGCCGCTCTTCAACCTCGCTCGCCGCAAATCCGCCAGGCGCCACGAGGACGAACTCGGGGGCGATGTCGACGGTGGCCCAAACGGTGAGGATGACGTAGAGTCCACGGACGACGGCACGCGCACAAGCCGCGCAAAATCCTGATTTCGGCAAGAGGGCTTGCGCCCGGAAACCGGGCCGGAAAAGGAACCGGGAACGAACCAGAAAACGATCCAGAAAACAATCCACCCAACGACATGATCGAGCTCAGAAAGGTTGGCAAAAGCTTCGCCTCGCGCGTGCTGTTCAAGAATGTCACGGCCACCCTCAATGCGGGACGCGTGCATCTTCTGACCGGCAGCAACGGCTCCGGCAAGTCGACTCTTCTGCGCATGATCGCTGGCCTCACAAGGCCGACCGCGGGCGAAATCGTCCTCGAGGACGACGATATCCCGATGGGCTACCTCGGGCACTCGACCTTCGTGTACGGGAACCTGACGGCCGCGGAGAACCTCGCCTTCTGGCAGCGCGCCTACGGGCAGACGACCGACGAACAGGACATCCTTTCCATGCTCGCCCATGTGGGACTGGCAGCTTTCGCGCACACCCGCGCGGGCGTCTTTTCCCGCGGCATGACCCAGCGCCTTGCCCTTGCCCGCGTGCTTCTTCTCAAGCCCGCCGTCTATCTGCTCGACGAGCCCGAGACGGGCCTCGACAAGGCCTCCCGCGAGCTTCTCCACGGCGAGATGAAACGGGCCAGGGACAACGGCGCCTGCGTCGTCTGGGTGAGCCATCTGGCTGGGGAGACGAGCCTCGCGGACGTGGAGTTCGAGCTCTCGCAGAAAACCCTCGTGGAAAAAGCTCTCGTGGACAAAACCCTCGTGGAAAAGCCATTGGACGGTCACGCGGTCCAGGCTGCCGCGGCCGGGGAGGGCGCATGCTGAGGCTCGGTCTTTCCCTTGCCCGCAAGGACCTCTCCCTTGCCCTGCGCGGGGCGGGTCTCGTGCAGTCAGTGCTTTTGGGCCTTCTGCTCGTCTTCATGTTCTCGCTGGCCCAAAAGACCGGCGAGGTGGCCTCGGGGCAGATGGCGGCCTCCATCTTCTGGCTCTCCTCCGTCTTCTGCCAGACGCTCGTCTTCAACATGCTCTATGCCTTCGAGGAGGAAAACGGGGCAAGAACGGGTCTGCTCCTGGCACCCGCCCCGGCCACGGGCGTCTTTTTCGGCAAGGCCCTGGCCGGCTTCATCCTCATCACCCTGGCCCAGGTCCTCTTCTTCCCGGCCATACTGGTCTTCCTTGGCCAGACGCCGGCCGCGGCAGTCCCCGAGGCCCTTCTTATGCTCGTTCTGGGCAATCTCGGCCTCTCCATCCTGGGCTCGCTTCTGGGCGCCCTCTCGCAGGGGCAGACTGCGCGCGAATCGCTCCTGAGTCTGCTCGTCTTTCCGCTCCTCTGCCCGCAGCTGCTCGCGGCCATCCGCGTCTTCGGCGTGCTCTTCGGCGAGGGAGGCGAGGACGAGCTTTTCTCCTGGCTCGGCTTTGCCGGGGCCTTCGACGCCATCTTCCTGGCCCTTGCCCTGCTTTTGTTCCGCTTTGTCTACATGGGAGACGAATGATGTCCCTTGAGACACTCCCGAAAAAAACGCTCCCGAAAAAACACGGCGCAACACTCTCCATAGCCCTTGCGGCTGCCCTTGTCGGGGGCCTGCTTCTGGCTGCGAGCTGGTGGCTCATCTTCATGTACGCGCCCACCGAGGCGATCATGGGCCCCATCCAGAAGCTCTTCTACATCCATCTGCCGCTTTCCTGGTGGGCGCTTTTGAGCTTCTTCCTGCTCTTTTTGACGTCCATTCTGACGCTCGTGCGCCGCGACGGGAAGTGGGAGGGGCTCTCCCAGGCCCTTGCCGAGGTGGGCGTCCTCTTCACGACGCTCACGCTGGTCACCGGCATGCTCTGGGGACGCAAGGCCTGGGGCGTGTGGTGGACCTGGGATCCGAGACTCACCACGGCGCTTGTCATGTGGTTCATCTACATGGGCTACCTGCTTGTCTCGGGCCTCAACATGGCTCCTGCCAGACGCAGAATCGTGCGCGCCGTGCTCGGCATCGTGGCCTTTGCCGACGTGCCGCTCGTCTTTCTCTCGGCCAGGCTCTGGCGCTCCATCCACCCGGCCGTCTTCGCCAACGAGAGCGGCGGCCTCGACCCCGACATGAAGCTCACGGCCATCTTTTCCGTGGCCGCCATGGGCGTCTTCTGGACAGGCCTCGTGCTTTTGCGCTCCACCCTCGTCGACGCGCAGGAGCGCGTGGACGTGCTGGTAGAGCGCGAACAGGAAAAGGACGACTACTTCTAGCGCCAAAGCACCGACTGGGGCCAGTTTCCGAGACATTTTCTTCCAAGTTCTATCCCCTGCTTCTTCCCCCGACTTCATTCGCAACAGACGGGCGGCACTTTCTGCCGTCCCTTCAAGGAGACAAACGATGATCGAACCCTGGGTGCTGTACGCAGGCATTGCCGTGTGGGCTGGTCTTGGCGGCTATCTGGCCTTTCTGGCCCTGCGCCTGAAAACCGTTGCTGCGAGGCTCTCCCAGCTCGAGTGCCTGGCCGACGAGGCCTGCGGCGGGAACGGGAGCAAGTAGATGAACGGCACCGTCAAAAAGGTCGTCATGGGCCTTCTGGCCGTCGGCATCCTCCTCATGGTCGGCGTGACGGTCTTCGAGCGCCTTGACAACCCCTCCCTCGTCCATCCCACCAACATCCCGGCCAAGCGCCAGGCCGCACGCGACGAAAGTCCGCTCGCGAGGCTCATGCGTCAGGCCGGCGAGGAGCCCAACAACGCGGCCATCCAGGTGGAGCTCGCCATGCTCCTGCTCGGCCAGGGCAAAATGGACGAGGCGCAGACCTTCCTCGACCGCGCCCGCGTGCTCGACGTCAACAACCCCGATGTTCCCTACCTGCTCGGCTACATCGCCAACTTCAACAAGCACTACGAGGACGCGGCGAGACTCATGGAAGAGTCCCTGGCCATCGCGGACAGGATCGAGGTGCGCTACAGCGTCGGCATCATCTACCAGTACTACCTGAAGAACACGGAAAAGGCCCTGGAACACTGGAAGAAGGGCCTTGTCGCGGGCGACGCCAACAAGGAGAAGCTCAAGCAGATCCAGCAGGAAATCGACAAGGCCCTCGGGACGGACGCCAGACCGGCGGAGAAGGCTCCAGCCAACGGCGAGGCCAGCCCCGAAGGCGCCGGGGCCCCCGCGGGGCAATGATCACCGTGCGGCTCGCAAGCCCCTGAAATATCGGTCCCTCGAGGGGACAGCTTCGTGGACGCAAGACCCTCAAAGCCTTGTGTCCCGCATATGGACAGGATAGGAAAAGGCCCGGGAAGTTTCCCGTTCTCGGGAACTGTCCCCGAAAAACCCGAGGTCGAACGCTCCCTGCAAAAAAAAGCGCGCCCGACGCCCGAAAAACGTCCCTGAAAGCCCGAAAAAAACCGAGGGCAGGGGGGCGGCGCATCAAGCCCAAACGACTCCCATACCAAACGATTCCCATAAGGAAGACCAATGGCCCGCAACCCAAAACGCCCACGCGGCACGGACAGGTCAAACGCAAACCTGCAGGATGCCAACGCCGTCGACGGACAGCCCCCCATGGCCCACAAACCCGGAACCGTTTCCATGACCTGGCCCGTGTTCGTGCTCGTGCTGGCGCTCACCCTCGTCGTGGGCCTCATCGCGGGCTCCTTCGCGGCCCGACAGGAAGTGATCGTCCATCAGCAGGCCCCGACCCAGCAAATGCAGAACGTGACCCAGGCTCCCGCGCAAAACGCGCCCCAGCAACAGGCCATTCCGAAGGAAACGCTCGATCGCATCAGCGAGCTTGAACGCACGGTTCTCGCCGACCCCAGCAACAGGCAGGCCCTCGTGGATCTCGGGCACCTCTATTTCGACACCCATCAGCATCGAAACGCCATCCAGGCCTACGAAAACGCCCTTGCCCTCGACGGCAACGACGCCGACGTGCTCACCGACCTCGGCGTCATGTACCGGGCCGAAAGCCAGTACGACAAGGCCGTGGCGGCCTTCGAGAAGGCCCAGCAAATCGAGCCCGGCCACCGCATCTCCCTCTACAACAAGGGCGTCGTCCTCTACTTCGACCTGCACAGGCACGAGGACGGCATAAAGGCCTGGGAAGAGCTGCTTGCCCTCGATCCCGACCAGAAGACCCCCAACGGCTCGCCCCTGTCCGACCTCATCCGTCAGGCCAGGGAAAGCGCCCACGAGGCCAACTGACAGATTTTTCCATTGCCGCGGACCGACAATCCCACGGTTTCCCGGCCAGCTCCAGGGTTTCTCCATGTCCGGCTTGACCGAATCAACAACGCAATTTTCACAAAAGCGGGCAGTCCTTCTGTCCATTGTGCTCCTGCTCGCCTTCCTTCTCCCCGCCGCCGTGGCAAAGGCTGCGCCCGAGGATCTCTCCCCCCTGCAGGCCCTCGGCCAGAGCCAGCGGCAGGCTCAGGGCGCGCAGGATCAGGGCACGCAGACTCGGCCGGAGGCTCTTGCCCAGCCGGACGTTGCCCGCATTCTGGCCACCCTTCTCCCGGACAAGCCCAATCCCGTCCCGGCCCTCGTCCTGCAGGACAGCCAGCCGCTGACGCCCTATCTGGAGCACCTTTTCGACCCGGACTATTCCATCGACGTGAACGAGGCGGCCTCGATCCAGTACCGCCACAAGTTCGAGATCTTCGCCCCCGAACGCATGCCCTTCTTCGGAGCCCCGGGCGTCACCTGGCTGCGCTTCGTGCTTCCGGCACTCCAGGACAGCAATGAAAAGCTCGTTCTCGACCTTGGCAGCTCCGTGCCCGGCGAGCCCGTGCTCTATTCCCCGAGCTTTGCCACGGGCACCCTCGAGTGGCAGGAGACCGCCGCGAAGAAGGGGATCATCGAGCTTCCGCCCCTTCTCGAGACGCCCCAGGTCTGCTTCCTGAGAGTGGACGGCATCCCCGGCTTCTGGTTCTCGCCGACCATCCTGAAGGCCCAGAGCGCCTCCGAACATGCAGGCTACCCGTGGCACGAGGCGACTCTGGTCGCGCTTTGCGTGGTCATCGTGTTCTGCCTTCTGAAGGGCCTTGTTGAGCCCGGCCAGTGGAGGCTGTGGACCCTTCTCTACCTTGCCGCCTGCGCAACCCAGGCCTGGTCCGGCATCCCCTCGACCATGGCCGGCTACTCGCCGCGCGTGCTTGCCTCCCTCACCACCGCGGGCCTTGCCCTCATGCTCTGGCCCCACGTGGCAAGGCACTTCATGCGCTGCCGCGAGGCCTCGCGCGCGCTCGACGCCCAGTTCATCCTGCTCTGCCTGCCCGGTGCGGCCCTGACGCTTCTGCCGCTCGTGCCCAACTTCCAGTGGACGGCACGCTTTGCTCAGATCTGGCCCCTCGGCATGGCCATCTTCATTCCCGGGGCGCTCTGGGCCTGCGTCGTGGGCGCGCAAAACGCGGTGCGCTTCCTCATTGCCACCACCATTCCCGTGCTCGCGGCCATTTTCGCCATTCTCGGCATGCGCTCCGGCTTTGCCCCCGATCTTCTGCAGGCCCTGCCGCATCTTGGCATCGCCCTGGGCGCCATCACGCTTCTGGCTCTTGGCCAGAAGGAGGTGGAGCCGAAGTCTCTCGCCCCCTCCATGTCCCCCGACAGGAAGAGCGACGCCTTCTCCCTCGACCTTGGCGAGCCCGAGCCTGCCCAGGTCGTCGAAAGGCCCGTGGAGGAGCCGACGCCTGCCATCTCCATGCCAAGGGGCGAGGAAGCCGCCCGCGATCATCTTCTTTCCCTTCGCGAGCGCCTCACGGACCTCTTTGCCGAGGCCAGGCTCCCGGACGATGCGCGCAATGCCATGAACGGGATTCTGGCCAGGACCGACGAACTGGCCTCCTCCATCCTCCGCCTGCGCGAGGAAGCCCGCTTCAGGGAAGACATGAAGAGGAGGATGACGGTCGTCGCCGTCACGAAGGACGATGCCTTCTTCGCCGTCCTGACCCACGTCCTGCGCCGCAGGGACTGCCACGTGCGCGCGGCGAAAAGCCTTGAAGAGGCCGTGGAGCTCACCAGGGAGTTCCCTGCCAAGATGTACGTCTTCGAGGGCGAGTTCGCCGATCCCTCCACGAAAGGCTTCCTGAAGGAGCTTGGCGAGTTGTGCGCCAAAGGCGGAATTCTCACCCATTTCCTTGCCTACACGAAGGATCAGTCCACCTGGAGGAGCCTTGGCAACGCAGGCTTCACCCACGCCCTCGTGCTGCCCATCGACGACGCGGCCCTCTTCAACACCCTGGACGAGTTCCGCGAGGAAGAGGCCATGGGGCTTTCGCCCAGGGCCCATGGGGAGACCGGGGAAAGCTGCGGGGAAACACGGACCATGGCCATCGAGGATCTGCCCACCCTCGAGATGATGCAGGATGCCCGGCAGGCCGGTGTCGCGGCTCAGCCGGGCGACGCCCGCAAGGCCTGGCCCGGGACCGGCCAGGGCGACATCAAGCTCGACAAGGCGGCCGACGCCGGGCCCGATGTCCAGCTGGACCTTGGCGGCACGACGGCGGAAAGCCCGAGGGCCATCCCGAGGCCTGCCGAAAACGACACGACCCTGAGAATGGACATGGGTTCCGATTCGCAAGCTGGCCGTCCCGCCTGGGACGACGCCCAGGACGAGCCCGAGGAAATCCCGGATCTCTTCGGCTTCGGCTCCTCAGGCCAGGGCACGGCGGGAAAGGCCAGGGACGGCTTTGACGCGAGAACCGGGCAGGAGCTTGCCCACTACGTCTCCCTTGCCCGCTCGGCCTTCCTGCGCAAGGACATGAAGGAAATTGGCCGCCTCATGAATCAGGTCTCCGAAAGGGCCGCGCAGATCCCGTCCGTGGCGCGCCTTGCCGAGCTTGTGCTGAAGGCCGCCAGGGCCAGCGACGCGACCTCGGTCCGTGATCTGCTCATGCAGCTCTCCTCCTCCATCGAGTCGAGGACGAGAACCCGCTAGGCAGCCCCGACCCGTCGGACAGCAAGACGGCAGGAAGCGGGAGAATCTCGACAGGGAGCCGACGGGAGGAGATCGGAAAGAGGCATCGGAAAGAGACGTCAGAGAGAGGCATCAGGGAAAGTCACATGCTCTTCTTCATCAAGCTCGGCCTTGTCTTCTTCCATCTGCTCTCCTGGTGCGGCATCATCCACATCCTGCTCACCAAGCGCGATCCGCGCTCGGCCCTCGGCTGGGCCGGGCTCATCCTCTTCGTGCCCGCGTTCGGCCTTCTCATCTACATTCTCTTCGGCATTGGCCGTACCCAGAGCAGGGCCGCGGCCATCATGCGCAGGCAGGCAAGCCTGCTTCCCACCTACGCGCATCCGCCCCTGGAAGAGACCTCGCCGGACATTCCCAAGTTTCTCGTGCACATGGAGAGGATGGGACGCCAGCTCACCAACCACCATCTCGTGCCGGGAAATTCCGTCGAGCCCCTCTTCAACGGCAACGAGGCCTATCCGCGCATGCTGGCGGCCATCGAACGGGCAAAAAAACAGGTCTTTCTCGTCACCTACATCTTCAACAACGGCGAGACTAGCACCAAGTTCTGCGAGGCCCTCATCGCCGCGGCCAGGCGCGGCGTCGAGGTGCGCGTTCTTCTGGACGGCATAGGGCGCTTCTATTCCTTCCGCTCGCCGGTGGCACGCCTTGCGGCCAACGGCGTCAAGACCGCCTATTTCCTGCCCCCGAGGCTCTTTCCGCCCAATCTCATGATCAACCTGCGCAACCACCGCAAGATCATGGTCTGCGACGATGTGGCCTACACGGGCGGCATGAACATAGCCGACTACCACATCGTGGAGCCCGGAAAGAAGAACGCGGCCCAGGACGTGCACTACGAGTGCAGGGGCCCCATCGTGCGCGAGTTCAATCGCGCCTTTCTCCTCGACTGGGGCTTTGCCACCGACAGCTACGACGCGAGTCTTGGCTCCATGGAGACCGGGGAGGCCGGCCAGTGCTGGTGCCGCCTTGTGGTGGACGGCCCCGGAACCGCCAGCGATCCCCTGAACGAGCTCATAGCGGGCTCGATCGCCAACGCGGAAAGCTCGGTCACGGTCATGACCCCCTACTTTCTGCCCACGCGCGAAATCATGACGACCCTGCGCATCGCCGCGGAAAAGGGCGTGGACGTGCGCGTCATCCTGCCTGCCAAAAACAACCTGCCCTACGTGCACTGGGCGTCCTTCAGGGTTTTGCCCGAGCTTTTGCGCGCGGGGGTTCGCATCTACTTCCAGCCCGCTCCCTTCGCGCACACCAAGCTCTTGTGCGTGGACGACTACTACTGCCAGATCGGCTCCGCCAACTACGACAGCCGCAGCCTCCGCCTCAATTTCGAGCTCAACTCCGAGGTCTTCGACAGGGTGTTCAACGAGCGCATGACGCGTTTTTGCCGCGAGGTCATGGCAAGAAGCACCGAGGTCCATCCCGAGGACATCCTGACTATGCCGCTTGCCAAGAAGCTGCGAAGCTCCCTATTCTGGCTCTTCTCGCCCTATCTGTAGGCAGGAAAGGACCCTCTGGGCGCGAAAGGAGGACGGCCCGAACCCGCACACGGCGAGTCCGGGCCCCTGATGTCGCCGAAGGCACGGCGGCATGCACTGTTCCCGACGCTATTCCACGGTCACGCTCTTGGCGAGATTGCGGGGCTGGTCCACGTCCTTGCCGAGGTAGTCGGCCATCTCGTAGCTGAAGAGCTGCAGGGCGGGCAGGGCCACGAAGCCGGCCATGAGCGAGCCCACCTTCGGAATTTCCCACACGTCCTCGACCGAGATCTGGGTGCCGGGGTTGGCGAGGGCAATGACCTTGCCCTGACGGGCCTGGACTTCCACCACGTTGGACTTGACCTTGGGAAGAAGGCCGTCGTCGAGGCAGATGGCAAACGTGGGGAAGGCCGCGTCCACGAGGGCTATGGGCCCGTGCTTCATCTCGCCCGCGGCATAGCCCTCGGCGTGGATGTAGGAGAGCTCCTTCAGCTTCAGGGCGCCCTCCAGGGCCAGGGGATAGCAGTGCCCGCGGCCGAGATAGAAGAAGTTCTTCGCCTGGGCGTACTTGCGGGCAAGCTCCCTGGCCTTTTCGTGCATGCGGGGAAGCTCGGCCTCGAGCAGGGTGGGAAGCGAGAGGATGTCGTGCAGGAGGGCGGCCGCTTCGTCCTTGTCGGCAACGCCCTTTTTCTGGCCCCAGAAAAGGGCCATGAGCGAGAGCAGGAGCATCTGGCTGCACATGGCCTTGGTGGAGGCCACGCTGATCTCCGGGCCTGCCTGGGTGTAGAGGACGCGATCGGCCTCGCGGGCAATGGACGAGCCCACCACGTTGCAAAGACCGAGCACCGTGGCCCCGCACTCGCGGGCCCTGCGCAGGGCCGCCAGGGTGTCGGCCGTCTCGCCGCTCTGGCTTATGACGAGCACCATCTCGCCGGGCTGGAAGATGAGGCGCTCCTTGTAGCGGTACTCGGAGGCCGTCTCCACCTGCACGGGGACCTGCGCCACGGATTCCATGATGTGCCTGCCCCAGAGGCCGGCGTGGGAGCTCGTGCCGCAGGCAACCACGGTCAGGCGCGTGGGAACCTCCAGATCCTCGAGCTCGGGCAGGACAACCCGTGTCCTGTCCGCGGAAAGACGTCCGGCCATGGCGTCGTTCAGGATGCCCGGCTGCTCGAAGATTTCCTTCAGCATGAAGTGGCGGTAGCCGCCCTTCTGGGCGGACTGCACGTCCCACTCGATGGTCTGCACCTCGTGCTCCACGGGCTCGAGCGTGTCCACGCGAAATATCTCGTAGCCCCTGGCGTCGACCCTCGTCAGTTCCCCGTTCTCGAGGAAGACGACCTTGCGGGTGTAGGGCAGGAAGGCCGGAATGTCCGAGGCCACGAAGTTCTCGCCCGTGCCCGCGCCCAGGATGAGCGGAGCGGACATGCGCGCGGCGTAGAAGACATCCGGCTCGTCCACGCTCAAAAGGCACACGGCATAGGCCCCGTGTGCCCGGGAGAGGGCCCTGGAGAGGGCCTTCAGAAGATCGGGCTCCTGCTTGTGGCACTCTTCTATCAGGTTCACGAGCACTTCCGTGTCGGTGTCGGAATGGAAGGCGTAGCCCTTTTCGAGAAGCTCGTTCTTGAACTCGAGGTAGTTCTCGATGATGCCGTTGTGGACAAGGGCCAGCTTGCCGGAATTGCTCAGATGCGGATGGGCGTTGCGCACGCAGGGGGCGCCGTGGGTGGCCCAGCGGGTATGCCCCATGCCTGTGGTGGCCTGGGCGGGAGCCTCGGCGCTCAGGGCCTGCTCAAGCTGGTTGAGCTTGCCCTCGGCGCGCACGACCCTGATTTTTCCCTGCTGCACGCAGGCTACGCCGGAAGAGTCGTAGCCCCGATATTCGAGCCTGTGGAGTTCTTCCACCACAAGAGGAATCGCCGGACGATGCCCCGCGTAGCCAACTATACCGCACATGTTTCATCCTCCAGATGGGGGGAATGGGGGTCCCGCTTCCAGAAAAACAGGTGCGCGCGGGACGCCGCCAATGGGGCAAGAGTTCGAAATTTCGTGGAAATGTCAGGAAAAAGGGCACCATCCTTCAACTTCGGACAGTGCCCATGCGTGCCTGAAATCGGAAAATCCCTACATGTTCTGCCGGTCGATGACGGCCTGGTTGCGGACGAGGATCTTGCTCCTGCCCGCCAGATCCTCCATGAAGGCCTGGAAGATGCCGTCCTGGCGCTCGCGGGTGGTCAGGTTGACCATGATGCCCTCGAACTGCTGCCATTCGGTCTCGGCCGGGTCCACCACGCGCTTGACCCTGGCGATGAGGGCGCCCTTGCTGTCCTTGTCGGACACGGCGAAGACGCCGGATAGCCAGGAGCCGGGAACGGTCTGGAAAATGGCCGTGGCAAGCTCGGGCTGGTCGTTGAAGGGCTTCATGACCTGATCCCTGTCCACGGGATCGGAAGTGCGCATCCTGTCGGCCCACTCGGCCGGCAGATCCTTGCCGCCGTCCTTCTGCACCTCGGAGAGGACGTCCTGAAGCTTCTTCATGGCGGCCTCGAGGCCCACGGTCTCGCGGATTCTGGCCACCACGTCGTCCTTCACTTCCTCGAGGGGCCTGAAGGAGGCGGGGCTCGCCTCGAGAACGCGCACGATCACGTACTTGTCGCCGGCCTCGAGGGGCACGTCCACGGGCTGGTTGGTTCCGCGCGAAAGTATTGCCGAGGCACCGTCGGCGGTGACGCCCAGGGCCTGGACGATTTCCTCCCTGTTCTTGAGACCGGTGGTCTTTGCCTCGAGGTTGTTGGCCTTCGCGCTTTCGGCCATGTCCTTGCCGAGGATGTTGTCCTCCACAAGGGCGTCCATGACGTCGTTGAGGCGCTCGCGGCCGCGCTCGGCGGCGACGGCCTTCTTCGCCTCGTCCTTCACCTCGTCGAAGCTCTTCTGGGCCTCGGGCTTCCTGTCGGTCACGAGGATGAGGTGCAGGCCGAACTCGCTGCGTACGGGGCCCGTCAGCTTGCCCACCTCGGCCGAGAAGGCCGCGTTGTCGAAGGCCTGCACGGTCATGCCGCGGGTGATGCGGCCAACCTTTCCGTCCTCGCCGGCGGCGTTGGGGGGATTGTGCTCGTTGGCGGCCTCTGCGAAGGGCCTGCCGTCGGCCAGTTCCTTCTGGATGGCGGCCATCTTCTCCTCTGCGGCCTTGACCGCGGCCTCGTCCGCATCAAGGTCGAGGGGAACGAGAATGTGCGAGGCCTCGACGCTCTCTGGCTCGACAAAGCGCTCCCTGTTCTTCTCGTACCAGGCCCTTGCCTCCTCGTCGCTCACGGAGTCGGGCGAGACGATTTCGAGGGGATTCACCTCGATGTACAGGACGTTTGCCTTCTGGGGAATGGAGTAGTCGAGCTTGTGATCCTCGTAATATTTGGAAACCTGCTCGTCCGTCACCTGCGTCTCGGCCATGAGGGCCGCATCCGCTGGAAGGTAGACATAGTCGAGCACCCTTTTCTGGCGCAGGAAGTTGAAGCGCGCGCGGGCCTCGAGCCCGTCGCTCCAGCTCCCGGAGGACACGAAGGTCACCATCTTTTCCTGCAGGAGGCGGCGGGAAATGTCGGCCTCGAACTGGGCCGGCGTCTGCCTGCGGGAAGCCAGGATGTTCTTGTAGCGCTCGGGATCGAACTCGCCCTTCTCGTTCTGGAAGATCTCCAGGCTCCCCACGTAGAGACGAAGCTCGTAGGGGGAAACGCCCATGTTGTTGCGCTTCGCCTCCTGGCCGATGAGGGTCTCGGTCACCAGCTGCTGGAAGACCTGGCGGCCGAGCATGGTCTTTTCCTCGGGGCTCAGGGAGCGGTTGTTGGCCTGGCGGGCGTAGTTCTCCTCGGCGTTGCGGTAGGCCATCTCGAACTGCTGGTACGTGATGGGCTCGTCGTTGACGGTACCGATCACGTTGGTGCTGCCCGTGTCGGTGAAGCTTCCTATGCCCCAGAACACGAACACGAGAATGATGACGCCGAAGGCCACCTTGACCCAGAGGGACTGCGCGTTTGAGCGGATGATGTCGAGCATTGAACCACCTGAAAAGGGAAATTTTTGCTGTATTGCAAAGACGCTTGCTTATATCCGCCACTGGGGCAAACTTCAAGAAGAAGGGCGCCTTTCGCGCGCCGCAGGCAAAGCGCACAGCAAGCGCACATAAAGGGTACAGGAACAGTACGGCAAAAGCACGGCAAGGCCGTCTTCAAGCAGCATGCCGCCCGCCCTCTCTTCCGAACCGCCCCAGGCGCGGCTGTCTCCAATGCTTCCCCTTTTCCCCGTTCTGCCTCGCCAGTTTTGGCTCCCTGTCCAGGGCCCCGATTTGCGAAAATCCCCGGGAGGAAATCCTTTTCGGCAGCAGTCCTGCCCAGCTCCATCTCGAGCTGCTTCTCCCTTTTTGTCTCCTCCTCATTTCTCTCCAAATTCCGGGCAATTGCATCGGGATATGCAAATTTTGCAAGAATTTTCGGGATGTTGGTAGGGTTTTCAACAAACTGCGAACAGAAAAGGAACAAGAATGCACAAGTTATGAACAGTACTTTTGCAATTATTGCAAAGACTTGTCCGTGTTATCGACAAAAACGGCAAAGTACCTGTCGAACGGGATGAAATCGGGCCAGATCGAGCCCGAGCAACCCCGTGCCGGCTCCCGGATCAAATGCCCGGTCAAAGGCAGGAATCTTCTGTTTTTGCAATGAGTTGAATCAGTTTCACACATTTGGTCCACAATCCGATGCCCGTTTCGCCGACAAGCCGTCAGAACTAAAAAAATGCAATTTTTCCAGATTCATGCTTGAGTTTTCAACAATCTCGGTCCATATGCACACTGAAAAATTTCATGGAATTTCAAGATGTTGCAATGGTTGTCGACAAAAAGTTGTTCGTTTTTGCTGAAAGAAGTCAGCA
>CAZWOT010000006.1:0-29947 GCA_964635595.1 uncultured Desulfovibrio sp.
CACCATTTACCGCCTCACGAACGGGAACCTGAAAACCCTGAAAGTCACCTCCAAGGAGAAGGAAGGTCGCAGCTCTTTTAGCAATTCCACCAACACGGTCTATTGGCGCGACACGCGCATTGACACCCTCTACCACGAAGCAGGGCACGCTCTGGACTACCAGAACAAGACGTTTCTCACCGCGGGCCAACGATTCATTCAGAATCGCGCCACCGGCAAGCCGATCTCGCTCAGAAAACTGGCAGGCTGCAGCACCTATGACCGGCACGAGGTGGCATACCCTGACAAGTTCTTCGACCCATACATCGGAAAGGTGTACCGTGACTATTCCGAAGTCACTTCCATGGGACTTGGAGCCTTCGCAAACATCAAATACATGCGAGATCTCATAGAGAAAGACCCGGAGCACTTGAAACTCATCCTTGGGACTTTGACGGCGCAAGGCGAGGCAAGTATCGGCCTTGGCAACGTTAAAATGCCCCGGAGTGCCACGAGCTCGGACATTGACAAAACGACTGCATGGCAGAAAGCACTTGATGATACCATCGAAGCAGTGGACTTAAAGAACAAGCTGATGAGCCCGAAGGGGTATCGTGGCTTTGTGCTTCTCGAAAACTTTCACGATGACGGCAACTATATCGTGCGTCGCAGTCGCGGTCTGAAAACTCTCAGCGAGTTCAGGGAGCCCGCCTTGAAAATGGCCATGCGCTATTTGTATCTTTTCATTGCCCAAGAAAGCGAGTTGATCCCGAACATGAATCTTGTTGGCAATTATTGGGACCAAGAAGCCAGGCGGGTCAATACTGTTGTCCCCGCCTGGTTCTCCCCCATCATCGAACTCCCGAGGATTTGAAACCATGTACATCTACCACTTCACAGTCTTCCTTTCAGAAAAGTACACCCGCGAAACGCTCGAACAGGAGTATGAGCGGACTCCCGTCCTCGAGTTCTACCTCGAAGCCGAAAGCAAGGCGAGTCTCCCGGAGAAAGGCGAAGTCGTCGGGAGCAGCATCGAGAAGGGACTTTTCGCGGACTGGTTCGAGGAACATGGCGACCACGGCAAATTCTATGACTCGAATGCTTTCACACCGCAGCAACTCTATTGGGCGCTCAGCGACAATAAAGGGGAGATATACGACTTCGAGTTCTACACCGATGACCCGGACGACATCGCCGAATTCGACATGGATGATTGGGACGAGGACATCATTTATTAGCCTTGTTGCTTTTGTTCTCCCGTGGAGAGTTCACCCATGAAACTGACACTGAAAGAAAAATTTGAGCTCCAAAAGGTCGCGCGTGAAGGCACGGAAAGACTACAGGCTGGTATCGCAGATCCAGACGAGCGCCAGAAGGTGCAGGACGAAGTCCGCGACGCTTTGGACAAGCTGACCGGGGAGACTACCCCACGGGAGCAGCAAGGCGAGACGAAGCCTGCCAAGCCCTGGCGTGCCACCATCAGGCCCAAGCCCACGCTTGAAGAGTACAAGCGACTTCTTGCCGGGGACTACAATCACCTTCCGCCGGAAGAATTCTGGGAGGCCATGGATTCAATTTGCACTGCCGAGGCCGCAAAACGCTTTGAGTTTTGGGGCACCACCCCTACCCCGGATGAACTGGAGAAAAAAACAGTTGACCTGATGAAACGGCCAGCGATGAACTATCTTGACATATATTACGACGAAGAACTTGATTTGTTTGTATATGAAGAAAACAAGGTGGTGAGGCATGAAAAAAATTAATTATAAAGCCACTTCTGGTAGTATAGGCAGTTCAAATAAAAAGACGCCTATGCACAGATCGTTCTTCAAATATGTAACAGTAAAAACCAATATGTCAAATTTGCAGAGTCTTTCGGATGATGATGTTGAAAAACATTATCAGCTTCTGAAGTCTGGGGGATTCAACTATCAAAAATACGATGAGTTTTATTTGCTATTGGAATATGTTTGCAGTCGTCATGTCAAAATAAACGACAAGACGCTTAACCCGGAAGAAGTCATAAAGGCTGCTTTTGGGATGGCCAAGCCCATAGCCATCAACTATATAAAAGACAATATTCTTGACGAGCTCCGTGATTCTGTACTGGAACTCGCCGAAGAATCGTTCAATTTTAGCACTTTGAGCAATGCGCTTAGTTTTGTGACTGTTAACCCAAACAATGTCAAAGAAATAAAGCGCGCAAAGACTATGCTTGAAATACGGAAAGAGAATATTGAACGAGGCAAATTGGCGATTCAAAAAATTAATCAACAGAGAATCGACATTGAAAACAGCGACAAAGGCGCAAACGTCCAAAAGGCTTCTGAATTATTTGAACTGAATGTTATGTTTCGGCCAGGCATAGGCTGGATATGTTTCCACGAGGGCGAGCCTGGAGATCCAAAGTTAGATTTCGAAGGTGGACATGGGCTTAGCCATATCCGTGCAAAGAGAGCTTACATAATTCAGGCACTAAAAGATAGCAATCAACTGGATGAGTCGATACATGATAGAAGCGTGGACGATGTTCTAAACAACATGATTCACCTTATTTCGACATGCGCAAACTTTGAAAAGGTTGACGATACAAGAATAGTGATTAGAAATGGAAAAAACGTTGTGGCCCTAGATAAAGAAAAGGTACCATTTACAGTTCGCAAATATATGGAGAACAACAGAAACGAATACGCAGACAAGACAAATGAAAGCATACTTGAAATAAAAAAATCCCCATTGCTGGGGAAGTATTTTTCACCCGGTAGCAATGAGGCATGGATAATTTCGAGTTATGAAAGTATCTATGAATACGAAAATAAAATGACAAATACAGGAATTGCTGAGTCCGCCGGGTTTGCGTCGATGCTCCAAAGAGTGAACCCAAAGCTCTGCCCGCGACACCTCTTCACCAAGGAGCATGTTACGGGGTCGCAAGAAACGACCAAAAGCAGTGGGGAGTCCCTTTCGACCGCATTACGCACCGTCAATCTAGGGCGTGCTCGAAAGGCGGTGGGAGCGGCGGCCGTACAGCTTGATCCCAAGCTATCCCACGACCAGACGGAAGGCAAGCAAAAAATGAAAGACGGCATCATGGAGCGCGCGGCTGGCAGCCGCTATTCAACCCAGAGAAAGACGTTTTCGAGTACAAGGCCGCGTGAGTGTTGCCAAGTGGAGAGTTCACTCATGGAACTGACACTGAAAGAAAAATTTGAGCTCCAAAAGATCGCGCGTGAAGGCATGGAAAGACTACAGGCTAGTATCGCAGATCCTGATGAGCGCCAAAAGGTTGAGGACGAAGTCCGCGACGCTTTGGACAAGTTGAATGGCACGTCTTCTGTAGTAGCAAAAAGCAATATCCAAGCAATCGCTCCAATAAAGCCCGAAGTAATAAGTGATTTGTCAATATTATTTAACGACAAGAGAATGATTGAATTCGGGGAAAGAGCAATTTCACATTTATTACTCAACAACTACAATGGCGAGGGCAAGATAAAGGCAAGTACAGACGCTATTCAGTATGCAATGTATAATAAAAAATTTGGCTGGATAAGTTTTGAATGGGGAAACCCCGGAGTTTATCCACCAAATTTCAAAGACGTACAAAGCAAAAAGAATTACTTTGCCAATGTCAATCCTAAACAACTATTTTCACATGGTTACGGGTTATCTCACACGCTTGCAAAAAGACTTTGGGAAGAAAAGAATATTGTAGAATGCTCTGGACAAGACGCGCTTGAAATTATTGAATTGATTCCCAAAGCGATTATGTACGGCAATATTCAAAACAAAGGAAACAAAATTGAAATAAGGTACAACAATAATGTCGTTGTACTTGCCAAAGCGCGAAATACCAAAAAAAGGGGGCGCCCGCTTATTGTTGTAAAGGATAAACGGCTATTAAAAGCACTAAAAAAGACAGAAAGCTGGCTTATCACCAGCTTCCTGTCTACTAACACCTACACAGTCAACTTTAATGAAATTGGTAACGTGTTCGAATCAGCCGGTGTCGAAAGTTGCCGGCGTGTGACATGTGGTCATTACACAGGAGAGGCTGCACACACACCTGCCCCCGTGCCAAACAAATTGCTTGCGACGTGGTTTGGCGCACATTTAGCACAGCCTGACAACAACGCCGGCCGTGCACTTTACGGATATGAATCCGGTGGCCCTTCGCATCCCTTTCTTTCTACGCACCATGAAAAGAAGCGGTGGCAAGACATGGTGGGAGCGGCTGATTCGGTTGATTCAACCCTATCCCACGACCAGACGGAAGGCAAGCAAAAAATGAAAGACGGCATCATGGAGCGCGCGGCTGGCAGCCGCTATTCAACCATTTTCGCCATGTTGGACATGGCGCAGGGCATCGAGGGCTATCTGCGCGTCATCGATGCGGCCTTTGAGGAGCCCGAGGAGCCCAAGGAATTGTCGGTACCCACGCCGCTTTTTGACAGCATGATGGCCGGGGAGTTCGACGACCTCGGCTGGCGGAACTTTGCGAAACTGTGCGAGCGGATTATCATGGAAGAGGGGAAGGCGGCCGCAGACCTGCGAGACGCCATCCGCAACTATATCCAAAAACATGAACCCAGTGGCGGGTACAAGATACCCAAAGAACTGCTCGTCGCTTAGGATTGCACCATGGAAAATCGCGTTCTTCTTCGCGCTTTGCGCAAGCTCATGTATGGCGCCCCGCTTGACCCCGTCGAAGACGGCATTTTCGAGCAATGGGCTGACTCGACAAACAGCGACCGGGGCATTTTCGAGAGGGCCGAGAGTGATCCCGTCAAAGCCTGGATTGCCGGCCAAGTTATCGAGATTCGGGGCGCCGAAGACATTTACAAGCTCTTTGATGCCATTTTCACGGCTTCCAGTGCGGCATACTCGAATGAGCGCCGTCAACTGCCACTTTTCGCAGACCCGAAGAAGGACTTGGCAAGCCTTGAAACAAGCAAGGGGCGTTTGAATGCTCACTATGAGCTCAGGGAACTGGACGACCTGATACCTTCGCACGATCCGATCAACCAGTTTGGCAAGCGCGAGGACTATCCCGAGGGCGTGCAGGAGCGGCCCTATCATTCGGACAGTGGAGAGCAGGACAAAGTCCGGCGCAATGCCGCGAACCTGAATCCCAGGTACCTCTTGAACACGAACCCCGATGCCATGTCCGGGCCTCCGGTTATTTCACCGGACGGCGTGGTTCTCGGGGGCAACTCGCGTACCATGTCCATGCAGCTTGCCAGTGCGGCCTATCCAGACAAGGCAGAAGCCTACAAGCAGATGCTCATAGACCTCGCCGAAACATTCGGATTCGCGCCCGCTCAAGTGCGCAAGATGAAGCGCCCGACGCTTGTCCGGGTGGTCAACAAGGCCATGGACTACGAAGAGATGGCGCAAGCCTCGAGGGTATTCAACGAAGTCACGACGCAAGCACTCCAACTGGACGCCGAGGGCGTATCCAAGTCGAAGCTCGTGAGCAGGGAGACTATTGCCACCCTGCGAGAGGACTTGCAGGACTTCGATACTCTCCGCGAGTACCTGGGCGATGGGAAGAGCAAGGCGCTTGTCGAGGCGCTCGTGAAGGACGGCGTGATCGAGCAGGTCCAGTTGTCCCGCATCACGCGAGACGACGGCCTCCTGAACTCGGAGGGCAAGGAGCTTGTCGAGGCGACTTTGCGCGGGCTCATCATTCAGGACTGCGACATTGTCCGAAAGACGCCCGCAAGCGTCATCGACAGGACAGACCGCGCCATCCCCGCGCTTGCTCAGCTCAAAGGCCGGGGAGCGGAATGGGACATGTCCGAGCTTGTCACCCGCGCGCTTTCGCAGATGCAGAAGGCGCTTGCCGGCGGCCTCGACATGAAAACGCTGCCCGGCTACTTCGGGCAGATTCCCCTAGTGGCAGACCCGGACAGGTCGCACAAGGGCGTCCAACTTATGGCGCTCACGCTCGCGAATGCGACAAGCAAGGAACTCGCCGCACGCTTCTCCGCGCTTGCTGCGCAGGCCGTGAAGACGACTTCCGGCATGGGTTCGCTTGTTCCAGGATCCGCACCCGACCCGGAGAAGGTTTTCGCAAACGCCTTTTTGCGCCCGCTTGCCACGGTGGGCAACAAGCCCGTGAGCGACTTCAGGCCGGAGAGCAACGAGCGCCACAAGGCCCTTGAATGGGCATACCACGCAAGCAGGCAGCACAGTGTCGAGGCGGCCGTGACACGCCTTGAAGCGGTGATTACGTCCGACAAGGCAACGCAGGAAGAAAAGGATCAGGCACGTGAGCGCCTGAAAAATCTTTCCGGCTATTCCGGGACGATTGCCATCTACACGCCGAAACTGGGCGACTTCTTCAGCTATTCGCCCGGCCAGGACGGCAAACTGATAGTGCGGCCAAAGGAAGAGGAGGCAGCGGACAATGCCGACAAGATCTAGACGCACGAGGGAGACGAGTCAGGGGCAGGCGGTTCTGAATACCATCATGCCGCAGCTCTTGCAGGGGGAGCCGACCTCCTCGCCCTCGTTGCTCCAAATTTGGCCCGGGTGGGGAGACACCGACGAGCGTGAGCGCATATCGGTGGGACTTCCCGCGTCCGCGGCAAGCTACTTCTCTCCGGGGCATCACCATCACGGGCTGATACCAGGACACCACGGCTACACCTCTTCGGCCACGTCCGAGGAGGGAGAAGCCTGCCTGTCCCTAGCTTCCACGGAGAAGAACAACCGGCGCCGCATCATGCCGCTTCTGCCCATCGACCGCGGGGCACGCTATGCCATTTTGCACAGAATGGCGCTGGACCCCATAATCCGGTGCGCCCTGCAAATGCATATCGCAAACGCCTTGGCGCCGCGTCTCGATACCGGCGAGTCCATCAGCATTGTTTCCGCCGACGGTACAGACAACAAGATTGTGGACGACCTTGCCAACACAATCATGCCCATCGTCCATGCGCATCTGAATGAAATCGCGTGGAAGACGGCCATATACGGCACTTCTTTCATGCGCGTGTACGGGCAGGAGAAAGTAGGCATCGAAGCGGTCAGGTGCGACTACTACACGCACCCGCGTTTCGTGCAAAAGTACTCGAAGGCCGGCCGACTTGCCGGATACACCACGAACTACCAGAACACCCGGCAAAGCCTGAACGGCATCAAGTTGTTGCCCCCGTGGTACTTCGTTGCCTTCGATATCCCGGAGTTCTGGGACAACGAGGTGGACGAGCCCGTCAACGTTCTTGGCAACGTTACGGACCTGGCACTTGAAGACTTTCAGCTTGAAGGGCTCATTGAAAGTCAGGAATACGGCATGAGCCTTCTTGCTTCCGCCTATGGCCCCTGGCTCGACCTTCTGGACGCCCTTTGCTCCCTGCGCATGTCGCGGCGCAACGCGGCAAGGCTCGAGCGCATCATCGGCGTCAATATTGGCAAGCTGGATCCGGAGCGGGGCGCCCGCTACGTCTCCATGATTGCCGACCGCATCACGGCATCCAGTTCGGAGATTGAAAAGCAGTCCTGGCTTGACGGGTATGTAAACACGGTCGTCAACCACATTATCCCGCAGAACGCCGAAAAGGGATCCTTGCAGATAGACGCCGTGCAGGGAACCCCGGACATCAACGGCCTTGAAGACGTGCTTTTCCACGTGAAGCGGCTTGGCGCGGCATTGGGCGTCGACCCGTCCATGTTGGGCTTCGGCGATCTTCTCTCCGGCGGCCTCGGGGACGGCGGTTATTTCCGCATGTCCATACTTGCGGGGAGCAAGGCGCAGTTTTTGCGACAGGCCGTCAAAAACGGCCTTGACCGGCTCTGTGAGCTGCACATCGCGTATAAATATGGAAAGTTCTTCACTACCCGTGAACGCCCGTGGAAGATCGAGTTCAATGCCATCAACACGGCCATTGCCCGCGAGGCGCAAGAGAACATGGACACAAAGACAAACTCCATGCTGGCCATGCTGCAAAGCTTTGGCATGATCGATCAGGAGTTTTCCTTTGCCAACAAGCGCGAGTTGGCAAAGTTCCTCTGGGGGCGCCTTGACTTCGATACGGAGACCTTCGAGACTGTTTTCCCGGAAGGGCAGGCGGAGAAGGCAGCGGCCGAGGCCGCGGCTCAAGAGGCCGCGGAAGGAGAGGAAGACTTCGACGACGAAGGCGAAGATTGGGACGAGGACGAGGAAGAGGACGACTTCGACGACGAAGATGATTTGGAGCAGGACAAGGGGCGCGGGAAGGCGTCCACAAACAGGAGACGCAAATGAGCGAAACAATCAAATGCCAATATTCCCTCTTTGAAGAAGGAAGGCAGTTTTCAGGCAATCACCGCAAATACCTTCTCGAAAACGCAATGGAGATCTGCTATTCGCCCGCAACTCGTGAGCGGATAAAATTGCGCGAGGCGTTCGGGTATTATGGACATGGCCGAAGAATCATAACCAAGAAGATGGAAGTCGGCGAAGTGGAGCTTGCCACAATGCCGGACGGTACCAAGGCCGTGGTCGATAATGTGCCTTCGAACGTTACTGTAGCCTTCGAGATTGACCGCGACGGGACTATCAGACACGTGCAGGAAATTCTGGATACGGAACCCGGCCGCATTGTTTCGAGGCTGAATGCAAGCCGCGTGGGCGGATTCTCGTGGGCATGTCCGGGCAAGGACGGTGGCACCCGCAGGGCTACGGTCATGGAGGGGTTTTCAGGCTTCGATTATGTTCTCAGGCCCGGATTCGCCAACAATCGCGGCTATGTCCTCGAGGCCGCGGCCGAGGAAAAACTGCTTGAATCCGTTGCGGCAGTCGTGGGCGACGACAAGCGGGCGGAGCTTATTGTCGAGAACTGGCGGATCTCCAGCGAGAGCGCGGACGACGAAGCCATTTTCGAGGCGCAGGCACGTCTTGGCGACATGCAGGCCCGGTACAACGATCTGGAAAAGAAATTCCAGGACGCAAGCGAGAGGCTCGGCAAGACCGAGAGCGAGAACATCGCGCTGAAAACGGCTCATGCCAAGCAGGAATCAAACGTGCGCGGGATCCTCGAATGCCTGCAAGAAGCGGCGCCGTTCTTTATCCCGGATGAGGTCGTTCACAACATGCTCGAGGGCGACTTTGAGCGCGCACGTTTGCTTTTTGAGGACGCCAAACGAATTGACTATTCCCAATATCCCTTGTTTGGACACAAAAAGCCCACGGGGGATCCGGAGGTAGTCAGACTGCGCGAGAAAGAGCAGCCGATGTTTGGCACCGCACAGTACGGTTTTGACCTCGACCTCGGATAAACCCAACAACGGGCGCCAAGCCCTTCACATAAAGAAGCCCCGGCCATTGCGGTCGGGGCTTTGCTTTTGGGCGGTCTTCCTACTCGACAGGCTCCATGACAATCGCGCCGTCCATCACCCTTTCGAGCAACGGGACATACAGGTGCATGTCCTCGACTGGCTCATGCACCGTGATGCGGACGCCCGTCGCAAGCTCGATCACGATGGTGCAGGTATCAGGATTGCCCGTGATGGAGCGCACGTGCCTTTCGAACCGCTCGGCGCTTCCCGCCTGCTCGCGCATGTAGGCTTCAAATTCGGCCTCAAATTCGGCCTCAAACTCGGCCTCAAACTCGTCGCTCATCACTTGCCCCCGGCGCCCTGCTCTTCCTCGGCCTGCATTGCCTCGAGCATCCTTTCCGCCTCGTCAATTTCCTCTTCCAAATCCGCATTGCCGTTAAAGCGCATATCCCAACAGCCTTTGCATACTGGCCCATTATACGCCACGTACTCTGGTTCCCCATGGATAGGTCTTTTGCAACACGCGCAACGTATCCTTTTGGAGCGGATTGTGAATTTCACGTTGAAAACGGGATCCTCGCTGTGGGTTTTGATGACGCCGTCGCGGTCGAGCACGCCAGACAGGGTGCACCATGCGTTTTCTGGCAGACAGGCTTGCAGAGCAATGATAGCTTTCTTCACGGAAAGATTGCCCGTCTCGTTGAAGGCGATGGCTGCGTATAAACGTTCGTTTGATTCTTCGCTGCCGTCGAGTTCTAAACAAAATGCCATATTTCCTCCAATTCACCTTCGAGCTCCCAGCCACCATCGAGGCTCAGCGAATGTCCGGGAATTGAACGGCGGTTGACGAGTACAAGCATTATTTCTCGCCCTCCTTCGAGGTGGAGCCGATGATTTCGGACCAGGCATTGACGAGCTCACTGTATCGACGGACAAGCCTGGTTTCCGCGACATAGCAGCCGAGGAAGAAGCAGCCCACTCCCCACAGGATGGCGCAAAGAAGAGCAGGAAAGCCAATAGTCATTCGCCGTCCTCCTCCCTTCTCTTGGCCTTTTTCAGTTCTTCCTTGGCCTGATCTCGCATCACTGCCACCCCGATGTTCGCGTCAAGAAGATGCTCTTTCATTTTCTCAAACCGGGACGCATACGACTCGGGCACATCACACCGGCTAACGAGACTATTGGCGGTTGATATGGCACTCCGAAAAAGCGCCTGCAACTCGACCAGGTCTTCGCAAAATGACTTTAGCCGTCGGGTTTCTTTGCTCATTCGCCGTCCTCCCAGCTTTCGAGGGCGAAACGGAAGGCAAGCGCCATCAGCGTGACGGCTGCATCGTGCATTTCAACCATGTCGCCGTCGTTTTCTTCCCATTCATTGGCAATGCGGCCAATGGCGTTTGACAGGCGGGCAATGCCCTCGGCGGGCGTTTCTGCAACCGTCGGGTTGTTTCGGCGGTCGGCGGCCAACTCATAGCGAAATTCTTCCAGAAGTTCCTTTTCGGATTCCGTCAATCCCCCAAATACCATTGACGTTTTGCTCATTGGGCGTTCTCCCTTGTTGCGGCTTCAGCCCATTGCTCCTGAAAGAACGTATCCACCACCTCAAAGCCTTTGGCCTCGAGGGCAGCTTTAGCCTTGGCACGAGTTGCCAAAATCTCTTCGTCCGTGCGCCCGAGCATGGGCTGACTAATCATTGCCTTTTTCATCAGCATCCTCCACTTCTTCCAACTGTCCCACGGCCACTTGGCGCATCACGTCCAGGAATTCGACAACGAACCCGAGCCACTCCTGCTTGTCCGGGCGCCTATCGTCCTCGAACATGGCTGAATGGCGCGTGTTGCATGAGTCCAGCCAGTCCGCGCATGAAACAAGCCACTCCAAAACCACGGTATTGACGTTTTCGGGCACGTCTTTCCCATCCAGCCATGTCAGCACGGCTTGCGAGAATCGGTCATCGTAGTCCGGCGCGTCCCTGCCCGTGCATGAGCGAAAGATCTCGTAGTAGCCTTTCAGCGAGTTGCGCTTGTCCCAGTAGTCCGACCTTGCGAATTTCATTCAGCACTCCTCGAGCTCGGCGGCGCATGCAGCATAGCCCGCAATGTCCACAAGATGATCCGGATTGCGCGGGTTCGCCCGGTACCGCACGATCTTCAAGAGCATCATGCAGACGGCAACATCGGCGGCCGTTATCGGGCGCTTGAAGTAGGCAGCCCAAAGCGCCGCGATGTCCGAGAAACATTTCTCGACCGTGCCATATGCCTTCCCGCGTGAGACGGCATCGGTGGCGGCCGCAAGCAGTTCATTACGAGTCATAAGCTCCTCAAAACAGGTTTCGATATATTGCCCCGGCCGGGTTTTTGCCCCCGACCGGGGCTTCCTGTATGGTAGGTTCGCCAAAATCACACATACAGGAGGATTTATGGAATTACCCTATCCGTTGGACGCATATGGCAAGAGTGGAAAAGCTTATAGCTTTTCTCTGCATACAAAGGACAGCAAATTCAAAGAAGTTGGCGCTGTTTATATTTTTATAAAAGAAGAAGTTAACCGATTTCGTAGAAGAAGATATATTCCGCTTTATATTGGAGAAACAAAAAATTTGCGCAATAGAATTAATGATCATGAGAAATGGCCTTGTGTGAATAAGCATGGTTGCACTCATATAGCAATTATGCCTGTGCCTCGTGAGAAAGATCGTCTGTATATTGAGACGGATCTTCGCCATGCGCATTCGACTGTTTGCAATGCCCAGTAGCTTGTTCCGCCGCAACGCCCTGATCATAATACTCCATAAACGCATTAAAAGCTGCTGCCCACGCGCAAAAGAACTCTTCTTGCTCTTCGGTGCAGGGAAATAGGCTAATTTCAACATTTTGCTCTTCTTCGATCTTGGGAGTCTCTACGGGGGGAGTGTCTGGTTCTTCCGGCGCTTCTCCCGCTAGTGTTTCTTTGTACGGCACCAATATCGCGGGCGGAAGATGATCCGGATTAAGAAAAGCGTCGTAAGCGGCCTTCCAGCGCTTGATGATGTCTCTTTCTTCTTCGGTCTCCGGGATGGCAACATAGTTGCCGTCAGGAAACTTGGTCATTCGCATCATCTGTGAGCTCCTTTCATGGTGCCCGGCCCGGACTTTCGCCCGGGTCGGGCTTCCCGTATGCTTGCTCAACCCAAACCACACCCATACAGGAGGATTGATTACTCGGTTTGTTCTTGGCTTTTTGTGCCGTGCCTTGTGCGCTCCATCACAAAAAGAGTTGCGAGAGCAGAAACAAACGCAAATTTATCCGTGTCCATTTCGTAATGTTTCAATATGGTTGATATGGCATTGTTTTTTGATGCCATTATCTGCATAATCAAGTCGGAACGATATGCGATATCTCGCATAATACTGGCCGGATTTGATTTTTCAATGAGGTTATCTCCTATGTCAGCCACTGTAAAACTCCCTATTTGTCCACATTGTTGTGAAAGAAATTGTAGATTTGAATTAGCTTGGCATAACAGAGAATCTATTTCAAAACCTGTTATATCGTTTTGGCTTTGCTCTATGTGCGGGCGAGGCATATGTACTGAAACAGACCAGTCTCCTAGAGAAGGAACAAATGAAACATTGTTGCAGAAAGCCAAAATCTATCCATCTATTGAAGAACTTGATGCCCCTGCTGGAACCCCTGACAAAGTCGCTGAGGCATATATTGCCGCTCGCGTGAGCCTGCAAACAAATAAGCCGGGCTTTTGGGAGGCCGCCGCAGTCATGGCTCGAAGAAGCATCGAGCTCGCACTTGCCGATTGCGGTGCCAAAGGATCCTTGAAAAATATGATTGACAAACTTGGTGCCGAAGGAATTTTGGCCAAGTCGATGGTTGATTGGGCTAACGAAGTTCGAATTATCGGGAACGACGGCGCTCATGATTGCGTTACCAGGGAAGATGCGGTGCAGGCTGTCTACTTTGCCGAGATGCTTTTCACGTACATGTTCAAACTGCCTGCCATGATCGCGAAGCGACGGAATTCAAAAGGAAATTGACTGTCCGGCATTGTTGCGCCTACCCCCGCCCCGCCTCGCGCGGGGCTTTTTGTGTCACCCGGCCCGGACTTTCGCCCGGGTCGGGGCTTCCTGTATGGTGGGTTTGCGAAATTCACATACAGGAGGAATTTGTATGGAACTGAAAACTTTCGTGGCGGAAAGCCTCACCCAGATTTGCGAGGGTATCAGCGAGGCTCAGCAGAAAGTGGACAAGTTGGGTGCGTGCATCTCGCCAAGAGTTAGGGCCGTGAATACGAACCACGTGACTGTCGATGAGTGCGAACCCGCAACAGCGCCATCAAAAATTACGTTTGACGTAGCCCTCGAGGTTGTTCAGGGTGATTCAACTGGCAAAACTGTCGAGGGTAGTGCGCTGCTCCGCGTTGCAAGTTTTGGCATTGGCACCTCTGGCAAAAGAGAGACAGAGAAAGAAAATCGAACATCCACCATATCGAGAATCGTATTTGACTTGAATGTGGTATGGCCATCTTCTACGTATGTGGACAAAGGATATAAAGGATTGAACCAAGGCAAAGCACCAGAAGGTGCATTTAATCTTCTCGACGAGTAATTTTTTGCATTATGTCAGGTGTAATTTTTACAGAAAATTCGATACTATTGCCAGATTCTAAACTATTATAGCAAGGCAAAAAATTCAGATCGCCTTTGAAAATATTTATCAACGTTTCAATGTGAAATTTTACTTCCTGGTCTTCCTTCAAGAACGGTGCCAATTCGACCAGCACGCGCTGCACATACTCTCTTGTAAACACGGCTTTTCCTCCATTCCCCCGGCCCCGCCCTGTGCGGGGCTTTTCCGTTTTGTGTTACAACTCGGCCCCTGGTGTTACACGGGGTCGCCCTGGTCGCCTTCCTGCATCTTCCAGTCGCCGCGGGCGACAATGTGATTCTCTCTTTGCTTCTGATAGTACTTGTATCCCCAACTGGCTTTGTATCGCTCCTCTGAGAACACATGTGGCACAAGTCCCAAGGCTTCTTCTATAGGCCAGTTAAGGCCAAAAAATCTGCTATAAACTGTAGTCCGTGAAATCCCTAGCTCTTTTGCCCACATGCTAATTGATTTCCCTTTGTAGCGAACAGTGCGCCTAGTATTATTTCCCTGCATGTTTATTGGTATCCACGTACAGTTTTCTGGACAATAGTTCTTGTTTACATCTATACGCTCTATCGACAATCCTTCTTTGTAACCATTTGCTAATGCCCATTCCCTGAACACTCTTACATCGTTACGCCATTCGTCGCATACGGTAATCCCTCGAGCCCCGTAGTCCTTGTAGTGTTTAGCTTTTGGGTTATAGCATCTATAAAGCATGCTCTTCCAGACGCCATAAACTTTTTCGTTTGATGTTCCGTGCGTGAGATGTCTCGGGTGTTTGGCGTTCAATTCTTTTTGATAACAACCGCAACTATTTGTGTGTCCGCTTGTGAGCGACCAACCGATTACCTTATGATGGTTTCCGCAATCACAGATACAGTTCCAAAATATATGCCCTTTGTGATTTCGCTTCCCGGAATCACCTAGTACTACAAGTTTTCCAAAGCGTTGCCCTTTAAGGTCTTTCTTCCGGCCCATTACTTGCTCTCCTTCACTTTCCAATCTTGTCTAGCGTATCGCCATGCAGTTACAATAACATCAATGGCTTCATCAAAGATTCTGTCTTCACTTTCACCCTTGGTCACGGCTTTAACAAGCTCGCCAACTTCTTCTTCGACGTATGCAAGGCCCTGGTACGGGCCTTCTGCGAAAATCGGGTGCTTCGCTTCGGCGAATTTCAGGCGCTCCAAAAAGCACTGATACAGTTCCGCGTCGTTAATCCGCCGCCTGGTGTCTGCGTCCTCGAGCTGCGCAAGTGCGTCTGCGGTAATTTCTTCCATGTTGGTCTCCGTGTATGTCCAGGGGTTGTCCTCGTAGTAGAGCGGCGGCCCCAGGTGTGAATGCCATTCGGACATTGCTAATTCTCCTTGGTCATGTCGTCGGCCGGTTCAATCCCAGCCCTGAAAAGCCTCTCGAGGCCGTCGAGCGTGTAGTCCATGCGGAATGGCTTGATTGAACGCGCCTGCATGTCCTTCAACCGCTCCCAAAGTTCCGGGTGCGTCTCGTAGAGTGTCTTCAACGATGCGAGAGACTGGAAGGGGCAGCACCAACATGAAAGCCGGTGTTGATGCTCGTATTCTCCGTCCCAGTCGTATCCCCTTGCCTTGCAGTACTCGAGGCAATCAGCCTCGGTCTTCCCCCACTCCACAAGCGGATACCGGACAAGCCCCGCTTCCACTTGCTCGGGCTTTTGGCGCTTCGGCTCATCGAGTGCTATGCCGATGTAGTGGCAGATCTTCTCGAGCGGATAGCGGTGTTTCAGAAAGTCCGAAATGGCCTGCGCCTTGCGAAAGGTGCACCAACGGGAGTTCTTCCGGGCGAACCCGTACCCCTTCACGCCCTTCAACTTCCCGCGCTTGCGCTCATAGTCGCAAAGCAGGTAGTCGAAGTCGTATTTGTAGCGGACACGCTCGATTTTTACGCCCGTATCGTGCTCGAGGCGCTCGAGGTGTCTTGTCATAGCCGGATACTCCCAACTGCCCATGTCCATGTAGATCACCACGTCGAAGGGTTCGCCCTTCTCGATGAGCCACAAAAGCATGGCGGTTGAGTCTTTGCCGCCGGAAAGGTTCACGACGTTAATCATGCATCACCTGCCAGTGTGTCCTCGAAGTCGTTCATCAGCTCCCACGCCTTGCGCTGTATTTCCGCCCAGTTGTCACCCCCGGCCACGAGCTCCTGAATCCGGGAGCGGAATGCGTTGCGCAAGGAGGTGCAATGTTCGGTCGTGGTCAGCACGTGCAGTATCACCGCGCCCACGTTGATCGGCTTGTCGGGCATTGGCGGGTACGATTTCCGCCGCGTCTTCTCGCCCATGTCGTGTCTCCGAAATTTCGATTCTCAGTTCAGAATATCACCGGTCGGCGTCTTCATTAGCGTTATCCTCGCAGGAGGATGCCATGCCTTGCTTCTTGAGCCACTTCGCCTTGCATTCGGAGCAACGGTAGTACGAGCTTGGCTTGCCACAATCACGGCAGCGCCATCCAACAGGGGGCACGTCCCTTTTGCTGTAGTACTTCTCGATGGGCTTCTCGACGGGTTTCTTCTCCACGGGCGTTTTGTTCACATCCTGCCGCATGAGGCGCCTGAGGACCTCGTCGTAATTCTTGCCATAGCGGTCGGCCCTCCATCTCGCCTTGCATTCGATGGAGCAGTACTTGCTTGCGCCGCGAAGCGACTTGAACTGCTTCCCGCATACGGTGCAGATATTATTGCGTATACTTACGCCCATTCGCGCGTCCCTCCAGATATTTCCCGATTCCGGCCTGTGTTGCGATTCTTCTCATTGATTCAGCGTCTCCCCCTACATGCACGCACGAATGAGCGCGTTCGTACCTGATTCGCGTTCCCACGCTTCATGACAGAGTGGATTCAACCATAGGCATTCCGTGCGGACTTGATTTTGGAGATTGTAGCTCTTCTTGTGGAAAACCGCCCAGTCTTTAAGCGTATCTCTATACAAGTCGCTTTCATATCCGCTCAGCATCACCATGCTCTTTGACTTCGTGATGCGTGCAAGCAAGCGCTCATGATCTTCAAGCGTGAAGGCTTCTGCGTAGCCGTAACCACAGATGTAGGGTGGGTCAAGATAGAAGAGCGAAGACTCGGCGCCGTCGTAAATGTCGAATAACTTGCTCCAATCTCGGTTCTCGACAGTCACGCCCGCAAAGCGTCGGGCAACGTCCAGAAGTTTCTCGGGCAGGTTGAACCAGGGATCGACTTGAATGTGGTCAAGTTTCTTGTCGGTCAGAAGTCTTGCCTCGAATCCGGGCATCCTTCGGCGCTCATTAGTGGCCGCGCTCCCAATGCTCATGTGGGAGCACACAAGGAACAACCATGCCCGCTCCACGTCGCTTTGCCAGTTGCACGCTTTCCAGTCTTTCCACGCCTGCGCGTGGAGATCGCGCGAGTAGGGCGTGATGGCGACTCTCTGGACAAGTTCTTTGAGCTTGTCGGGATCGGTGAGCACGCGGAAGAGATTGACGACCTCGCCATTGCGGTCGTTGAAGACTTCCGCCCGCGATTTCGGCTTGTGAAGCAGGACGCTCCCCATGCCGCCGAAAAGCTCGCAGTAGAGTTGATGATCGGGCATGATGGACACTATCCAGTCGGCGCACTTCCACTTTCCCCCGAAGTACCTGCATACTGGCCCAGACGCCGCCTTCTCGACTCTCATTGCCCCGCCTCTTCTTTCGAGCCAAACTGCCAGAGGACGCGCACAACTAAGCCCCTTGCCCGAGGTAGTCGCAGATGGCGTTGATGGCCTCTTGTTCGCCGTAAGCCACAACCACCCGATAGCCTTGCGCCTGCAATTCTTCTGCCACCGCCCTCTGGCTTGCGGAGACCTGCCCTTTGGCGCGCCCGGGAAGTTTGGGCCGCTTCACCTCGATGAAGAGGCCATGCGTGTTGCCAGACGGCGCCGCAAGAAACACGTCAGGGATGCCAGCGCGGACGCCTTCCGCCCTAAGCCTGGCACCGGTAATGGCGTTCCGCGCCCCGCCGTTGGGGATTGCCATGAGCACATTCTCGGGCAGGTTGAAGCGCTGATGCACGAGGCTCCACCATGCGAACAGTGCTTGCTGCGTCTGTGATTCCGAACCGGCGCCCGCGACATTCGGCCGCTTCTTCCTCTTGGCGCTCATGCCCTTGTGCCGGTCAAAGACGGCCGAAAAGCTCAAAACTCCCATCTCTCGCTCCTGAAAAGCCCGGGCCGGTTACGCGTGCAATCTCGCAGTTTGGAGTTGCCCCGGCCCGGGTGGTAAGCCCTCGCGGTGTCAGCCAGCGTAGTCACGTGCCAGGGGACAATCCCAAGGCCGCGCACCCTGCTCCGCGAGGGTGATTCGTTACATGCCCTGTTGCCTCAAAGCCGCGTTGCGTGCCTGATACGCATTGCGCCACATCAGGCACCGGGCGTGATGCTCGTTTTGGGCGCCGTCCACTTCGCGCCACCAGTCCGGATTCGACTGGTCTACTTCCTGCGCAAAGTCTTCGAGGCGGAACCCGGCCTTCGACAAGTCCAGGACTTCCCGGTGAATGGTCGCAGGCTTCTCCACCGGATTCACCTCGATCACTTCGGCGTCAATCGCGCCAATGTCGGATGGCCCGATCTGCGGAGGCAACTCTTCGCCTCTGGCAATGCGGGCATTGCGCGCTTTCAGCTCGTCCAGTGCCAGGGCGCCGCCCTCCATAGCCTCGACCTTGCCGTCCGCCTGTACCCAGCGGGCGACAAAGTCTTTCGCCATGAAAGGCATGTTGGCTTCTGTAAGCGAGCTGCAAAGTGCGCTCCAACCGCCCATGGCCCGCAAAACGTAGGCCGTCGTCTCGTGGAGTTCGCCGGGCTCTCCGTAGCTGCCAATACGCTCGATCTTGCGAACCAGGGTATCCCATTCAGCCTGCGCCTTGGCCGTCTTGTCTTCCGGCCGCTCGTCGCGCCCCATGAGCCGCAAGATCTCCTTGCGCAGAATCGCATACGGGGGGAGCGTCTTGAACTCGTACGTGTCCATCACGTTGTTCACGGCCATGAGAACCACGTTTGCGGGGAACTCGGAGAGTTTGGCAAGCCAGACAGAGAACAATTCCGGCTTGATGTCCGAGTTGAAATTCATGGCAAGGGCCTTCAAGGCTTCGCCGACCTTGCGTGCGTCTTCTCGTGAAAATGCCATTTCTTTCTCCTAACTTTCCGCCGTGGGAAGGGCGCCAAAGGGGGATATCGAGGCGTCGTAAACTGTTTCAGCCGAGTCTTCCGGCCCATACAGGTAGTCGAGTGACGCATCGAGCGAATCATCGAGCGACTTCTTGAGCTCATCACCAGTCGGCTTGCCGCGATAGGGCTGACCTTGCCCAAAGCGATTCTGTTGCGGAGCGGCGCGAGAGTACGGCGTGAAGTTCGCGGGCTTCGGCGTTTTCCACATCCCGTCGTCCAGGTATTTGCTGAAATTGTGGATATAGCCGTTCTGCCAAGACTGCGTTTGCTTCTGCCATTCGAGCGTTGCCAGCAAAGTCTCCACGTCGGGGAGCTCGTTCTTTGCGCAAAGCGCGTCCCAGATTTTGCGGGCTCGCTCTTTGTTGCCTTTGCCTCCGTCCGGGGCATTGGGACGAGCGGGGTATGCTGCCCAAACGGCCTCGAAGTCGTCCGGTCGCAGATTGGCTTTCTTGCGCTTGCTTTTGGGTTTTGGCGTCGGCTTTTGAGGCTCAGCCTGCAAGTGCACTTCCGGCTCCTGCGGGCTTGCCTCTTCCGGCAAGGGCATTTCGTTTTCGGGAAGTGGAGGCTCATTCAGCCAAGAAGGAACTTCCCCTTCACTCTCACTAGCCGGCGCGTCAGCGTCCGGCGTGGGGGGGATATAGGGGGGGAGATCTAGATCTTCTCTTTTCTTATCTTCTCTTATCTTATCTGCGCGTTTCGTCACGTCACGTTGCGTTTCGTCACGTTGCAAAACGCCGTTGTCACGTTGCGTCACGTTGTGAAACGTTTCGTCACGCATTTCGTCACGTTTCGTCACGTCACGTTGCTCTCGTTGCCGTTCCCTGTATCGGCGGCTTCTCTCTGCCGGTGTCATGGGCGCACCGCCGTTGTCAGTAGAAGCCGATGTTGCCCGGGTGCCTTGCCGCTTGTCCCACGCCACGAGCATTCCGCCCTCAATTATGCCGCGACTCTCCATGGCCTTGAACACGGATTGCGTCGTGCCTTCCTCGTAGCCGTACAGGGCGTCGATCTCTTCGGAGCAGAAGCCTTCAAGGGAGCCGCGAGTCTCGTGCTGTGAGGCGAACTCCAAGATCGCCATCCAGATGGCAACCACGGTTCCGACAGCCTGGCCGGAACGTCTCGCAATGAGCGGCCACTTTGGATCGGACATCGTCCCGTGATAGACACGGAACCAGTTGTAAGCGGCCATTAGTTCCCCCTCCACTCTTCAAGCGTCTTGCCGCCCTTGGAGCAGTTGCACGAGGGGCAAGCGGTAACGAGATTCTCCAAGACCGTCTTGCCCCCGTGGGACTTGGGGACGACATGATCGCAATGCGGGTGCTCGGTCACGGTTCCGCAATAAGCGCACGTGTAGGCGTCACGTTCAAACACTTCGATGCGCAATTTATGCCAAGGAATATCAGATTCAGCATCACGCGCATGAGCTTCTTCGACGCGTCTTATATATTCTTCCGTTTCCCTATTATTTTTCCTTTCTCTGTCTCTGTACACTCTATCAGCATCATGTGTTTTTTGGGTAATGAACGAAGGAAGAATATTACCATTGGGGCTAATAATATGAATTTTCTCCAATGCACGAAGAATTGCGTCAACGTACTCTGGTTCGTAGTCATAATTAGCTTCAAACCAATCCCAGTCAAAATTGTGGATTGAATATCGTTTTTCTTGTCGGCTTGCATAATCGATAAGCTCATCGAGCAAGAAATAAACGTCGGCCACCCGCGCGCCGGCGATCTTTGCCGCTTGGGTACACTTCACAACGCGAGACAGGCGGTGTTGGCTTTCTAATAATTGCGTAAGCACGCGTTGCCTCCTGAATTTTTGGTTTTGGCGTTTGGCATCTTGCCCTTCTCGAAGTTTTCCGACATACTGGAATCTCCTTTTAGTTTGATGCGGGAAGGCTCACTCTTCGGGGTGGGCCTTCCCCTTTTTGGTCTGGTAGAATTTCACGTCGTCGAGTGGCATGAGCCTGACGCCGCCGAGCTCGACTGCGGAGACAACCACATACTGGCGCCCGTCCTGTCCGATCACGGTATCCTCGGAGACGATGCGCGCCTGGCAGCTTTGGAGCTGAATGCCGATCTCGGGGTCGACGGGACCGCAGGGCACCCAGCAGGCTTCAAGTTTGTGGACGCGCCGGCGTTGCAACGTTGCGGGCGTCTCGCCGTCCATGAGCGCAAGGAGGCTTGCGAGGTAGTTCCCGACAGCGGCGCGGTTGCGGTAGCGGGCGCCGTCCAGGCCATCCACGTCGTCCCATGAGCGATTGACGCGGAGCCGGTATTGGCCGGGCTCACCATCGGGCCATTCCGTGCTCGCGAAGACCTCCACCGAGGCGAGCTTTTCGCTTGCGCCTCCGCTCTTTGCGCATTTGAGAGCGCAAAATGACCCGATTTTTTGCCGTTTTTCTGCCATGTGTTTGCGCTCCTCGGTGCGCATTCTGGTTTTGCCCCGGCCGGGGGCTATCCTTGCTCCCCGACCGGGGTTTCCTGTATGCTCGGTTTGCCAACATCACACATACAGGAGGTATTTTTATGTGGTATGATGAGACAATTTATTTCTATGGAGAATCTGGAACGAAATACTCATTCTTTGTCTGTTCAAAAAATGATGAATTTGAAAGCGGTGCGGCCGTGTATATATTCCTCAAGAAAACTGGAGATGAATATATACCTCTATATATTGGCCAAAGTGAAAATATTGGAGATAGATTTGAAGCGCATGAGAAAAAGAAATGTGCAGAAAGACATGGCTGGACGCACACTGCCTTTCACCCTGAATTTAAACGCTTGAATCGCCTTCAAATTGAGACGGATCTTCGGCACAAGCATCAGACTCCTTGCAATAGGCAATAAATTTACCGTCAGGGCCTACTTCGCCGGAAATAGGGACAAGCGTTGTGTTAAAAACAAAGCTGGCGCCACAAAGCGCCCTTGCGACCAAGTTTTGGCGCTCAGTGAATGTGTAGACCCTATAGAACCCGTTCCCCACGTATTTCATACACATGGACGGCGTCCTGTTTTCATCACCATCTTGGTTTGAGTCGATGAGTGGGGAGAGTGCTTTTGCAAAAGTCTCGAATCCACTCATCAGCGCTTTGGCGACTTTGTGACACTCCTTTGTAAATGCACACATAGTGAAGACGCCTTCGGGGCTTTCTTTTAGGTACATTTCCTATGCCTTCCTTGCCCCTCTGAGGGGGACTTTCATGCGGGTATTCGTTGCGTCCATTGCCTTGTGGCACTGTGACGGCTCAACCAGCCAAGATGTCCAGCGTTTCCTTATGCGCGGTTAGCCTTCTGCCTCGTCCGTCCTCTCGCCCTGGTAAATGGCGCTGGCCTGGACGCGATGAAAGAGTTCGCATGAGACAATGCCGATCTCTTCCACCGTGTAGCCCTTGCAGGCTTCAAGGAGTTTGGCGCGCAGCTCTTCCACGCGCGGATTGATTTCGTTTTTTTCGATGTCGGACATAGTTTGTTCCTCTTGATTGCCCCGGCCGAGTTTGAGCCCGGCCGGGGCTTCCTGTATGGTGGATTTGCCCATCTCACTCATACAGGAGGATTTCTTATGAAAATTGTTCTTGTTACCTTCGAGCTTGACGGCCCTATCACGAACTACCCAAGTTTGCTGAATGCACTACCGGCCATCGGCGAGATTTTGACCTATGTAAGTACGACATGGGTGTTCAAAACAAAGTTGTCATTGAATGACATTGATGAGTTATTGATTAAGCACTTTGAAGGCACCAGCAACAAATTTGTCATTGCAGAAACGTCATTAGAGCACATGTCATACTATCCTGCTGATGCTGTCTTGGCTCAAAGATTAATGTCCAGAATTTAGAGTTGCGAAGGCGGCCAAGCGCCTTCCTCCCAAAGATGCGGCCATGCAGCGAGCTTCTTGGGGTTAAAGGGCTCTTTCTTTATGAAGATATTTTTTTCGGTCATAACCCTATTGAGGTTGTCCAAGGCAACGCGGATCTCGTCCAGCGTGTAGCCGTTGCAGGCGTCAAGCAGCCTGTCCGTGAGCGCTACGATCTCCGGGGAGTCTTTGCTCGGCCTTTGGTCTTTGGTTTTCTGCATTGCCCTTGCTATCCTTGGCCCTCTGAGGGGGCCTTTCATGTTGCCCCGGCCCGGACTTCCGCCCGGACCGGGTTTCCCCTATGCTTGGGAAGCCAATACCCATTTCACCATGCACAGGAGAAAATCATGGAAATAACTTCTACTTTTCAGCTTGCCGATGCCAATGGAGCTCCGCACACATTTTTTGTTTTCTCGAAGTGGAAAGAATTTCAGGAAATCGGAGCAGTTTATATGTTTATGAAACGAAATGAATATTATGATACAAGAGGCAATAATATAGTTTTATATATTGGCAAAACGGAAAACCTGAAAGAACGAATTAGCAATCATGAAAAATGGCCTTGCGTTATAAAGCATGGTTGCACACATATCGCTTATTCTAGAATGCCAGACGAAAATTCTCGTCAACAGTTTGAAGAATACCTTATTAATAAGTTTAATCCGCCTTGCAATCTGATATAATCTTAAACTCTAAATTATGTGTCATTGCGTATTTAATTGCTTTATTCATTGTAAACACAAGAGTATCTATCAATGGATCTTTGTCTTCTCCAAAAAATATTTTTATGCAATATGTACCATTTTTATCCTTGTGGACAACTTGGCGAAGTTTTTCAATCCCGTACCGTTTTATATCTATGTCTGGATATGTGGTATTGAATGCAAGTATATCGTTAATCGCATCAGCAAGCTCTTTGAATACAGCTTCGCCTTCATTGTCCAATTCGAAGTTTAAATAAAAATGTCCTTTCTTGACCCTTCGGATGCAATCAGCGAGCAAAATACCCCCTTCATTCCACGTCATATGCTCCATGAAGGCGTTGAATGCAGAGGCCCAAGCATCGAAAAGTCGCTCCTCTTCGACCGTGATGGGGGATAGGCAAAGGGCGGCCCTGGGGTGACCGTTCTCCTGCGTCTTGTCGGAAGCCATGTCTGCCTGGTCTTCGCCCACCGGCTTCAAACCATCAGGGTTCTGAAAGCTCTTGAACGCCGCCGCCCAGCGGCGGACAATATCGTTTTCAACGTCATTTTCTGGCGTGGCGACATGCATACCGGCCAAGTTTTTATTCATTCTCATCATCAGTTTGTTCCTTTCATGTTGCCCGGCCCGGACTTGAGCCCGGACCGGGTTCCCCGTATGTTCGAGTTCCCAACTACTTCACACAGGAGGAATTTTTATGTCATCTCCAAAATCTATCATTGTCGAAGGCGAAAACGGGAATGAGTATAAATTTTATTTGTATCCAAAAAATTATGATTTTAATCAATTTGGAGAAGTTGGAGCTGTCTACATGTTTCTCGGGTTCGATTTTTTAGAAAATGATTTTGATGTTCTGTATATTGGACAAACTTCAAGATTAAGTAAAAGAATACAAAATCATGACAAATGGGATTGTATAAATGGGTACGGGTGCACGCATATTGCTTTCATACTTGTGTCTCGTGAGAAGGAGCGTCTTGAAATTGAGACCGAACTTCGTCACGCTCATCCATCAATGTGCAATGATCAGTGACCTGCTCCACATCATCATTTCTTTCCCACTGCTCAATCAACGCATTGAAGGCGGCCGCCCATACATGATCGAATCGCCTATCTCCTATGACAATAGGGTGAAGGCAAATCGACCCCTCTGGTGCGCCTGGAATGCGACATAATTCTTGATCTTGGGCAAATATTTTGTCGAAAGACATGCCCTCTTCTTTCGCGTTTTTTTTGCTTGACCCTATCCTTGCCGTAACACGTACAACATCAGGATCTATGAAGGCATAAAAGGCTGCCATTGAACGTCTGAGAAGATCCCTTTCCTCTTCGGTTTCGGGCGTGGCGACATACCAGCCGTCCGGGAGTTTGGTCATTCTCATCATTAGTATGTTCCCCCGGCCCCGTCCTGCACGGGGCCTTTTTGTTGTGTGTTACGTTAGCCGCGTTTGTCATACGGCTCGCCTGTCTTGCCCCCTGGCCGTCAGCTGATTCATACTTTGCCAACGGCCAGGGGAGTGTCCCCTTGGCTGCTACCCACTAACAGCCAAACCCGTCGTTACCGGGAGGAGGCACTATGAAATCCAAAATTCTCATTACGTATGACCTGCATGCACCGGAGAAAAACTACGAAGATTTGACAAACGCCATTCAGAAAAACGGAAAAGCCAAACGCATCCTTGATTCTGTGTGGGTGGTAAGAACACATCTTCTGCCAAATGAATTTGCGAAACAATTACAAAATCTTATTGATGCAGATGATAAACTTTTTGTTACTCAGATGGGGGATTGGGAACAATGTCATTTTGATCAGAAAACGACGAGCTGGCTTCTCTATGACTAACAACACTATAAAGCAGAATATAGTCGTCTAATTTTTGCCATGCCAGTCTGATACATTTCAAACTGTTACCAGCACAGATAGCTGACAGCTTATCTGTCAGTTCCGCAGCCTTTTGTTCCTCTTCGGCAGTCAACTTGTTGGACTTCATTTATTTTAACCTCACAATTTGCCCTCTTTGGAGGGCTTTTTATTCGTCGTTTGATTTGCTGCTCGCTTTCCACGTAAACACACTTTCATCAAAGGCACGGTCGAGTAGTCTACTAGTTGCATGACCGATACATCTATAGCTGTACCCTGAGCAGGCTTCGGCCATCTTTTTTGCCAGCTCTTCCGCCAGTTCTTCGGCCTTGCGCTCGTCTTCCGCTATCTGATTGTCTTCCATTTTGCTTGTCCTCCCGCCCCTGCGCGGGGCTTTTTCGTTGCCCCGGCCGGGCTTTTGTGCCCGACCGGGGTTTCCTGTATGCTCGGTTTGCCAACATCACACATACAGGAGGATTTCTTATGAATATTCGATCCGTGATTGCCCGGAACATCGCCCAGATTGCCGATGGTATTCGCGATGTGCAGGATCCGCTTTGGCTCGATAAGAGAATTCATCTTTTGACCGATGAACACTCCCGCGAAACCATGGAGCTGATTGTCACGTTCGACCTGCCTTCCGAAGACGGTGGCCGCGTCAAATTTGATGTCCCCATTCGGATTCCGCTACGCCCTTTGGAGCCCGTAAATTGTTCCGAGCGCCCAAGGCACATCGACGAGCTCTAGTGTTTGGTGGTTTTCAGGGTGATTGTTGGAAGAGCATGCTCCATTTCAACACAAAGCGTGCATCCTTCGCTGTAGTAGAGCGTCATGTTTATTTCGAGAGTCGCACCAGTGCTTAAAAATGGCTTGAGTGGCTCGGCGAGCTTCTCCATAAACCCTTGAAGCGTGGGGCCTCTCTGCACCCGTCTGAAAGTCGTGTCCTTCTCGTTCTCGTTGGTCATTTTTATTCCTCCGGCCCCGCCTTGTGCGGGGCTTTTTTGTTGTGTGTTACCGCCGGATCGCCCGTGTTACCCCTTCCGCTTCTTTGTGACTGACTTGTCCAGAGCCGGGTCGTAATACTCGAGCATGGTGGGGTTGATGGTCAGCAGCGCAAGGAAGGTCTCCACGGCCTTCTCGATGAGCTCCGAGCGCGTGTACTCGTTCCCCGACGCCCCGATGACCTCGTGCAGGCGCCGCAGTACACGGTCCGAGATCCGGATCGAGAATGGCGAGCTCTTCGGGGGCATGGCTCATTTCTCCTCGGCCTTCGGCGTGTCCGTAGTGTCCGGCGCGGGCCACAAGTCCGGGCGCAACTCGTGCAACGGGATGCCGAGGGTGTTCCTGTATCGGAACGCAACCTCTGGAGCGATGGTTTGGAGGCCGCGCACATGACGGTAAACGGTAGACGACCCAAGACTCGTAATTTTGGCGAGTTCACGAAACGTTAGGCCGTGCTCCTTGCGATATTGCTCTAGTGGATTCATGCGCTCCTCCATGCGCTATTGTTCCTAGTTAGGAACAAATTGTCAATAGGACGCGGCTCGATTTCTATTGAGGCGAACAAACCGCGGGCGTTAATGGGACACTACTATGTCTAGCAAGTGGGAAAATACGGCCAAGGAAATGTGGGAAGCCATTCTTGCTCACGTGCGAACCCTTCGCGAGCAAGGCTGTACGCTTCAAGATATTGCTGAACGCATCGGCGTCGCTCACCGCGCCCAAATCAGCGAGTGGCTAAGCGGGAGCAAGCGAGCAGAGAAAACGACCTTTGCTCAAATGATGGAGTACTTGGAGCGATCTGGTCTTGACTATCGCACCTTTCTCCCACAGGACGCGGTGGAGCAACCCACCCATCCCGCTCCCACACCTGCTCCCGCTCCGGATTCAGTCAGTTCCAAGGAGTTGGCGGCCTTGCGCGCGCGCATCATGGAGCTCGAGCGGGAGATCGGGGAGACCCGAACGGAGCGCGACAAGGCGATTGGGCAGGTGGAGTTGTTGAAGGAGCAACTTGCAACCGAGTCGGCCAAAAAAGATGCTGCCAGTGCCGAGCGTGTCTCTTTCCCTGCTACCCGTGGGAGTACTAGGGCGGGGTAGGTGGGAAACAGTTGTTGTCTGCGCCCTGCTCGCGTGCTAGTGGGATAATCGTTGGATGCTTTGATGGCGTCTTTCAGGAGGCAATTTCTATGGCCACCCAAACGAACTCCACTTTTCGAAGTTTTTTCGCTTTGTTGGCAAAGGTGTACGAGGCAATGGGAAAGTTGCTCATGCTGTCGCCCCAGCGTGATGTGCGCAGGGCTCCTGATTTCCCCAAAGAGCTCCAGGAAACCGGCATTGAGCGACATTTTGAAGCCGCATGGGGTTATCTTGGCAATGTGGTGATGCGCGATGAGTGGCAAGCCAAGAAATAAAGCCCCTGTGCCTCGCAACAAGCCGACACCTCAAAACTAGCAGCCAAAGCCACCGTGCTCCGGTTCTCGGACTGGTTAGGCCCGCGGTGAAGGGCAGTGGCGCGTTGCCGCTCATCAACGACTATGGTAAAAAAATCCCAGCACCAAGTGAGAAGGAGGCACCCATGCGAGAGGATACAAAAAACAGATTGCGCTTGTTTGCCAAGGCATTCGGTCAATTAATTTGCCTGTACCCTCAAAATTTTGGCAATGACGCAATTGAGGAGCTAGAAAAAACACGACGCATGTTTGCCACGCGATCAGATCGCGATGCGCTGTCACAAGATTGGCATAATGTGGGTAGGTATATACAAACGGGGATGGACAGGGTGAAAGATGCCTAAACGCACCAAGAAAAGGCAAAATATCCCTCAAAGCAACTACTTCAAGAATTTCGTGCGCCTACAATGAATAAAAGAAAAGCTATAACTAGCCGAGAGACGTTTATGAAAGTACAAATTTCAGACAAAAATTATCTACAAGCAATTTCTCCCGCGCAGATTTCCGCATATTTACGGAGCAATGGAGGAATAGAAATAGATGATTATCGTGGCAAAGCGACAGTATGGAAATATGGCAACGAAGAATTGCTGGTTCCATTTTCTACAGCCTTTGCAGATTACGCTTTTTGTGTCTCTGCTATTCTACAGACATTGGAACAAGAAGAGGGACGCTCTCAACTTGACATTCTTTTAGACTTAAACTCAGCGGCATCGCATGATAAAGATATGCAGGAAAAAGAATTTTATTTGGACATAGATGCTGAAATAGTCAAGAGAGACTTTGTAGATAACAGCATAACTATCGCGTTTGCAGACGGAGATCGGATATTTTCTCTAGACCGTCTTGAAGGCGATGTCCTAGAAGATTTTCAAAAAGAATTTTACAATAATTTTGATTTGCATAGCCCACCAATAATCCCCTTGCGCCTGACAGGTATTTTCAAGGGCGGCGTCTTCAAGCGTGGATACGTGGACGGCGTTGGCGAGCCTCGAGAAGGCGCAATGGATATTCAAAGCGCATCCTTGGCTTCTGCCTCTATGGAAGAAGACGCGGAGCAAGAGAGCGCCGAGTAGCCGTATGCCGTGAACAAGAAAGGCCCCACCGTGAACGGTTCAATACAGGAGAAATGATATATGCCAAACACAAAAACATCGCTATTACGGCGATTTTTCTTATTGCTAATCGCTGTGTATCACGCAATGGGCAACATGATTTCTCTGTCTCTTCCCCCGCAGGAAGATAGTAGTGATGCCTACACGATCCCTGAAGAGTTGCAACGCCCTGGCATAGAACAACACTTTGAGGCTGTATGGACGCTTTTGGGCAATGCGGTGAAGCAGCATGAATCATAACGCAGAACAAAATTCATCACCTGCTAGCCAAGAAGATTCTGTATTTGTGCCCCAAGACAATCCATCTTCTATGGGCAAAGAAGGTACGGAACAACAGACTGCTACACATTCGGTTGCGCGTTTTACTGCGGGAATCTATAGTGGCCCAGTGCCTCCTCCAGAAATCATGGAGAAACTTGAATCACTTTTGCCTGGTGCGGCAGATCGTGTTTTGGCCATGGCTGAAAAAGACCAGCAGTCGCTCCATAAAATGCGCGATCAAGCTCATTCATTCGCAATTCAAAAAATAAAAAACACTCATTTCGAGAGAATTCTCAGTCTTTGGATGGCCTTTGTTATAAGTCTATCCTTTGCAGCACTTGGCACTTTTTTGATCTTTACTGGCCATGAATTTGCTGGTGGAACACTAATAGGCGCAACGATGATAGGGATTGTGACCTCGTTTTTGGGCAAACAAATAAAGAAGTCGCCAGAGAAATAACTCTTCCACCAAGAGGCGTATCCCCACACTGCGCCCCGGCACAAGGGCTTTTTGCAATCGAAAAGCCCGGCGCTGAGCCGGGCTTTGCGTGATTGTTTAAAACAGAGAGGTGGCGCAATGGCCTTATTCAGGAAGATCTTTCCCTCGTATCACT
>CAZWOT010000007.1:0-29263 GCA_964635595.1 uncultured Desulfovibrio sp.
CGTTGGATGCTTCCTTTGCCTGCCTCGACGGACTGAGCATGCAGGAGAGGAGATGACGTATGGAACAGCTGATCACCCGTCAGATATTTTTGGAAGGTATGGCGCGTCGCGTCGAAACCTGGAAACAGGTGATGAACTGCCCAAAGTCAGTCAGGGCAGAAATACCCACGGTCAAGGGGCACCAGCCCGACAGCTTCAAAACTTTTTTCGTGACAGCCATGCAAAAGAAGACTGGAAATTCAAGGACTTGACCGGCAACGGAACAAGGAAGCTTCACTTTTTTCGAAATTTCTCGCATTATCCTCTTTACAACCACTAATGAGAATCTATACTAATAGGCACACGAGGAACGGGGCAGACCCAAACTGCCCGACACCCGAAGGGGGCCGCCCCCCCAAAAAAACCGAAAACCCGACGGGCCCTGCCGGAAACTCCCTAAATCAGCCCGATACCCAAACCCAAACCAACAACCGACCCGTAAACTCAACCCTCAGCCTCAACCCAATGGAGTACAAATCAATGAAATCTCTCAAAGGAACCCAGACCGAGAAGAACATCCTGACCGCCTTCGCCGGCGAGTCCCAGGCCCGCAACCGCTACGACTACTTCGCCAGCAAGGCCAAGGCCGAGGGCTACGTCCTCGTGGCCGACATCTTCTCGGAGACGGCCCGTCAGGAGCAGGAGCACGCCAAGCGCCTGTTCAAGTTCCTCGAGGGGGGCGACGTGGAGATCACGGCCAGCTACCCCGCCGGCAAGATCGGCGCCACCGAGGACAACCTGCTTGCCTCCGCCCAGGGCGAGAACGAGGAGTACTCCCACATGTACCCCGAGTTCGCCAAGGTGGCCGACGAGGAAGGCTTCCCGGAAATCGCCGCGGTCATGCGCTCCATCGCCATCGCCGAGGAATTCCACGAGCGCCGCTTCCTCAAGCTGCGCAAGGAAATCCTGGACGGCACCATGTTCAAGCGTGACCACGTGACCGTGTGGCGCTGCCGCAACTGCGGCTGCCTCGTGCGCGGCACCTCCGCTCCCGCCAAGTGCCCCGCCTGCGACCATCCCCAGGCCCACTTCGAGGAGCTCAACTACTCCTTCTAAACCGTTCAACCGCCATGGGGCGGCCCTGCCGGCAGCCCCATGGCAAAACTCCGGTTCTGCCAACCTCCCTGAAACCTTCATCGGTCGTGCGCCGTGACCCGAAGATCGGCGCGGTATCCTTTGCCAAATCTGGGGCGTCGTCTCTCGAACCCTCCCCCCCTTTGAAGAGAGACGGCGCCCCTTTTTTCGTGCCCGTAAACAGGCGCCGGACACGCACCCGGGCAGGCAAGGCGGGCAGCCCGGGGGACAGCAAACGCATGCCTTGCATGTCCGACAGGAATGTCGGAATGAACCTTCTGTCTTTCAGGCCTGAAACATGGGCCAGGCGCGCATTTTTCGCAGCATGTGCGTGCATGCATGAGGTCGCGGCCGCAAATCGGCAGTCGAGGCCGTTTACAGCACCTGTTGGCAAAAATGTGCAAGAAACTTGGCCATTTGCAAAAGCGGCCTCTTTCACTATACTGCCCCGCAAAATGTTCAAGCCCCGAAAAGGCGGGACAGGGCGGCATTTCATGCCCTGAACGAAGCCAAATCTGGTCTCGGGCCCGGCATCGGGAAGCGCAGAGAGGAGCATACAACCTTGACCCGCAGCCGTCTCATCGTTCTCGTACTTCTCGTGGCAGCCGCCGTGGCCGGCTACCGCTTCTTTGCCAAGGGACCCGACATGGGCATGCCCCAGATGACCGTGCCGGTCAGCGTGGCAAAGGCCCTTGCCCAGGACGTGCCCCACTATCTCTCCGGCATCGGCACCGTGGTGCCCTCGGCGGACGTGCTCGTCACAAGCCGCGTGGGCGGCACGCTCATGTCCGTCAACTTCACCGAGGGGCAAAGGGTGCACGAGGGCGACGTCCTTGCCCAGATTGACCCGCGCCCCTTCGAGGCGGCCCTGGCCGAGGCCAGGGGGCAGCTCGCGAGGGACGAGGCGGAGCTGGCCAACGCCCGCAAGGACATGCGCCGCTACCAGACCCTGGCCGCCAGGGACTATGTGGCCAGGCAGACCTACGACCAGCAGGTGGCCCAGGTGCGCCAGCTGGAGGGAACGGTGGCCTCCGACCAGGGAGCCGTGCGCACCGCCGAGCTCGATCTCTTCTACTCCACCATCACGGCCCCCGTATCCGGGCGCCTTGGCCTGCGCAACGTGGACCCCGGCAACCTTGTGGTCGCCAACGACTCCACGGGCCTTGTGCGCATCACCGAGGTCGCGCCCTGCTATGTGGTCTTCCCGCTTCCGGAAATCAACGTGCCGCTCATCACCAGGGCCATCTACGAGCGCGAGCACGCGCCCGAGGGACAGAAAAAGCCCATGCCCCAGGTGGAGGCCTGGAGCCGCGACCAGAAGGAGTGCCTGGCCGTGGGCGAGCTCCTCTCCGTCGACAACCGCATCGACACGGCCACGGGCACGGTGAAGCTCAAGGCCGTCTTCGCCAACGAGAACGAGCGCCTCTTCCCCAACGAGTTCGTGAACGCCCGCATCCGGGTGCGGGTTCTGGAAAACGTGGTGACCGTGCCGCCGGCGGCCGTGCAGATCGGCTCTGCCGGCAACTACGTCTTCGTGGTGGGCAAGGACAACGTGGTCGAGATGCGCAACGTGACCACAGGCATCGCCACCGGCGCCATCACGGTCATCGAAAAGGGCCTTGCCGACGGCGAGACCATCGTGGTGGACGGCATCGATCGCCTGAAGGCGGGCGCTCTCGTGCGCGTGGCCGCCACCGTGGACACCGTGAAGCTTGCCGAGCGCCCCTCGCCGCTGGAACAGGAAAACGCGCCCGTGCTCCTGCCGAAGGATCAGCAGGCAGGGCCCATGGGCGGACAGCCGGGCATGGTCGGCGCAGCACCCGCCCCGGGCATGAGCCCCGGCGGCGGCCCCATGGGACGTCCCTGACGGCGTGGCCAAAAGGAAGAGCACGTGAACATCTCGCGCATCTTCATCCTGAGGCCCATCGCGACCTCGCTGCTCATGATCGCCCTCTTCCTCTCGGGCGTTCTGGCCTACAAGTATCTGCCCATCTCGGCGCTCCCGGAGATAGACTACCCCACCATCCAGGTGTCGACACTCTATCCCGGGGCCTCGCCGGACGTCATGGCGGCCGTGGTGACGGCGCCGCTCGAGACCCAGTTCGGGTCCATGTCCGGGCTCACGCAGATGAGCTCCTTTTCCTCCACCGGCGCCTCGGTCATCACCCTGCAGTTCGATCTGGGCATCGCCCTCGACGTGGCCGAACAGGAAGTGCAGGCGGCCATCAACTCGGCACTCACGCTGCTGCCCTCGGATCTGCCCAGTCCCCCGGTCTACAACAAGGTGAACCCGGCGGATCCGCCGGTCATGACGCTCGCGCTCACCTCCGACGTCATGACCATGACACGGCTCGAGGATCTGGCGGACACGCGCCTTGCGCAAAAGCTCTCCCAGCTCTCGGGCGTCGGCATGGTGACGCTGTCCGGCGGCCAGAGGCCGGCCATACGCGTCAAGGTGAACCCCAAGGCCCTGGCCCAGGCCAACCTCACCATGGAGGACATCCGCACGGCCGTCAGCGAGGCCAACGTGAACTCCGCCAAGGGCAGCCTCGACGGACGGCTCAGAGCCTCCACCATCAACGCCAACGACCAGATGGAGAGCCCGGAGGAATACCTCCAGGCCATCATCGGCTACGTGAACGGCGCGCCCATACGCCTCGGCGACGTGGCCGAGGTGGTCGAGGGTGCGGAAAACGCCCTGCTCTCGGCCTATACCGTGCATGCGGGCGAGGACGGCTCGCCCCGGAAGATCAGGCAGGCCATCATCATTTCGGTCCAGCGCCAGCCGGGCGCCAACGTCATTGCCGTGGCCGACGCCATCACCAGCCGCCTCCCGGCCCTGCAGGCCTCGCTCCCCAACAACGTCGAGGTGCAGGTCATCACCGACCGCACGGCCATGATTCGCGAAACCGTGCAGGACGTCCAGTTCGAGCTCCTTCTGGCCGTGGCGCTGGTCATCGCGGTCATCTGGGTGTTCCTGCGCAACGCCCGCGCAACCCTCATTCCGGCCCTGGCCGTGCCCCTGTCCATCGTGGGCACGCTGGGGGTCATGTATCTCGCCGACTTTTCCCTCAACAACCTGACCCTCATGGCGCTCGTCATCGCGGCCGGCTTCGTGGTCGACGACGCCATCGTGGTCATCGAGAACATCACCCGCTTCCTCGAAAAGGGCATGCGGCCGGTCCAGGCCGCGCTCACGGGTGCAGGCCAGATAGGGTTCACCATCATTTCGCTCACCCTCTCGCTTGTGGCCGTGCTCATCCCGCTCCTCTTCATGGGGGACGTGGCGGGCCGCCTTTTCCGCGAGTTTGCCATCACCCTGGCCGTCACCATCCTCATCTCGGCCGTGGTGTCCCTGACGCTCACCCCCATGCTCTGCGCCGTGCTCCTCAAGCCCGAGCGCCGCAGAAAGGGCGAGGCAACGGAAGAGGACAAGGGCTTTTTCCCGAAGCTCCTCGCCCTCTACGATCGGGCCCTTGTTGTCGTCCTGCACCACCAGAAGCTCATGCTCCTCGTGGCCGTGGGAAGCGTGCTCTTCACGGGCTTTCTCTACGCCGTGGTCTCCAAGGGCTTCTTCCCGGTCCAGGACTCGGGCCTTCTGCAGGGCGTCGCCGAGGCGCCGCAGCACACCTCCTTCAGTGCCATGGCCGGCCGCCAGCAGCGTCTGGCTGACCTTCTGCTCTCCGACCCGGCGGTCAAGCGCGTGGCCTTCTTCGTGGGCGTGGACGGGCAAAACCCGAGCATTGCGACCTCGAGGCTCACCGTGGAGCTCAAGGATCTGGACGAGCGCGACGCCAGGGCCCCTGCCATTGCCAGGCGACTCATGCGCAGGGCGGTCACGGAAATCCCCGGCGCCACCCTCTACCTCAATCCCGTGCAGGACCTCACCATCGAGGACCGCACCTCGCGCACCATGTACCAGGTGACCATAGAGGCCGTGACCCGCGACGAGCTCGACGAGTGGGCCGGCAAGCTGGTCTCGGCCATGCGCGAGCGCGAGGAGCTGGAGGCCGTGGCCACGGACCTTCTGCCGCTGGGCACCCAGGTCTATGTCAACGTCAACCGCGACATGGCAAGCCGGCTCGGCATCACCATGCAGGACATCGACAACGCCCTCTACTCGGCCCTGGGCCAGCGCCAGATATCGACCATCTACACCCAGACGAACCAGTACAAGGTCGTGCTCGAGTCCGCGGAGCATTTTCGAAAAGGGCCCCAGGACATGGAGGCCATCTTCCTGACGGCCTCGGACGGCACCACCGTGCCGCTCACCTCCGTTGCGTCCATCGAGGAGCGCTCGGTGCAGCTCGGCATCGCCCGCCAGGGCCAGTTCCCGGCGGCCACCATCTCCTTCAACGTGGCCGACGGCTGGCATCTGGGCGAGGCCGTGGACGCCGTGAACGCGGCCATAGAGGAAATGGGCGCGCCCGAGTCCGTGCGCATTGTCTTCCAGGGCGCGGTCAAGGCCTTCGACTCCTCCTCCACGGGCCAGCTCTGGCTCATTCTGGCGGCCATTGCCACGGTCTACATCGTGCTCGGCGTGCTCTACGAGAGCTACGTGCACCCCATGACCATCCTTTCCACCCTGCCCTCGGCCGGCATCGGCGCCATCCTGGCGCTCATGCTCTTCGACATGGAGCTCGGGGTGGTGGGCATCATCGGCCTCATCCTGCTCATCGGCATCGTCAAGAAAAACGCCATCATGATGGTGGACTTCGCCATCGAGCTCGAAAACCACGAGGGCCGCGACAGCGTCTCCGCCATCCACGAGGCCTGCCTGCTTCGCCTGCGCCCCATCCTGATGACCACCCTCTGCGCGCTCCTGAGCGCCCTGCCCCTCATCCTCACCACCGGCATGGGTGCGGAGCTTCGGCATCCCCTTGGGGTCACCATGGTGGGCGGACTCATCTTCAGCCAGCTTTTGACCCTGTTCACCACGCCCGTGATCTACATCTGGTTCGACAAGCTGGCCCACAGAAAGAAGGTCGAGCCCGAAGACATTTCCGACGACAATCTCGACGGGGAGAGCCCGGAGCGGGCCTAGACAAGCCATGGCGTCGCTGTTCGGGAAACTGCGGGCCCTTTTCGGAGGCAGGGGGCATAAGGCCGGGGACATGCCCGTCCTCGATCTCGACACGCCCGTTGCTTCTTCCGACGCGGGCTCTTCCGACGCGGGCTCTTCCGGTGCGGGCTCTCCCGATGCTCCCGATGCTTCCAAGGCATCCGAGGTTTCCGGCCCGGCAGGCTCCTCCGGCACGAAAGGCTCCTCGGGGCTTTCCGGCTCCTCGAACATGCATCAGGGAAGCGTCGAAAACGGGTCCTCTCCAGACGCCGGAGGCTCCGGCGGCAATGGCTCTGGTTCCGGCGGCAACTGCGGCTCCGACGACGGCTCAGGCACAGGTGACGGCAACGGCAGGAAAAGAAGGCACCAGGGCTCGAAGGACGGCAAGAAAAAGCGCTTCGGGCCGGAATTTGTGCCCCTCAACATCTCGGCGACCTTCATCCGCAGGCCGGTGGCAACGACCCTTCTCACCATAGCCCTGGCCCTTGCCGGCATGGTGGCCTTCAAGACGCTTCCCGTGGCGCCCCTGCCGCAGATGGACTTTCCCGTGGTCTTCGTGCGCGCCTCCCTGCCGGGAGCGAGCCCCGAGGTCATGGCAACCACGGTGGCAACGCCGCTCGAGCGCGCCCTTGGCCGCATAGCCGGCATCACGGAAATGACCTCGTCGAGCTCCCAGGGCTCGACCAACGTCATGATCCAGTTCGAGCTCGACCGCGACATCAACGGTGCGGCCCGGGATGTCCAGGCCGCCATCAACGCGGCCCGCTCGAATCTGCCGACCATGCCGTCGAACCCGAGCTACCGCAAGGTGAATCCATCGGACGCGCCCATTCTCGTCATCGCCCTTACCTCCGAGACCATCTCGAGCTACCAGATGTACGACATGGCCCAGTCCGTGCTGGCCCAGAAAATCGCCCAGGTGCCGGGAGTGGGCGAGGTGAACCTCGGCGGCGGCGCGCTGCCGAGCGTGCGCGTCAACGTGAACCCCCAGGCGCTTTTCAGAAACGGCCTGACCATGGCCGACGTGGATTCCTGCATCCGCAACGCCAACGTCTTCATGCCGCGGGGGCTTGTCGACAACAGCAACCACTACTGGCTTGTGGGGGTGAACGACCAGATCGAGGACCCGAAGGAGTACGGGGAGCTCATCGTCTCCACAAGCGAGGATGGCGGCGTCGTCCGGCTCAGGGACATCGCCGAGATTGAGATGGGCCCGCAGGACATCCGCTCCATGGCCCTCTTCAACAACAAGTCCGCGGTCCTGCTCATGATCTTCAAGGCCCAGGGGGCCAACATCATCGAGACCGTGGACCGCATCAAGGCGCTCGTGCCGAGCATGCGCCAGTGGGTGACGGAGTCCGTGACCCTCGACGTCACCATGGACCGCTCCATCACCATCCGTGCAAGCCTCACCGAAGTGGAGATGAGCCTTCTGCTCTCCATGGGCCTTGTCATCCTCGCGGTCTTCCTTTTCCTGCGCAACAACCGCGCCACAAGCATCCCGGCCGTGGCCGCCCCGGTTTCCCTCATCGGGACCTTCGCGGTCATGTACGTGTGCGGCTACACCCTCGACAACCTCTCGCTCATGGCCCTGACCATCGCCACGGGCTTCGTGGTGGACGACGCCATCGTGGTGCTCGAGAACATCGTGCGGCGCCTCGAGAAGGGCGAAAGTCCCCTGCGGGCAGCCCTCAACGGCTCGCGCGAGGTGGGCTTCACCATCATTTCCATGACCCTCTCGCTGGTGGCCGTCTTCATTCCCATTTTGCTCATGCCGGGAACGCTGGGGAGCATCTTCCGCGAATTTGCCGTGGTCCTGTCCGTGGCCGTGCTCATCTCCATGGTGGTCTCGCTCACGACCACACCCATGATGTGCGCCCAGCTTCTCAGAAGCCGCGAGGAGGTGCTGGCCGAAAGCCTCGTCCATCCGGCCCAGGAAACGGGATTGACAGCCCGTTTCAAGCAGTTGGTGGGGGCTGTCCTCGATCTCTGGAGCCGCTTTCTGGACGCCCTGCGGGACGCCTACGGGCGCTCCCTGTCCGTGGTCATCCGCTACCGCAAGCTCACCCTGCTTGCCTTCACCCTGGTCCTTTTCGCCAACGTCTGGCTCTACATTGTCATTCCCAAGGGCTTTTTCCCGCAGCAGGACACGGGCATCATCATGGGCGGCATGCGCATGGATCAGAGCCTGTCCTTCCAGGCCGGCGCCGAGAAGCTGCGCCGCATCCAGTCCATGATCCGCGAGGACCCGGCCGTGGACATGGTGTCCTCCCACTACAGCGGCGGCCGCGGATCGAGCGGCATGTTCATCACCCTTGTGCCCCTGGAGGAGCGCGGAGTCTCGGCCCAGCAGGTCATCGATCGCCTGCGCCCGAAACTCATGTTCGAGCCCGGCGTGCAGGTCTTTTTGCAGCCGGCCCAGGATCTGCACATGGGCGGCCGCTCCTCCCGAAGCCAGTACCAGTACACCCTGCAGGGCGACGACATAACCGAACTTCGCGCCTGGAGCCGCAAGCTCGCCGAGGCGCTGCAGAAAAGCGACATCCTGCAGGATGTGGACTCGGACCTCGAGGAGCGGGGTCTCGAGACCGTGCTCACCGCCAACCGCGATCTCATGGGACGCTACGGCGTCACCATGCAGGAGTTCGACAACGCCCTGGGCCTTGCCTACGGCCAGAGCCAGATAAGCACCATCTACAAGGACCGGAACCAGTACAAGGTGGTGGTGGGCTACAGCGAGGACTGGTGGCAGTCCCCGGACCAGCTCGAGGTGGTGCGCCTGCCGGGCGACGACGGGCTTGTGCCGCTTCGCAGCGTGGCCGACATAGGCTCGGGCTTCAGCTCGCTTTCCGTGGCCCACCAGGGGCAGTTCGCGGCAGTCACCATCTCCTTCAACCTCGCCACCGGCTGCTCGCTCTCCGACGCCCAGCGCATCATCGAGGAAACCCAGGTCCAGGTGGGCCTGCCCAACACCATCATCGGCTCCTTCCAGGGCACGGCCAAGCTCTACAGCGAGGCCGTGGCAAGCGAGCTCTTGCTCATCCTGGCCGCCATCCTCGTGCTCTACGTGGTGCTTGGCATCCTCTACGAGAGCCTCATCCATCCCCTGACCATTCTCTCCACGCTTCCGCCTGCCGGCGGCGGGGCCTTGATTGCCCTCATGCTCTTCGACATGGAGTTCAGCATCATCGCCCTCATCGGCGTTCTGCTCCTCTGCGGCCTTGTCAAGAAAAACGCCATCCTGATGATCGACTTTGCGCTCACCGCAGAGCGCGACTCGCGCATGTCGCCCACGGAGGCCATTCTCACCGCCTGCCGCCTGCGTTTTCGCCCCATCATGATGACCACATTCGCGGCCATGTTCGGCGCGGTGCCGCTGGCCATCGGCCAGGGCGACGGCGCGGAGCTTCGCCAGCCCCTTGGCATCGCCATCGTGGGAGGCCTGGCCCTGAGCCAGCTTCTGACCCTCTACACGACGCCGGTCATCTTCCTCACCCTCGACACCATGCGCCACAACTTCCTCAAAAAACGCCTGGAAAGGAAGTACGGCGCCCGCAAGGCCCGCCTGCTGCTTGCCCTGCGCCTTTCCGGCTGACGCAGATCTGCCGTGACGCCCGAGGGCAGGAGGTTGGGCATGCGCCGATCTTGAGCCATCCCCGGGCATGAGCGCCCGAAAGAACGAAGCAGCGCCAGGCGAGGAAGCGGCCCCTTCCTGGTGTTTCATTTGGCTCTGACCCAAGGCTTCTGCTACGGCGAATGAAAATTGCCAACGAGTCTGATGCTGGCTCTGCATGGGGCTTTTCGCGCCCTCAAGACTTCGAAAAGTGCAAAAATCGCAAGGAGCAACGAGATACAGGCTCGAGAGGAAGGTGCCAGCCTTCATGCTACGCAGAACAAAAATTGCCAGCGCACCTGAAATCGGCCCTGTATGGGCCTTTGCGCGCCCTCAAGGCTCACCAAAGTGTCAAAGTCACAAGGAGCTTGCGCAGAACAGGTGAGAGTCTTGCCCAAACTCGTGCCGGATGCTCTCTTCCCCAAATGCAGAAGCGACCGGAAAACGGTTTCCCGTTTCCCGGCCGCTTTTCGTCTGTCACGCGGGGGCACGAGTTCCGAGCGCGCGTCCCGCCTGCCATCAAGGGAACGGGGAAGGACAAGCCTCCCCCGTCCCGTGGGGCTTTGCTAGGCCTTGCCCTGCTCGGCCTCCATGGAGGCCGACTCATGCATGCCGATAAGGATGTTCTGGTGCCCGAAGATGAGGGGCTCCACCACCTCGGGATGGGCCACGGTGGTGAGCTCGCCCAAATCCTCCAGGGAGGCGTCGGCCGCGATCTTTCTCAAGATCCGGCGGATGACCTTGCCGGAGTGGGTCTTGGGCAGGGACTCGGCGAACTGGATGTACTCGGGGCTCGCGAGAGCGCCGATGTCGCGGCGCACGGTGCCGACAAGCTTCTTTCTCAGGTCGTCCGTCCAGGCCACCTCGTCCTTCGTGACCACGTAGGCGTAGATGGCCTCGCCCTTCAGGGCATGCGGCATGGGCACGACCGCGGCCTCGGCGACCTCGTCGCAGGAGGCGAGCACGGCCTCGATTTCCGCGGTGGAGAGGCGGTGGCCGGAAACGTTGATGCTGTCGTCTATGCGGCCCAGGATCCAGAAGTAGCCGTCGTCGTCCACTTCCGCGCCGTCGCCGGACTCGTAGCAACCGAAGCGGGAGAAGTAGGACTGGTACTTTTCCTCGTCGTTGTAGACGCCGAGCATGATGCCGGGCCAGGGCCTGCGGATGACAAGGTGCCCGGACTGCCGATCCTCGCTCACGTCCATGTCGGGGGTGGAGGAGTCGCGCATGACGGCCGCGTCGATGCCGGGCAGGGGTCTTGTGGCCGAGCCGGGTTTCAGCTTGGTCGCGTAGGGGAGCGGGGCGATCATGGCGCCGCCGGTCTCGGTCTGCCACCACGTGTCCACGATGGGGAGCTCCGAGTTGCCGATGTTGCGGTAGTACCACTGCCAGACTTCGGGACTGATGGGCTCGCCCACGGAGCCGAGGATGCGCAGGGTGCGCAAATCGTAGCGCTCGCACCAGGCCTCGCCCATGCGCATGAGCGAGCGGATGACCGTGGGGGCCGTGTAGAGAATGTTCACGCGGAACTTCTCCACGATGCGCCAGTAGCGGTCGGGCCTTGGCCAGGTGGGCACGCCCTCGAACATGAGCACGGTGGCCCCGAGGGCAAGGGGCCCGTAGACGCCGTAGGTATGGCCCGTGATCCAGCCGATGTCGGCCGTGCACCAGTGCACGTCGTCGTCATGGATGTCGAAGAGCCACTGGGTGGTGTGGGCCGCGTAGGTGAGGTAGCCGCCGGTCGAGTGCAGGACGCCCGTGGGCTTGCCGGTGCTGCCGCTCGTGTGGAGCAGGAAGAGCGGGTCCGTCGAGTCCATGCGCTCGCAGGGAAAATCAACGTCGAGGGTGAAGTCCTCGATGAGGTCGTGCCACCACACGTCGCGGTTCGGGACCATGTTCACGTTCTCGAGACCGGCATGGCTCACGACCACCACGTGGGCAACCGAGGGGCACTTTTCCAGGATGGGATCGAGGTTGGCCTTCAGGGGCTTGAACTTGCCGGCACGCACGGCCGCGTCGGCTGTGATGACGACCTTGGCCTTGGCGCCCTGGATGCGGCTTCTGACGCCGCCCTCGGCATAGCCCGAGAAGATGGCGGTATGGATGGCGCCGATGCGGGCGCAGGCCAGCATGGCGATCACGAGCTCGGGAATCATGGGCATGTAGAGGGCCACGCGATCGCCCTTGCGCACGCGCAGGGAGCTCAGGGCGTGGGCCACTCGACACACTTCCGTGTAGAGCATCTGGTAGGTGAAGCAGCGCACGTCCATTTCCTTCTCGCCCTGCCAGATGAGCGCCGCCTTGTTGCGGCGGCCGATCAGGATGTGGCGGTCGATGCAGTTGAAGGACGCGTTGAGCTTGGCGCCGGTGAACCAGCGGTACTTGTGCCTTTCCTCGTCGGCCTCGAGCACCTTGTCCCAGCGCTTGAACCAGTGAAGAAGCTGCGAGGCCCGTCCGGCCCAGAAGGCCTCGGGATTGTCGAGAGCCTGCTGGTAGAGGGACTCGGCCTCCTCGCTGCCGCAGATCCAGGCCGATGCCTTGCCGTGTACCGGGGGCAGATAGTTGCCGGACTGCTGGGTCAACATGCTCTTGGGTGCTTCATACGACATGTGGGCATACGACATGGGGGTTTTCCTCCTCCGGGGGGTTGATGATGGGTTATCCGCGCCCAAAGAAGGCGACTCTGAACGGACTTGTGGCGCGATGCCTCCAGCGTGCGGCCCCTGTTTCGCCAAAGCCCGAAAAAGTCCGAATGCCGGCCTTTTCCCCGGGCGCGCCACAATGGGATCCGATGCGTCCAGCCGTGGAAGGAGCGCGCGTCATCCTGTCCTCGCAACGAGGTGGAGACTCGTCCATTTATTCCGGCTAAAGTGTTTGCCGTGTTTCGTCAAGCCGATTTCAGGCAGCCTTTTTGAAGAAGACACGAGCGCCAGGGGCAATAGTTGCAAAACAGCATCATTTTCCGGCAAAATTTTCACTTTGCCCTTAATTTCACGTGGATTTTCCAATGTCGCGAGTTTCTTTTTTCAGGGAATCGCAAGCCATTGCATGCAGACCCCGAGCAAAATGCGGACTTGATTTGCCGCACAATCAGCCCTGGGCCAACTTTTTTCAAAAAATTTTTCTTTCACCCTTGACGGGCTGCAAAAAAAGTCCATGGAAACCAGTGGATTGAACGTCCAATCAATAACTTTTCTCTATCCTCCATACGTTTTTGGTCCGCATTCCCCATCTCGTCCCGGCGCTTTTTCAAGGTCTGTTCGTCGCGTTTGCCAACACTCCCCGAAAGCCCTTCTTTTGAAGGAAAGCCCGAAAGACGCCCGCTCAGCTCTCCATTCGCGAGGATGCCATTTCGCTCGAGATCAGCTGGTCCTTCGTCCTTTGACAGCCGCGGGCAAGGATCGGCGATCAACACACAGGCATGTTCCGCGTAATTCCGTGACTGGCCCAATCGTCCGGCCGCGTCGATGCAAAATTTCATTGAAGGAAACTGGCCTTTATGCTACTTTGAGGATCGAGCAAGAATTGCGAAAATCCCCTTGTGACGCCAGTCGGGACAGGTTTTGCCAAACCTTGGCAAGGCCCCGACAAGGGGCGGCCGTCTTTCAGGCGAACGTCAGGGTCCAGGGCGTTACCCTTGGCGCATCGCAGGCCTCCGGGGCCCCGACAAAGACCGCAAACTTCAATATACAAGGACGCCTTTTCCAAACCAGATGACGGAGGGCAAATGTCAAACGAAGCCGCCCATTCGGCGCCCGCCAACACGGCGCCCACCGTGGAACAGTTCATCGACTTCATGACCAAGAACAAGATGAACATAACGGCCCAGAGGCGCCGCATTGCCGAAGCCTTTTTCAACTACCCCGGGCACCATACGCTCGAGGACTTCTACCAGCACATGCAGAAGCTGGATCCCAGCATCGGCCAGACCACGGTCTACCGCACGCTGAAGCTTCTGTGCGCGGCGGGACTCGCGGCCGAGATACATTTCACGGACACGGTGGCCCACTACGAGATCGTCAACGCGGGCTCCCACCACGATCACCTCACCTGCGTGAACTGCGGGAAAATCGTCGAGATCTTCGACAGCTCCATCGAGAAGCTGCAAAAGACCATCGCCCAGAACTACAACTTCACCCTGCTCGGGCACTACCACGTGCTCTACGGCCTGTGCGCGGACTGCCGCGAGGCCCAGCGCGGGGAAGACGGCGAGCTGTATCCGGCGGAGGACAAGGCGCGTCTGGCGACGCAGCAGAAATAGCCCGCAAGGCAGCCTTCCATTGCACCCCCTGGTGAACCCGAGTTTTCCTCTCCCGGGGCAGTTTTTCCGGCGCAAAAGTCCGCATCCTGACCAAGATGCCTTTTGCGCCTTTTCTTTTCGGCAACACCTCCTTTTGGCAACACCTCCTTTTGGCAACGTCTCCTGGCGATTCTCGAAGAAAAGACGATACCCATGTCCAGCCACAAGAACAGACGGGGCGGCAGCACAAAAGCCATGAAGAGGCCCGCAGGCAAGGCAGGCGGGCAAAAGCACCCTTTCGGCCGCGACAAGACGCCCGTAGCCCGGAACGGAACGCAGGCGCTCCAGCAACGCGGCCCGAGCGAAAACTTGTTCGAAGGCCCGCTCGCGGACCCATTGGACGAGACCTGCGTGCGGCTTGTCGGGAACCCTCCCTTCCGCCCGCCGCACCCGTACCGTCTGCCGGAGGACTTTCCCTGGAGGCGGGCCTGCCTTTCGACGGCGACGCCCGTCATCATCCTCTCCCGGCTTTCGGCCCTGGACGCCATCGCAGGAGCTGACGAGCTGCCCGAAGGCAATCCTGCACCCAGCACACTCCTCGAGCCCGCACTGGGGCTTGCGCGCTTCTACCGCTCCCTCAACATGGAGGCCATTCTCCTTGTCCCTGAAGGACAGCCGTGCCAAGGGGCAGCCGGAAAAGGAGCGGGGAAGGCCAAGGGCAGGCAGGACTGCGACAAGCTCAAGCTCTGCCGGGCCCTTTTGCGCGCAGGCCATAGAGCCGTTCTCGTTGAGGAACAGGAGGTCTGGAAAACCGTCGCGTCGCTGACTTCCGACCCTGTTTTCCTGCATCCCGTCCATTTCCCCCACACTCGCAAGCTCACCCTCTTGCGTCTTCTGGAAATGGGCCGCATGGACAAAAAGCCTGCAAGCCGCATGCCGGTCTTTTGCGGGAAAGGAGGCTTTCCCCTGCTTCTTTCCCCGGAGCAGCTGGGAGAGCTATGCAAAGGGGCAAGCCTTGTGGACCTCATGGACCAGGGAAAGCTTCTGCCCATGAACACCGGCGATCGCGACTGCGCGACGTTCGGGGCCTGCCACGTGCGAAGCAAGGCTGATTTGCGCGCAATGCTTTCGGCCAGCGAGGCCGTCGACCTCCTGCGGCAGCTTCGGGTTCCCATGAAGGGCATTGCCCACGCCAGGGCCGTGGGGCTCGTGGCCATGGCCCTTGCCAGGCGCTACCAGCTCAAGTCCCATGACGTGGACTGGGAACTCGCACTCTCCGGCGGCCTTTTGCACGACATCGCCAAGGGCATCTCGCACCACGAGGCGGTGGGGGCTTCCTGGCTCGACTATCTTGGGCTTCCGAGGATGGCCGGCTGCGTGCGCGACCACAGGGATCTCGTCCTGGAGGACAAGAAGCCCGTCACCGAGCGGGAGCTTGTCTATCTCGCGGACAAGTACTGCTGCGGACCGAGATTCGTGCCCCTCGAGGAGCGTTTCGGCCAGAAGATGGACCTGTATCGGGGCAACGAAAAGGCCCTTGCCGGCATACGAAAGCGCCTCTCCCACGCTCAGGCCCTGGAGCGGCGTGTGGAAAGGGAACTTGGGATTAATCCCTCCCAGATTGCCCGCACGGTGCTTGAGGACGAGCGAAGCGAAAGCCGGGATTCCTGCAGCCCGAAGGAGGGCAGGCGCCCATGAACAGTAACAAGTCCATCCTTCTTCTCCGCCACGGGCAGGTGGAGGCAAATCCCGAGCATCGATTTGTGGGTCAGCGCGACGTGGCCCTCTCGCCCGAGGGCGAGAGACGCTTTGCCGCCCTTTGCGAGGAGATCGCCGAGAGCTTTGCGGACACGCCGCCTGCGGCCGTCTTCTGCTCGGATTTGCGGCGATCGGTTGCCTGCGCAGACATGCTGCGCAGGGCCTTTCGCCCAAGGGCAGGCACCATGCCCGTGGTGGCCGACCCAGGCTTTCGGGAAATCTCTCTTGGGGCCTGGGAGGGCCTGACCAGGGACGAGGTGGAAAAACGCTACCCCGGCGCCCTTGGCGAGCGGGCAAGGGATTTTGCCAACTACGCCCCGGCCGGCGGCGAGAGCTTCGTTCTTTTGCAGCGGCGCGTGGTCATCAGCCTCGCGAAGGCCCGCATCCACTCGCCCGACGGCCTCATCGCCGTGGTCGGGCACCAGGCCTTCAACCGCTGCGCCCTTGCCGACTATCTGGCCCTGCCCGTCTCCGAGGCTGTCCGCATCCCCCAGCCCTACGGGGCGGCAAGCCTGCTTGTCGATCGCTGAAAAAAGGCCGTCCGGCCTTGCCCTGCATGGCGCCCCCGAAGGCCGTCACGCACATCACTTCCCTCTTTTTCGACCGCATTCCAAGGAGCCTCCATGTCCATCGTCGAGAGCATCTGCCAGGAACTGGACGCCCGTCGCAACGTCGCCCTGGTCCACATCGTGGAGCAGCTGGCCTCGGCCCCGCGCCACTCGGCCAGCATGCTCGTGGGAGAAAGGGGCCTTGTGGCCGGCACCGTGGGCGGTGGCGACCTCGAGGCAAAGGCCATGGAGGCCGGCATGCGGGTGGCCGAAAAGGGCGTTGCCGAATTCATGGACTACGAGATGACGGGCGAGTCCGCGGCTGCGAGCGGCATGATATGCGGCGGGAGCATGCGGCTTTTCATCGAGCCCATACGCCCGGACTCGAGAACGGGCGTGCTCTACAAGCGCCTGGCAATCGCCCTTGCCTGCGGGGACGACATGTTTTCCGTGATCCCCTTGCGGGCGCCGGGACAGCGGATATTGTGCCGCACGAAGATGCGCACCTGGCCCGTGCCCTCGGAAATCCAGTTTCTCGTGCGCCAGAAGATGGAGGAAGGTGCCTTCAAGGGGCCCTTCGAGCTCAAGGACTCGCGCGGGCAGCGCTTCGTGGTGGAACCCTGGCCGGCGCCCTGGCGGCTGGTTCTTGCCGGAGGCGGCCACGTGGCCCAGGCTGTGGCCAAAATCGCGGCCATGACGGACTTTGCCGTGAGCGTCATCGACGATCGCGAGGAATTTGCCACAAGCGAGCTTTTCCCCATGGCGGCAGTGGTTCGGCAGGCCGAGGACTACGAGGACTGCTTTGCCGGCATGTCCCTGGAGGACAAGAGCTTCGTCGTGATCATGACCCGGGGACACCTCCATGACCGCAAGGTCCTTGTGCAGGCGCTGCGCTCGAAGGCGAGCTACATCGGCATGATCGGATCGCGCAGGAAGATTGGCGCCATATTCGACCATTTGCGCGAGCACGAAGGCTTCGACGAGATGGACCTCGCCCGTGTCACCGCCCCCATTGGCCTCGACATCGGCGCGGAGACCCCGGAGGAAATCGCCGTGAGCGTCATGGCCCAGCTCATCGCGGCCCGCGCCCTCATGCACGGCGGCAGGCGCCATCTGCAAAGCGAGCTCGCGGGCCAGGTCTCAGGGCTCCCCAAGGGTCTTGAAGGGGACGCTGCACGCGAGGCACCCGGGGAAGGCTCCGGGAAAGCATCCGGTGAGGCCTCCGGAGAAGCGTCCGGAGAAGCGTCCGGAGAAGCGTCCAGGGATGCGTCGGTCGGCACGTCCCAAAACCCGGTCGAGTAGTCTGCCCGGGACGCTCCGGACAAAACCTCCGGGAAGCGGTAGTCCCGGCGTCAAGTCCCAATTTTCGGGCATCCACGCTCTTCCCTTTTTGCCTGTGGCCGTATAAGGTGACGACTGGCATTGCCCAAAATCCGGCCCTTGCCCATGGATGCCCAGACGGGCCTTTCATGGGGAAATTGCGGGCCATGAAAATCGAACAGTCCACGCTCAAACAGACGGGAGTACTTCATGGCAAACCCTCTCGATATGCAGCGCTCTTACGCCATCGTGGGTACGGGCGGCTGCGGCAAGACCTCCCTTGCGGAAATGCTTCTTTTTGACGCCGGTGCCATCTCCAGAATGGGCGCCATCGAGGAAGGCACCACCTGCCTCGACTACGAGCCCGAGGAAATCCGTCGCCGCGGCTCCATCCAGCCCGGCCTGGCCAACATTTCCTGGAACAGGAACCGGCACTTTCTGCTCGACATTCCCGGCGACGGGAACTTCACGGGCGATCTCGAGTATCTCCTCAAGGGCGTGGACGGCGTTCTTTTCGTGATCGACGCGGTGGACGGCGTTCGCCCGCTCACCAAGCGCTTCTGGAACCACACGCGAGAGGCGAACCTCCCCACCATCATTGTCATCAGCAAGATGGACCGCGACCGGGCCAACTTCTCCATGGCGGTGGAGAGCCTCTCCACCCTCGGCATCCGCCCGGTCATCCTGCAGTTGCCCATCATGGAGGGCGGCGTCTTTGTGGGCTACGTGGACGTTCTGAACGGCAAGGCCTGCCGCTTCGGCGACAACGGCAAGGTTTCCGAGTGCGAAATCCCCGCGGATCTCGCCGACGAGTACGCCATCTCCCACGACGTGGCCGTGGAGAACATCGCCGAGTCCGACGAGACCCTGCTCGAGAAGTACCTCGACGAGGGCGCCTTGAGCCAGGAAGAGCTCCTCGACGGCCTGCGCAAGGGCGTCGCGGCCGAGACCGTGTATCCGGTCGTGGTGACCGCGGGCCTGGAGAACAAGGGCGGCAGCATCCTGCTCGACACCATCCAGAACCTTCTGCCCTCGCCGCTGGAAAATCCCGGCATCAAGGACGAGGCCGGAGGCACCCACCCGGTCGACCCCGACGGGCCCCTTGCCTGCTTCGTGTTCAAGACCGTGGCCGACCCGAGCTCCGGGCAGCTCTATTCGCTCCTTCGCGTGCTTTCCGGCACCCTGACCTCCGACTCCCAGCTCACAAACATGACGAGCAGCGAGGTGGAGCGCATGGGCGGACTGCTGCTCATGACCGGCAAGTCCACCACGGCCTGCAAGGATGCCATGGGCCCCGGCTCCATCGTTGCCGTCTCCAAGCTCAAGAGCACGAAGACCGGCGACACCCTGGCCGACGCCAGGGCTCCCTACAAGCTCGCCGTGCCGGCCCTGCCCCCGCAGCTCATCACCTTCGCCATCGCGCCCAAGACGCGCGGCGAGGAGGACAAGGTCTTCTCCGCCATCCAGAAGCTTCTGGACGACGACATCACCCTCAAGCTCGAGCACGACGAGGAGACGGGCGACATCCTGCTCTCCGGCATGGGGCAGCTCCACATCGAGCTCGCGGTGGAGCGCGCCAGGCGCCGCTTCAAGGTGGACATCGATCTCAAGACGCCCAAGGTCCCCTACCGCGAGACCGTCAAGGGCAAGGTCCAGGTGCAGGGCCGCCACAAGAAGCAGTCCGGCGGCCGCGGCCAGTTCGGCGACTGCTTCATCGAGATGGAAGGCCTGCCCAGGGGCTCGGGCTATGTGTTCGAGGACGCCATCGTGGGCGGCGCCATTCCGAAGCAGTACATCCCAGCCGTGGACAAGGGCATCCAGGAGGCCGCCGCCAGGGGCTACATCGCGGGCTATCCCGTGGTCGACTTCAAGGTGCGCCTCTACGACGGCAGCTACCACAGCGTGGACTCCTCGGAAATGGCCTTCAAGATCGCCGGCTCCATCGCCTTCAAGAACGCCATGGAGAAGCTGAAGGCCGTGCTGCTCGAGCCCATTGTGCTCATGACCGTGTCCATCCCGGACGACAGCATGGGCGACGTCATCGGCGACCTCTCCTCCCGCCGCGGCAAGGTCATCGGCTCCGACTCCCAGGGCGGCGTGACCGAAATCAAGGCCCACGTGCCCATGAGCGAGATCCTGCGCTATGCCTCGGATCTGCGCTCCATGACCGGCGGCCAGGGCTTCTTCACCATGGAGTTCGACCATTACGAGGAAGCGCCCCAGCCGGTGGTGGACAAGGTGGTCGAGGAATACAAGGCCGCCAGGGGCGAATAGCCGCCCGTCCTTTGGGCCATGGGGCAGCCGGTTGACCGGCCTGCCCTCGACGGCCCCGACAAACTTCGCCTGGTCCGGCCGGAATGCTTCTGGCCGGACCATTTCTTTCTCGAATACCAAGGCACCGGGACATCCCGCATGACCAGACAAAGCCCCAAACCTTCCCTCGTGGACGAAAACGGCCGCCCGCACGAGACCTCCGCGAGACCCGGCCACAGCCGCAGATCCTTTTTGAAGATGGGCCTTGCCCTCCCCGTGGCGGGTCTTGGCCAGTTTCCCGTCGGGGCTCTGGCCGCCGAGGCCGATCCGGCCGTCCTGGCAGAATACGAGGAGCGGCTGCGCTTCCACGACGAGAACAAGAACGACCTGCGCATCCAGGCCCTGCAGGCCCGCGACCGCAGGGCGTCCATCCCCAACGACTCCCGGCCGCCCGCGAGGCGCACGCCCATGCACCAGCTGCCGGAAAACCCGGCAGCTCTCGAGGGCGCCGTCCGCAGCGTGGAGACTTCCGAGAAGGTCTGCGCGCTCACCTTCGACATGTGCGAGCTCGCGACATCGACCTCCGGCTTTGACGCGGACATCGTGCTCTGGCTCCAGGACAACAGCGTGCCCGCCACCTTCTTCATGGGCGGCAAGTGGATGCGCACCCACGAGCGGCGTGTTCGCGAGGTCCTGCGCGATCCCCTTTTCGAGATAGCCAACCACGCCTGGTCGCACGGCAACTTCGGGCTTTTGTCCGAGGAGCGCATGCGCGAGGAAATCCTCGACACCCAGTGCCAGTACGAGCTCATCCGCGAGGAAGTCCTGAAAAACAACCGCCGCTCCTCCCTGGGCGACGGCTTTCCGCCCGCCGAGGCCCTGCGCTTTTTCCGCTTCCCCTACGGGCGCTCCTCGGAGACGGCCCTGAAACTCATGGCCGAATACGGCCTCGAGCCCATCCAGTGGAACGTGGTCGCCGAGACCGGCGGCAATAACGCAAGCCTCCAGCAGGCCCGCGAGGTCATGCGCCAGGTGACGCCCGGCTCCATCCTCCTCTTCCACGCCAACCTCGTGCCAAGGGGCTCCTTCCAGCTTTTGCGCTACGTGGCAGAAGGCCTTCGCCGCCAGGGCTGCCGCTTCGTGACCGTGGGCGAACTACTTGCCCTGGGGCACCCCCTGCGCGAGAAAGACGGCTACTTCGTAAAGCCAGGCGACAACGCCTCTCTGGACAAGCGATTCGGTCCCGAGGGAACGGGGCGACGCTGAAAGCCGAATTTGCCGGCAAACGCGCGCAGGCGCGCAAAGGAAAGGACATCAAAAAAGGGGGCTTCGCGAAGAAGTCCCCTTTCTTGATGTCTTTTCGTGCCTTGAGGGGGAATCCCCCCTCAAGGCCGGAAAGGAATGTGGGTGAATTAGAAGGAGTAGACGAAGGACACGTTGACGTTCCAGGCGTCGCGGCTGCCGGAGGAAGCCTCGCTCGCACCCATCAGCTGGCGACGAACACCCTCGTACTTCGTGTCGGCGAGCCACAGGGCGATGTAGCTGCCCGTGAGCGCGATCTTGAAGTTCTCGTACATCTGGTACTCGTTGTGGAGGGAGACTTCGAGAGCCGTGTCCTGATCGGTGAGGTACAGGCTGGGAATGCCGACGCCGGAGTTGAGCGCACCAATGCCGTATTCGCTAGCGAGTCCATGCAGGTCGCCCCACTTGGCCAGCTGCTTGAAGATCTTGTGGTTGTTGGTGCCGCCAATGAGGTTGAGGCGCAGGCTGTGCTTCAGATCCTCGACGAAGGAGACGTCCTTCACGCGCAGGCCAACGCCCCAGGTGCCGGCCATGCTGGTGCCGATGGCGCCTTCACGGGAGATGTAGGGGTTGCCGTCGAACGCGTAGTAGGAGAAGTCGTTGTCGCCGTTGCCGGTGGAGAGGTAGGGCATGCGCTCGGAGCCGTCGCCGAGATCGCTGTTGTCGCCTGAGGAGTACCAGGCAACCAGGCCGGGAATACCCCAATCCATCTTGTACTCGAGGAGCAGGGCGGCCATCCAGCCGGCGCGGTTCAGGCGGCTGTCGTCCCAGCTCGTGCCGCCGCCCATGAAATCAACGGCGATGCGGAAGGGATCAAACAGGGTGATGTCGGCGGTCAGGCCAGCCCACCAGGCAGTGGCGTAGTTGTTGAGCTTGGCGTTGGTGGCGGTGCGACCACCGGAGCCAGTCACGCCCCAGGCCGGGAGCATGCCGGCAGCCACCTGGCTGCCGCTCACGCCCACAACATTGCCGAAATTGTCGAATATAGGATTGCCTTCGTCGTCTTCGCCGTCGGAACGGAAAGCATTGGGACCAATGGCGGCGATGAGGCCGTAGGGTGTAACCTTGACGCCGTCAAAGCTCAGCGGGATCAGCAGGCCGAACGCGTCCACATTGTCCATGAAGTTGCTGGCACGGTTGTAGTAGCTGTTGCCGTTGGAGTAGTTGTCGTTGTAGGGACGGGCCCAGAAAACGGTGGCGCCCACTTCGTCCGTGAACTGGTAGGACACCGTGACGGCCGCCACGTCATCCTCGAAGATCTGGGACTTGCCCATGGTGAAGGACGGGATGCCCATGCCCTGGAGACCCATGCGAACCTTCAGGTCGGTGTTCGGCGCAGCCCAGTCGATGTAGGCGCGGCGCAGTTTGATGACGTTGGTGGAGTCGGCACCAAGAGCGGCACCGCCGGAGGCGCTGTCGCCGCCTTTGCCCCAAACCTGGCTGCCGATTTCGAAGAACACGGTGCCGGACAGGCTCTCGGAAGCGACAGCATCCAACTGCAAGCGGACGCGCTGCTTGGCCTCGAACTGGTCCTCGGAACCATCGTAACCGGTCTGGCCCTTGCCGCCGGTGAAGTTGCCGTAGTGACCCAGGTCGAAGCTCATGATCCACTCGCCCTTGGCCTTGAAGTCAATGGCGTTGGCAGCCGGGGCGCTCGCACCAAAGACGAGGCCGGCGGCGATAAGAAGCGTAGCAAGCTTTTTCATGACTTTCCTTCCTTGGATTTGGGACCTCGGGGTGATGTCCCTGTGTTGGTGATTTGGTATCCCGCGCTCCGGGGCGCATGGTCGGAAGAATCTGGATGGGAAAAATTGGCGGAGGCAATGCCTCCCGCTTGATGTCCCACAGTAGCCAGTTCCATTTCCGTATGCAAGCCTTTTCGTCAAAAAATTTTTACTCTTTAGGAACCCGGATTTTTTCGGCAAACATGTTTTTCAAGTGTTTTCAACTAGTTGGTGTCGTTCAACAATGTAGCCAGGGCTCGTGCCCTTTCCACGCCTTTTGCCCTTTCGGAACGGACATGATGTTTCCCAAATCCCTTTTTGTCCGAAGCAGGGCCAACAAACGAGGAAGTTCAATTTTTTGCCTGGAAGCTTGCCTCTGCCCGGTCACCCGGCTGTTTCACAACCGCAACCCGGACGACTTTCGTTTCATGGACGAACCGCCTGCCGTCCCAGATCCCTTGTGCCCCTGCCGACGCAAAAGGGCCATGCATGGGCCCCGAACACACGATTGCAGGGAAGTCATCACTTCTCTTTTCGGCATCGTTCAAGAAAACTTTGGCCCCCTGGGTTCAAATTTTTTGTCACCATTCCCATGGGTCCCGCTGCTCGGGCTCACCCATCAGTCTCTCCCTTTGTCGTCGACCTGCCCCAATGCACGCAATGCCGCCCTTTCCGTCTCCTGCGCTGCAAGTGTCGACCACGCTCGAAGGCTGGTGTGCAGGGAGCACCATCCTGGCCCGTCACTCCAGGTTGCCGGCAGCGCTCTCCAGCACATGTTTTCATTCAATTTGGCGATATTTCAAGAAATTTATCCGCAATAACATTATTTCAGAATATGAAACCTGTATCAATTTTCAAACAAACAGGGCAAAATATCGAAATCAACATGCCATTTTTCAAAGCAGTACTTCGTCAAATTTACATGAATATCAAGATAAATCCATCTTTCACAAGTTGACACTCCCGCCAATTTGGAACATAACGCCTCCCGACCCGGAGGTCACCCATGATCCAGGAACACTACACCGGAAACGGCAAGGTCTTGCTGCTCGCGGGCGGCGGCAAGATATATACCGATATAGCTGCCCGCTTCGTGCGCTCCGAGCGCCCGCTCGAGGAAATCGTCTCCTCCGCCTACTCCCGGAAGATTGTCGAGAACATCGTTTCGAGCAGCCACGGAGCCGCCCTCGAGTTCGACTACTTCATCTTCGGCATCGAGGGCTACAGCCGCGTCACCGAGGCCCAGCTCGTGCGCAAGCGCCTCGCTTCCTACCTTATAAAGTCGGGACGTGCGGAGCTGGGCGGCAAGCGGAGCTTCTCCGTCGTCTACCCGGAGTCCGTGGCGGACTTTGCTGCCGAGGTCGTCCTGCCGGACGGCCACAGAACGAGCCTTGCCGGCCGCGACCTCGCGGACCTCTCCCGCCAGTGGTACGACGCCGGCCTCGAAGCAGGCATGCCCGAGCAGGACCTGCGCTACCTGAAGCCCCAGGCAACCGAGTTCAAGGCCATCATCGGCATGAACGCCCACGCCCTGCGCGACTGGTTCGCCATCCGCTGCTGCCGCAACGCCCAGGCGGAGATCCGCGATCTCGCCAACAAGATGCTGAAGCTCTGCCGCAAGGCCGCCCCCGATCTGTTCAAGGGCGCGGGTCCCTCCTGCGTGCAGCTCGGCTACTGCCCCGAGAACCGTCTCATCCACCCCACCTGCAAGGGCCGCATCCCCACCAGGGACGACGCCATGGCCTACATGAAAAAGCACAGGCGGGAAATCCTCGAGAGCGCGCTCGAGGACAGGGCATGAGACTCGCCTCCTGACGCTTGACCACACTTTCGTCCCCCTGGGGGACTGCAGCATAGGCAAGGAGACTGCCCGATAGATCGGGCAGTCTCCTCTTTTCCTGAACCATCGCAAGGCGTGCCGTTGAGGGTCGCCTGCCCGGGGCAGGCTCGCTCCCCTAGCTGTCGCCGAAGTTCTCGCCCTTCCTGGGGTGCCAGATTTCGCGGGTGCCGGGCTTGATGCGGCCGTAAATCTTGTCGATGCGCGAAAGCCCGCTCGAGCAGGCGCACGTGTCCACCCTGAGGCTTGCCGCGTCGCCCGTCCGGTAGCGGAAAAGCGGCATGGCCGTCTGGCGCAGGGTGGTGAGCACGAGCTCGCCGATCTCGCCTGGGGGAAGCACGGCGCCCGTCAGGGGATCGATGATCTCGCAGACAACGTCCAGATGGCGGATATGGAAGCCCGTCCCGCCCAGGCACTCGAGGGCGCATCCGAAGCAGGTCTCGGTGAGCCCGTAGTGATCGATGATCTTCACCTTCCAGAGCTCGCGCAGTTTCTCGAGAAACTCGGGATCGCTCCAGTCCGCGCTCACAAGGAAGCTCCCGAGCCAGCCCGGGTTGGCGTTGGGGTAGGCGTCGTACAGGACCTTCAGCTGGCGGGGAGAAAGAACGAGGCTCGAGGGCTTCACCTCCTCGAATCTTCGCACGATCCCCTCGTCACTGGAGCCCGTCGCGAGCTGCTCCACCCGCACGCCCTTGGGCTCGAGACCGCGGCGAAGCAGATCGGCCACGCCGTCCGGCCGCTCGGCACCAGGCAGGCAGACGAGCAGGACGTCGCCGCCCCCCACAATCTGGCTCATGCCTGCCGCGAAGAAACGCCGCGTGCGCTCGAGATCCAGCACCGAGAAGGCGAGCCGCTTGGCCTCTCCCGTGGAGCCAGAGGTCGAGAGGCTCACGACGCGCGCGATGCTGTCCTGGCTTGCGCGCAGGAAAGGCTTGTAGCCCTTGCGCAGGTCTTCGCCCGAGGTCATGGGAAACTTTGCGAGGACATCGCGCACCTCGCGCAAAAGCTCGAAGTCGCTCCCATCTTCCTGCAGATCCATGAGCCTGCGCCAGGTCCTGTCGCAGGTGGCGGCAAGCTCGTCCACAAGGTCGGCATGCGGGGCCAGAAGATTGCAGTAGAAGGGGGAATGGTGCGCGTGGAAGTCGCTTTCCTTGAGGCCCAGCCGATGGATGAGATCCAGAAGCAGGCGTGCCTGCATGGCCGCAACGGCCCGCCCCGGCAGCGCATGGAGGCGGGCCAGCCCCTGGCGCTCCCACGCTCTGGCGAATTCCACGTCCAGCAGGTGATACAGGGTATCCGCGGCCTCTTTCGAAAGGAGCTTGTCCTGTGGTCCCGGATTGTGGGTCACGTAGTTCTCCTTACCCTGTCCTAATAGACAAGGGGAATGCTCGTAAATTCGTTTGGCAAAGGACCCGGCGAAAGGTCCGGACCGATCCGGCTCTCCAACTCTAAGGAATGGCGTTCCCCATAGCATGTTCCCAAAGACGGTGTAAATCCCGATCGAAACAATGCGTACACAAACGAAGCTCGGGGAACTCGGCCGCGAAATGCCGCAGCATCAGTTCCCGTTCGCGCCCGTTGGCGCATGGCAGGATGCCGAAACGACCATTTTCCTCCTCGCCGATGCTGCAGGCGTCGGAAAGGGCGCTGGCAAGGTGGATGACGTTTTTCTTGCCGCTGACAAGAAAGATGTCGCCCAGATGTGGATTGGAGAACATGGCTTGACCGACCTTTGGGAGATGTTTGGTAAATTCCTTGAAAATGCAGGCGGCAGGGCGCGAATGCCTTTTGCCGATCGAACTATCTTCCAGATTTGCGATGGAATTTCAAGGCCCGACACTCAAAAAAGAAAAGTGTCCGCTTGGTTTGCCAGCCGCTTTCGGCCCGAGATCCGCTTTTTTTCGGCGGTTTTGCCGGCGAGGCCGCGAGTCCATGCCAAAGGGACAACAAGTTCCCGCTTTCCCGGTTCCATGAACCTTCCCTGCTCCGTGCGGCCTTCTCTTCACGCCCATGGGCAAAACAAAAACGGTCCTTCCCGTGACCATCCTTTCGGAACTCGATCGGGAAAAGACCGTTGCGTGCGTTTGAAGTGGTGGGCCCACTAGGACTCGAACCTAGAACCAGCCGGTTATGAGCCGGAAGCTCTGCCAATTGAGCTATGGGCCCGCCGCGGAGATGTTGTCTATGCCGTGTCCTTGCCTTGTGTCAAGACCGGACCCGCAAGGCGATCGGATCGCGGGGAAAGGAACTGCTCCATCTTCCCGACCCTTTTGACCCTGCATTTTGACCCTGCATCATGCCCTTCCCGAGGGGGCAGGAACGAGCGCCATCGCCATATGCAGGGCGAAAAATACAATTTTTCTTGCGATTCGCGCACAAAAATCGCGTTATTCAATGTCAAGCCTGAAAAATCAGATCGTCGCCGGCTTGAAATTGGTGTAGGGAGGGCTGACAAGGTCGGTGAGGTACCCCCCGTGGCCAAGGAGATGGATGTCGCGGGCGGCGAGGCGCTGGCCCGCTAGCAACCGCGGCACGACGAGGTCGAAGACGCTCACCTTGCAGTACATGACTCCGCCCGGGAGTCCCAGGACGGGGACGTCGCCCCTGGGCCCCTCGAGATAGGCCAGCATGAACATGGCCCCGGGATAGACGGGCGAGCCGTAGCAGACAACCTCGGCACCCGTCCTTGCGATGGCCCCGGGGGTGGCGTCGTCCGGGTCCACGGACATGCCGCCCGTCACGCAGACCATCCCGCAGCCCTGGGCCACGAAGTCCCTGACGGCTTCGACTATTCTGTCCGTGTCGTCGCCGGTGAACTTCTGCTCCGCCATGGGACAGCCAAACTCGGCAAACTTCCTGCGAAGCACAGGTCCGAAACCGTCATCGATGCGGCCGCTCAAGATTTCCGAGCCCGTGGTCGCAATGCCGACAAGGGGCTTCGAGAAGGGCGTCACGGACAGGATGGGCGAGGTGATGGCCTTCTCGAGCTCGAGAAGCACCCTTTCCTCCACGATGAGCGGGGTCACGCGGCTTGCGCCCACGGTCTGCCCCCGGCTCACCCTTACGTTGGTCGGCAGCGTTGCGAAGGTGATCTCGCCAAGGGAGTTCACCAGGAGCTGACGCTCTGCATCCACGCTCAAAAGCCCGTCGCACTCGGCCACAAAGTCCATACGGCCTTCCTTGGGTCCTCTGCACTCGAGGTTTGCGCCGGCACAGCAGGCGGCAATGCGGTGGGCCGCGTCGTTTTCGTGCACCATGCCGGGTCCTGGCTCGTAGACGTAGAGATTTTCCTTGCCCACGCTCAGGAGGACCGGGATGTCCGCTTCCGTCACCACGTGCCCCTTGCGAAAGACGGGTCCCTTGACCTTGCCGGGAATGATCTGGGTGATGTCCTGGCAGAGAACGGTGCCCACCGCTTCCCGCGTGGGGATGGTCTTCATGGAAAATCGCATGGGGTCTCCTTGGGCGGCCATGGGCCCGTGGGTCGGGCGCTGGTCCGTGGAAGAAAAGGGCGTCTTTTGTCGGTCACGCCTTTAACAGCAAAGCGGACAAGACGCATGCAAAAATCTTGAGCCGGGCAATCTCGGCCCTGTTCTTTCGCCAGATTTCGGGAGAAATCCCATAAAGCGGACACGAGAAAAGCGTGAACAGCAAGCAAAGAAAGAAAGCTTCCCGGAGCAAAGTGCATGCAAAAACTATCCGCAATCAGGCAGACCATGCCTGACGGGCCCAAAGGCAGGGCCTTGCGGCGGACTTTGCAAGTTCCGGTTTTCCAGCGCATTTGCGAAGGCCCGAAAGCCGGGCCCAAGAAAAAAGGGGTCCTGCGCCAAAAACGCAAAACCCCTTGCTCGATTCGTTTGGGCCCTTGCGGCCGCAAGGCCTTTCGGACCGGCCCCTTCAAGGGGCAATAAAACTAGACGAGTTCCTTGACCGCGTTCAGCACGGCGTCGAAGTCGGGCTGGTTGGTCATCTCGGAGACCACCTGGGTGTAGGCGACCTTGCCGTCCTTCACGATCACGATGGCGCGGCAGAGGAGATCCAGCTCCTTCACGTAGAGGCCGTAGGCCTTGCCGAAGCTGCCGTCACGGTAGTCGGAGAGGCTCTCCACGTTCTTCACGTCGGCAGCGCCGCACCAGCGGGCCTGGGCGAAGGGCAGATCGCGGGAGGCGCACACGACGCTCACCTTGTCGCCAAGAGCGGCGGCTTCCTTGTTGAAGCGCTTGACCTCGAGGTCGCACACGGGCGTGTCGAGGGAGGGCACGGTCACGAGAACCAGGACCTTGCCGGCGTAGTCGGCAAGCTTCTTGGCGGAAAGGTCGTTGGCGGTCAGGCAGAAATCGGGAGCGGCGGCGCCCACGGCGGGAAGGTCGCCGACGAGGTTCATGGTGTTGCCGGCGAAGGTGACGGTAGCCATTATTTGGACTCCTTGAGTGATTGCTCGTTGTTTGAGTAGATCAATGTGGATGATCAATGTGGATGATCAATGTGGATGA
>CAZWOT010000008.1:0-28222 GCA_964635595.1 uncultured Desulfovibrio sp.
GTTTTCATAAGGGCCTCTTACCCAAGACTAGAGTAAAAGGCAAATGTTAATTACCGGTGATTCCTAAGGGGCCCATGGGCCCCCAAAAAAGAAGCACAAACTGCAAAGACGCGGCAAGTTCGGTTCGAGTCTCCTGGCTGGCTGCAAAAGAAGACCCTGAATTTGCCGCTGTACCTCAAGCCTGTGTGCCCTGGACTGGCTGCAGCAAACGGAGTCCCCAAATGCGAAGAATTTGCCTGCTCGCCCTTGTGTTTTTGTTCGCCCTTGGCGCAAGCCAGAGTCTTGCCCAGGAATTCGGGAATTTCGAGGCGCGCCACGAGGCCTGGATGGCCGCGCTGCCGGCCTACAAAAAGGCGGATGCCGACCTGAACGCGGCCTGGAAGACCCTTCGCGGCCATTGCAGCAAGGAGGAGTTCAAGCAGGAGCTTGCCGAGCAGCGCAACTGGCTGAAAAACAGGCCGTCCATTCTCGAGAGATTGAGGCAGACCGGCATGACGTGGGAAGAGGCCGCCATCAAGATGCTGATGGACCGCATCGCGCTTCTCGACAACAAGATATGCAGGTACGACCCCTCCTACGTCACCTTTTCGGTCAGGGTGGAGGACGTGGTCGAAAACGGAAGGGAAATCATACGGGGGACCATTGTCCCGTCCAGGCCGGTGATGATGTACAACCACATCCTGCACACGACCAACATGTCCCGGCATGAATGGGTCAACGAGTTCTTGAGAGGCCATTTCCGCGATATTCTTGAGCAAAGGAGAACGGCCGACAACGGGGAACATGTCTTCACCCCGGAAAACTACAGGGATATCTGGTATCAGGATGTCTTCCGGTACGACGGCGACGAGCCGAGAATCGACCACTACGTTCTGGACTATGCCTACACCGTTGCCACGGACAGCGACAGGCTGGTTTGCGTGATGGGCTTTGGCTCGTCCAATCTGGGCATGATCCATGCGACGCCCGTGAGCGTGAAAACGTTCTGGTTCGATCCCGAAGCTGCAAGGCAGATTTCCTTCGGGGATCTTTTTGGCCGTCCCGAGGTCGCGTCGCGGCTCGCGGCCGGGATGTACGTGGAAAAGCTGAAGGCGATGGGCCTTGTCGCGGACCTGGAGTCTGCGGACGAGATTCGCAGGGAAGTCGAGGAGTACTTCCGGCCTTGCGCGTACCTGAAAGGGGGCAAGCTCCATTACCGGCCGATGTCCAGGGACTTTTCCGAGTACGAGAGCCGCACGGGCATTGCAGTCGAGGATGTCCTTGCCCTGCACGTGGACGAATTGCGGGCGGCGATGCCGAACCCGAGGTATTTTGACGGCTTCTAGGAGAATGCCGCGGCATCGGGCCGAATGCGCAGGCTCCTTTCCGAACGGAGCCGGCAAACGGCGCAGCCTGCAGCCGCGCTGCGCGCATCCCCTGGGCGCTGCGTCCGGGCTTCTGCCATCTTGGAATGACGTCCTGTTCGGGGTATAGGTGAGGACAAGGAGGCGGCAGCCGCATCATCCCGCAGGACAGGGGAATGCCAGGCGCCGAGCGACATGGAAACTTGTCACATCGTCCCCATCGGTCCCTCTGGTTCCGGCAAGAGCACGCTGGTCGCGAGCGTCATCGACGCCATGGGAAAAATCCTCGAGACGACCGGAAGCATCGCCATTTCCTGTCCCGACATGGACAGTGTTGCCCGCGACATGGAGGCTCTGCGCTCTCACGACGGCCCCCTGCCGGCAGACGCCATTGCGCCGACGCTTTCTCCCGTGACCCGTCAGGTGACGGTCAAGGGCAAGTCCGGCGGCCTTTTCGGCAAGCTGTTGGGCGACCACGCCGTGCTCGACCTCTCCTTCCACGACTATCCGGGCGAGATGTGCTCGGATCTGCCGCGCTTCACCCGCGAGGTGGTGGGCCTGGCCGATGCCGAGGTCGTGCTCGTGCCCATCGACGCCTCCCTTCTCATGCAGGCGAAGACGGGCTCCCAGGAAGCTGCTGCCCACGCCATCCACAGAATAGCCGAAATCGAGGAGCTGCTCGTGGAATGGGAAAAGGGCAGGGCCAGGACCGTCGGCCACGGCCTTGTGCTCTTCTGCCCCATGAAGTGCGAGGAATACTTCGGCGACAACGGCATGAACGGGACCATCGAGGACGGCGAGCGCCTCGCCTCCCGCGTGCGCAACAGCTATTTCTCGAGCATCCTCGACATCCTCATCTTCTTCGGCCAGAACCTGACCTGTCTCTACTGTCCCGTGGACACCATCGGCTCCTGCCGTCTCGACGCGCACTCCTTCGACGTGGACGCCCCCTCCTTTTCGGCCTCCTTCGTCATGGACGGCAAGGCCAGGCCCTTTGGCTGCGAGATGATAGCCCTCTTCATCCTCGACTACGTGACGAGGATGCTGCGCCAGACAACGCCCAACAAGGTCCTCACGGAAATGGAAAAGACCGTGGACGGGCTGGTGGAGCGCTTCCGCACGCAGGCCGGCTACGCAAGGGCCCTCAAGTTCTGCTAGGAAAGGGCCGAAGGTTTGATGCCAGGGACGCGGGCCGGCAAAAAACGGGCCGGCAGGAACGGGACAGGAGAGACAGAAGAAGCAAGCGACAGACAACCCCGACCCCCGACGGGAGGAGACGACATGAACGAGCAAGCCTATCAAAAGCTTCTGGATGAGATGAACGGCTACATGCGCGCCTGCGTGCTCGCCGCCACGGCCGAGCTCGATGTCGCGACGAAACTTCTCGACAATTCCAACAACCTCTCGGCCGAGGAGCTGGCCGGGTTGTGCGCAACGGACCCTCGGGCAACCGAGCGCCTTCTGGACACCCTCGTGGGCATGGACTACCTCACGAAGGCCCACGGCCGCTATTCCGTGAAAGAGGAGTTCAAGGAACTCCTGCATTCGGGAGCGAAGGACTCCTTCATTCCCATGATTCGCCACTCGGCCTGCATCATGCGCTCCTGGACGCAGCTCTCCTGGGTCGTGCGCGACGGGAAGGCCGACCAGCGTCCGCCAAGCATTCTCGGGGCCGAGGAAGACGCCAAATCCTTCATCATGGGCATGAACTCCATGGCCCTGCGCCTTGTGGACGGAGTGGTGGAGGATCTGCAGAAGGCGCGGATCTTCCCCCTGAAGGACGGGGCCAGCTTCATCGACGTGGGCGGTGCCTCCGGCACCTACACCGAGGCCTTCCTGAACGTTCTGCCGGGCTCGAAGGCCACCATCTTCGATCTGCCCGTGGCCGTGGAGCTCGCGAAAAGGCGTTTTGGCGACCATCCCCTGAAAGACCGCGTCTCCATCGTCCAGGGCGACTTCTACAAGGACGATCTGCCCGAAGGCTTCGACATGGCCTGGGTGAGCGCCATCATCCACTCCATGAACCGGGAGCAGAGCCGCGCGCTCTACGCCAAGATATTGAAGGCCCTGAAGCCCGGCGGCCTCATCCTCATCCGCGACTTCATCATGAGCCGCGATCACACCCGCCCGGTGGACGGGACGCTGTTCGGCATCAACATGCTCGTCAACAACGCCACGGGCCGGGTCTTCAGCTACGCGGAAATCCGCGAGGACCTCGAGGCCGCAGGCTATGTGGACGTCTTCCAGGTCTCGGACGTGCCCACCATGTGCGCCATGGCCGCGGGGAAAAAGCCCGCCTGAAGAAGCGGGAACCGCCCAGGAGCCTTACGCGCAGAAAGCCGCCTGCAAGGAGCAGAAGCGGGGTCTGCCTGTGCGCCCGTCTGCCGGGACATCCCCCAAAGGGGCTAGTCGATGGGCGATTCCTCGTCCGATCCGTCCGAGTCGTCCGAGCTGTCCTTGCCGTTCTGGTCGTCCGGGCTGTCCGGGTCGTCTGCGGCCGCGGGCTCGTCCTCGCCGTCCTGGGCAGCATTCTTTGCCGCCTCCTTGGCCATGGCCTCGCGGAAGGTCTTGTTGAAGAGCGCGTACATGCGGGTCGAAAGCTGGTCCTCCTGCTCCTTCGCGAGCCCCAGACGCTCGCTCACCAGGTAGTGGACGTCGGTGGGGGCGACAATTGTTTTGGCCGCATTGTCGTGGGACTTGAGGATGGCGTTCAGGCGGGCGCGCTCGGCCCCCGTGGCGCCTGTCAGCGCTTCCTGGGTGTAGATCCGGTCGACGAAGATGAAGGAGGCAAGCGCGAAGGCCTTCTGCATGTCCTCGACCCTGGTGCTCGACAGCTCCTTGTTCTTCAGATCCTTCACGTACTGCTGGGCAAGGATGTAGGAGGCGAGAAGCCCGTCCTTCATGAAGGTCTGGCAGGCGTCGGCCATGGCCTCGTCCCAGCCGTCCTCGGCAAGGAAGAGGGCAATGTTCTCGGCCTGATCCTTGCCAAAGCGCTTGGGAGCGCCCTGAGCAACGGCGGGCAGGACAAGCGAGAGGGCAAGAACGGCCAGCAGGGCGAGTGCGCAAAGCCGCGCAAGAAAGGATTTGTTCGCGAGTGATGGGCTAAGCGGGCAAAGCGTGCTTGTGGACATGGGACGGGACAACCTCGATGCTCATTTTGTGTGGGCGAAGGCGGGAAAAGAATGCTTGCGCGGGACAAGGGGGGGTGGCTCCCGGCCGCCGCAAATCCATTGCGAAAAAATCGCTCCCGGTCAAGGAAGAAGCCGATGTTCACACCAGGCTCACAGGGAGCGTATATGCCCCCGAAATCCCGGGATTGAACTGTCTTCTCCCCTGTCAGCGGGACTGGTCCGGGGCGTTTTCCTGCTCCTGGCTGCTTTCCTGATCGGACTTGTCCTGGTTCTGGCCCTGGCCACTTTCTTGATCAGCCTTGTCCTGTTCCTGACTGCTTTCCCAATCGGTCTTGCCCTGCTCCTGACCGCTGTCCCGATCGGCCTTGCCCTGTTCCTGGGGGCTTTCCTGACCATTCCTGCCCTTGTCCTGGCGGCTTTCCTGATCGGCCTTGCCCTGCTCCTGGCCGCTTTCCTGATCGGCCTTGCCCTTGTCCCGGCTGTTTTCCTGATCGGCCTTGCCCTGGGCATCGCTTCTTTTCGGGCCGTTCTCGATGGCCTCGATGAGGTCCGCATCCGGGATCTGCTCGCCCTTGCGCATGGAGGCGTTGTTGGCCTCGATGAGCGAAAGGTGGATGCGCATGCGGCGGCTGTAGGAATCGGAGCCCGCGTAGCGGCCCTGCACGGAGCGAAGGGCGTTTGCAAAGACCTCCTCCTCGAGGAGCATGAGCTGGGAGAGTTCGGAGCGGTAGGCGAGCAGGAGACGGCCTATGGTCTCGTCGATGTCCTTGACGCTCCTCTCCCGGCTCTCGTTCACGCGCTCGTAGCGCAGGCGTATCTCGGGGCTCAGAGCCTTGTCCTCGAACTCGAGCCTTGCGCTTTGCAGGGCCTCCTCGAGCACGAACCTGCGGAAGCGGTAGTTGCGCACGGCGTCGAGGTGCATGAGGCATTCCTGAACCCGTCCCTCGGCCCGTGTCATGCGCTCGCGGGCGCGAAGCACGTTGTTCTCCTCGATTTTCGCGCGCACGGCCCGAAGGCTCGCCTTTGTCCGCTCGGATCTCTCCCGAAGGATCAGGCGGTCGAGAACCTTCAGGCTCGCGTCCTCGGTGTTTTCCGCACTTGCCGGCTCCTCGCCCGCATCGTCCATGGCCGGATGCTGGCGGCTCAAGGCCGCGTATTCCCTTTCAAGCAGGGCCGGGCGGCTGCCGCCCGGGGTGTTGATGCCGGAGATCACCGGCCGAAAGCCGAGGTCGCCGACGGAGAGCTCGCCGTCGCGCAAAAACGGTGCTGCCTCCTCCCTGCGTCCGGGCATGATTTCCTCTCGCGTGGAGAGGTAGGAGCCGCCCTTGCGCACAAAGCCGCCTGCCGAGCCCTGGAGCTGTCCCGCCGTCGAGAAGCGGAAAAGATCGATGGTCATTTCTGCCGCGTTGCCGGCCGTGTCGTGCAGCCCGAGGGGATTGGGAAGACGCCTGCCCACCCGCTCGAGGCGCTCCACGCCGTGGCTCGAAGCCGCGTCACGGAAGGCCGCGTAGTCGGAGAGCTCCTTGCCTGGCGCAAGGGTGAAAAAGTCCCGCTGCCGATAGTCGGCGTCGTCCCTGTGGCCGCCGCGCGCGGCGTACTCCCACTCGGCCTCGGTGGGCAGGCGCACGAAGGCCGCGTTGCGCTCGTCCTCCGCAAAGGACGGCAGAAGCTCCGGGTGGTTTTTCAAGAGGTACCGTGTGTAGCGGCGGGTGAACTCCTGCGCGTCGTACCAGCTGATGCCCGTCACCGGCAGGCAGTCCTCGGTGCCCACGAAGTCCGAGGCTTCGGCCCTTGCCATGACGGCCCGCCACTGCATGCGCGTCACCTCGTACTTGGCCACCAGATAGTAGCGGTATTTCTCGGGCTCCTTCGGCAGAAAGGGCAGCCACTCGTCGGGCAGATCCCACACCTCGAAGGGTGCCGCAAGCAGGCTTTCGCGCGAGCTGTCATAGAAGGCGCGTCCTGGCTCGGCAAGGTCCGTGACGCCAAGGTCCAGGGTCATGGAAAGCAGATGGCCGTTGGCGGGCACGGCTGCCAGGCGAAAGACCATGGTCAGTCCGCCCGGCATGGGAAGCGCGATGTCGCCAAAATCCGGGGCCGGGTTGAAGGCGTCCTGCAGACTCGTCGCGTCCTGGCGCCTCAAGGCCGCCGTCGCATCCACGGGCAGGACAAGCTGGACAAGCGTCAGAACGCCCGCCAAAAGCAGGGCCAGGCGGCGAATATGAAGAACCTGCCGAAGACCCGGCAGGCTCCCCCGCAGGCCTTCGGGACAATGGCAAAAACGGCGCAGGAAACGAACGGCGCGCGCCGGTCTTTTCGCAAAAACCGGGCGCGCGCCATGAATCCCTTGCGGGCGGAAAGCGGTATTTGGGACGTTTCCTGCCATCAGGCCAAAGGACGCTGGTCTTCTGGGGCTGCGCCTTGGGGGCTATGCCCTGGGGTCTACGCCTTCGGGATGGGCGTCCACTCGAAGCCCGAGAGCTCGCATATGGCCTCGATGAGGGCCTGGGTGCCCTTCTTGCCCTGGCCCCTGGCCTGCATGGAGCGGTAGAGCTGGTCCGCGAGAGCCACGCCCGGAAGCACGAGGTTCATGCGGCGGCATTCGTCGAGCACGAGGCCCAGGTCCTTCACGAAATGCTCGATGAAGAAGCCGGGCTTGAAGTCCCCGTCCATGATGCGCGGGCCGAAATTCTGCATGGCGACGCTGCCGGCAGCACCCGTGGAGACGAGATTGTGCCACAGGCGCACGTTGAGGCCGGCCTTCACGGCGTAGACGAGGGACTCGCACACGCTGAACATGACGCCAGCCACGGCCGCCTGGTTGGCCATCTTGGCCTGCTGGCCCATGCCCGCCCTGCCGCAGTGCATGATCTTCTGGCCCATGAGGTCGAGCAGGGGCTTCACGGTCTCGTAGGCCTCCTTGTCGCCGCCCACGAAGATGGAGAGGGTGGCGTTTTTTGCGCCCACGTCGCCGCCGGTCACGGGCGCATCAAGCACCGTGATGCCTTTCGCTTTCGCGGCCTCGGCCATGGACTCGGCAAGGGCGGGGCTTGAGGTGGTCATGTCGCACAATATGCCGCCTTCGCGCAGGCCGTGGACGGCGCCGTTCTCGCCCATGAGCACGCTTTCCACGTCGTTCGGCATGCCCACGATGGAAAAGACGATGTCGCTTTTCTCGCCGACTTCTTTCGGGCTTTCGCACCACGTAGCACCCTTGGCGACAAGCGCGTCCGCCTTGGCCTTCGTGCGGTTGTAGACAAAGAGCGCATAGCCTGCATCCGCCAGGTGTCCGGCCATGGAAGCGCCCATGACGCCCGTGCCTATCCAGCCGATGTTCGGTTTTGCCATATGTCCTCCCTCGCGGGGGCGCGCGCCTCGGCCTTGCCGCCCGCCCGTCCCCGTCGCGTGATCAGTTCAGTTTCTGGTTGATGGCCCCCAGAATGGTCTTGTTCTGGAGCTTCTCGCCCCGGCGGACCTTGTCGAGATCATTTTTCACGATGCCGAGGTTCACGGACATGCGCTTGTTGTAGTAGTCGTTGCCCCTGTAGGTGGCGACGAGCTCCTGCATGGCGCCCTGCATGTCCTTCGGGTCGCTCTCCGCCGCCATGTCCGCCAGATCGTTGCGGTAGAAGCCAAGCGTCGTGTCGATGGCGGTCTGGGTGTTCTTCTTCGTGTCCTGCACGGTCTTGCGGGCCTTCACGAGCCTGTCTTTGGAGGCCTTGAGCTCGCCCAGGCGGTTCTTGTTGGCCTTGAGCTTCATCTCCTCGTCGGAGCGGGCGATGGCGTTCTCGAGCTGCAGTTCCTGCTGATTGTTGATGACCTGGCGATCCTGGTAGTTGCGCACGCTCTCGAGGTACATGGCGCAGTTCTGGAGCCTGGACTTCACCATGGCCACGCGGTTTTGCGACTGCAGGATGTTGCTCTTCTCGATTTCCCCGCGCAGGGCCGTCAGGTTCTTCCTGATTTCCTCGTTGGGGGAGCTTTCGATGAGGCGATTCAGCTCGTCGAGCGGGGTCTTGGCCGCGTCGCGCCTCGTATTTTCGGCAAAGCTCGGTCCCCCATCCTCGGCGCCGGGATCGCGGCCGCTGGCGGCGGCGTATTCCCTGTTGAGAACGGTGGGGCGATCGCCGCCGGGCGTGTTGATGCCCGAGACCACCGGGCGAAAGCCGAGATCGTTGGACTTGAGCGCGCCGTCGCGCAAAAAGGGCGCCATTTCCTCGCGCCGGCCGGGCATGATTTCATCCTTGCCGGACATGTAGGAGCCGCCCTTGCGCACGAAGCCGCCGGCCGATCCCTGCAGCTGGCCGCCCATGGAGAAGCGGAAGGCGTCCAGAGTCATTTCGGCCGCGTTGCCGGCCGTGTCGTAGACCCCCAGGGGATTGGGCCTGCGCGAGCCTATGCGCTCGAGGGAGTCGGCCCCGTGGGACGTGCCCTCGGCGCGGTAGACGGCGTAGTCGGCGCAGGTCGTGCCGTCCTCCATGCTGAAGAAGTCCTGCTGGCGGTAGTTGGTGGTGTCCTCCTGGCCGCCTCTCGCCGCGTATTCCCACTCGGCCTCGGTGGGCAGGCGGACAAAGCCCGTGTTTCTCGTGTCGCCCGCAAAGGTGGGCAGGGCCTCGGGATGGTTGGCGAGAAGCCACTCGGTGTAGCGCTGGGTGAAGAGCATGGCCTCGTACCAGGTGATGCCCGTCATGGGATGCGCGTCCTTCGCGTCCTTCGCGTCCTTCGCGTCCGTGGCCTCGACGGCGGCGCCGCTCTCGTTGTCCATGACGGCCTTCCACTGCAGGCGGGTCACCTCGTACTTGGCGACGAGGTAGTACTGGCTTGCGTTGCCGGCCTGCGGCATGGCTGCCTGCCAGGACTTTGGCAGGTCTCTGGCCGCGAAGGGGGCCGAGAGGAAGGTGCGGTGGGAGGCGTCGTAGTAGGAGCGGTTGGGGTCGGAGGTGTCGGAGACGCCCATGTTGAGGTTCAAGGACCAGAGAAAGCCGTTGGCCGGCACGGCCACGAGACGGAAGGCCATGGAAAGGCCTCCGGGCATGGGCAGGATGATGTCCCTGGCGTCCGGGTTCGGGTTCCAGGCGTCGTCCTTGCCCACGTCCTCCTTCTTCTTGAGGGCCGCGTACGCGTCGCCGCAAGGCAGGGCAAGCGACAGGACAAGGGCGAGAACAAGACCCAGAAGCGCCGAAAGACGCGTGCCCCAGGCAGTTTGCGAGCGCTTCGCGCAACGGGGACTAGACATCGCGGATGACCTCCGAGGGTTCGATGCGGGTGCTCTGCCAGGCGGGCCATATGGCTGCGGCGAGCGAGACGCCCACGCTGGCGGCGTAGGCAAGAAGGAAGTGGACAAAATCGAGCCTGCAGACCTGTTCGAGATCCTGCAGGGAGCCCGCAAAGGCGGAATTGATGGCAAGGGCGGCGGCCCCGTAGGCAAGAAGTGCCACGGTGGTGCCAAGCACGGCCGTGAGCACCGTTTGCGTGAGCGGGAAGAAGACGAGGGAGCCCTTGGCAAAGCCCGTGAGCTGCAGAAGGCCCAGCGTGCGCTGCTTGCGTTTGATGCCCGCAAGCACGCTGCTTGTGGTGGAGAAGAAAAAGCCGACCACGGCGGCGAGGCAAACGAGGGAGAAAATGACGTTCAGGCCGCGCTCGAGGGTGGTCAGAAGCTCGATTTCCTCGGCATGGGTGTAGGTGTCGATGCCGTTGTCGGCAAAATGGTCGTGCAGGCGCGAGACGGAGGGCAGATCTGCGGCATAGAGGCGAAAGCTCGCGTACTTGCGCGTCGTGGCGGGCCTCTGCTCCCCGCTCCAGCCGTTTCGCTCGCCAAGCTCCGGCACCGCGCGCCCGTCGCGAAAGTCTTCGCAGGCCTCCACAAGCTCCATGGGCACCCAGGCCGTTTCCTTCTGCTGGGCAGCCAACGGCAGCACGCCGTGCACGCGCAGGCGCACATAGGCGCTCGACACGCTGCCGGCATAGGCGCGCTCGACGACACCCAGAACGATGTCGCCTGGCTTCACGTCCAGCTTGGCCGCGGCCGTGGACGAGAGCACGGCACCCGCCTCGCGCAGGGCGGGATCGTCGGGCTTCGGGCGCCTTTTCATGCCGGAGGCCGTCGCGGGTGCCGCTTCGGCAGGGGCGTTTTCGGCATCGGGCGCGGCATATGGCACCATGACCACCGAGGGCACGCCGTAGCGGGCAAGCAGGGGGTCGCCCGTGGCCGTGGGCTCGAGAGAGGCGGTCACGAAGGATTCATGCTCGCCCTTAATGGCCCGAAGGGACATGGTGGCCGCAATGGAGCGGGTTCTCGGGAGCACGAAGGCAACCCCGTCGAGCCTCGCAAACCCGTCGATGGAGGCCCTGGTGTAGTTGCCGGAGGCAACGGGAGAGATTTCGAGGGTGTTGGGGTCCGAGAGCATGCGCTCGGTGAGCGTGTTCAGAACGCCGAACTTGACCCCGTAGAGGATGAGCAGGGGCGCCAGGACCGCGGCAAGGCCGAAAATGGCGCAGACGGAGAGCAGGCGCTCGTGCCTGTAGTCCGCAAGCGCCAGCCCGATGATATGGACAAGCGCCCTCATGCCTCGCCCCCGATTCGCCGGGAACTGGAAGACGGGCCTTCACCCGGCCCGCCGGACCCTGTCTGGATGCCCTCGGGGCGGCCCAGGTTGCTCACGGGGCCGCTCCGGAAGCTGTCCTGGAAGCAGTCCTGGAAGCTGCTCTGGATGCCTCCCCGGCTGCCGCCCTGCATGCCGAGGCGGCTTTCGCCCTGCATGGCCCCGCCAAATCCGCTTTTGGCCCTTCCCCAGTCGAGGGTGGCGCAAACGCCGCCGTCCACGTTTTCCACCGTCACCGGCACGAGCGTGAAGCCCACTTCACGGGCCAGGGCCTGGTCGTGGCTCACCATGACGATGGTGGTTCCCTGCTCGCGGGCAAGGTTCAAGAAAAGCTCCATGACGCCGCGCGAGTGCTTCGGGTCAAGGGCCGCCGTGGGCTCGTCGGCGAGCACCACGGCCGGGGCGTGGGCCAGGGCCCTGGCGATGGCCACCCGCTGCCGCTCGCCCACGGAGAGCTGGGAAGGGTACTTGGCAAGCAGGTGGGTGATGGACAGCGTCTCGCACATGCTCTTTATGAAGCCGATGCGCGAGGGCATGATGTCCAGCACCTTGCAGACGAGGGTGATGTTGTCCCTGGCCTTCAGGAAGGGCAGAAGGCCGCCGGTCTGCAAAACGTAGCCAAGATGGCGCATGCGGTCGGAGGCAAGCGCGTTGGAGCCCCCGCGCTCCCAGGCGTCGAAGACGTCTATCTCGCGGTCGGGCTCGGGCGAGAAGAGAAAGCGGGGGTTCAGATCGGAGACATAGGCGTTGCCCTTCGGCTTCGGGGCCCGTTCGGGCTCGTCGGGCTTGAGCGCGCAGGCAAGGATGTCCAGCGCCGTGCTCTTGCCGCACCCGGAGCTTCCCACGATGGCGAGCGTGTCGCGCGGGCGTATGCGCAGGCTTTGAATGTTGAGCCTGTAGCCCTCGGCGCCGGGCCTGGACTTCGCCACATGGGCGAGATCGAAGACGTAGTCGGACATGGGGCCTTAGGGCAGCATGTTCAGGGGCACGCGGTACACCCAGTCGTTGGCGTTGAACATGCCGAAGCTTTCCCAGTTCTTGCGGTCGCGGTCGTACTCGTCGTAGCGCGCAAGCTTGGACTTGAGCCTGTTGATGAAGGCCGTCTGTTCGCCCACGCTCTTGCGGTACCAGTCCTCCTCGGTCAGCAGCATGACCTCGCTGCGGTAGGGAAGGCCGTCCAGAAATTCCCCGAGCACGCCCAGCTGGGCCAGGGTCTTGCCGGCCGTGGGCATGTTGGGATCGCGCGCGGCCTTGGCCGAGGCCGAGAGGATGCCCTGGAAGAAGTCGGTGGAGTCGGTCTTCTTGGTGCGCTCGGCGTTGTCGATGATGGCGCCTATCTGGGCGTGGAGATCCGAGAGCTGGGCCTTGGTCAGGAGCACCGCCACTTCCACGTTGGGCACGCGCTGGCCCAGGGCGAGCTTCGAGAGGTCCATGTCGGTGATCCAGCTGCTCACGACCTCGGGGGCGGGCGTCTTGTTGGCGCGGCCAAGGTATTCGAGCTGCAGGGCGTAGCCCAGGCGCTGGGCGAGCTGGGCGGCCTCGTCCTCGGCGGTCATGGGCTTTTCCTCGACCTTCGGGCGGGTCATCATCTTGCCCGTGGTGGTGAGGGTCACCACCTGCTCCATGGTCTTGGCGAGCTGCTCGGCCACGGCCGCAAAGTAGCGGGCGCCTTCCTGGGCGCTGCCGGTCTTGATGGACTGGTACTGGGCAGAGCCGTTCTTCATGCTGAGCGCCCGGTAGGCCTGCTCGGCGTAGTCGTGGTTCTTGGCGCCGGCAGGCGTCTTGATGTGCACGGCCACCAGCCAGATGCCCCTGGTGCCGGCAAAGTCGGCCATTTCCTGGGGCTCCATGAAGACCGAGCGGTAGCGGTCGTCGCTCGGCAACGGCCCCGCGTCCGTCACAAGCAGGATGATGCGCGAGTCGTACTCGTCCCAGCTCAAGGATTCGATGGCGTTGTAGACGCCGGCGAGGCTGTCCTCGTTGAAGCTGTGGGTGGAGACCCTGGCCTCCTTCACCTCGGCAAGGCGGCTCTCGAGCTCCTGGCGGTTGGAGGCGGTCACGAAGTCGCTCACCACGGTGGAGACGTACTCGAGACCGGGCACGGCGGCCGTGGAGTTTCTGAAGGCCACGAAGGCAAAGCCCACGTGCTCGGCGAGATTCTGGGTCTCGAGGCGGTCGTAGATGGTCTTGATGAGCTCGCGGCTCCTCTCGATGTAGGGCTGCATGGAGATGGTGGTGTCCATGACGATGGCCAGGCCCGTGCGCGGGGCGCGCTTGCCGCCGGCGCTGCCCGCACCGCCCTCGCCCGAGGCGCCGTCGCCATAAGACCCGCCGGATGCGCCGCCGCGGCTGCCGGCAAGCTCGCCCGGGTCGATGGAGGCCACGCGCAAAAACTTGGTGCCCTCGTAGGGCTCCTGCATCTCGAGGATGGGCATGAGGTAGAAGCGCTCAAGGTCGACCGAGCTCTCGAAGGGCTCGGCCGCAACCACCTCGGGGCCGGTCGATCTGTTTTTGACGGCCTCGTTCAGGGCCTCGAGACGCGAGGTCATGTCCGGGGCGTCGCAGATGTCCTGCAGCGCCTTCGTGTCGCGGAAGAAGATGACCGGATCGCGCTGGGAGCGGTTGGCGAAAAGGAGGGTCAGGGACTGATCCCAGGGGGTGGTGAGGCTTTCCTTGATCCAGCCGTCGGCCCTGTTGGTGCCGACACCCACGGAGAGCCAGCCGTTTCCGCGCTCGTAGACGTAGAGCGGGGTGAACGGGCGCAGGCCCTTGTTGACCACCTCGCTCTCCTCGTTCGAGTCGGCGTGGAGCATGGCCGTGGGGTGGCTCACGATGCGCTGGTAGAGGGTCTTCTTGCCTTCCTGCAAGAGGGGCTCGGCCTCTGCGGGTACAACCTGCGCGCCAAGGAAGAGAATGCCGAGCAGGGCGCCGGCGAGAACGCCGGGAAGGCTGGAGAGCAGGAACTTGAGGCGTGACATGGAAAACCTCATGGCTTTGCTTTTTTTTCTTGCCCGAACGGGCGGGCGTTTTCGTGCTGAATCTGGTCAACGGAAATTGACGGCGGGCCTTCGGGGGCGGGCCTTTTTGCGGGCCGACCCCGGGGAAGGATCGTCCCCCCTAGAAATCTTCGAGCAGGCGTGAGGCCTCGGCGTCGCCGGACGCGGCCTTGCCCTCGAGATGGGTCTTCAAGGCGGAAAGGGCGTCCGCGGCTTCCGCAATGCCGGCGTTCCGGGCCTTTTTGTACCAGTCCATGGCCAGGCCCGCGTCCGGCTGAATGGTGCCCTTGGGGAGCGTGTTGGCCGGGTCGTAGAACTGGCCAAGCAGGTACATGGCCCTGGCCTCGCCCTTTTGCGCAGCATCCTCGATGAGCAGGAAGGCGCCGTCCGTGGAGGATTCATCCGCGTCCCCGGTGCGCATGGGCGTCGCAAGCTCGAGGCTCTTCGCCGGGTCGGCTGCGCCTTTCAGGTGAGTGCGGGCCTGGGTCAGGAAGGGCTCGGCAGCAGGTGTCTCCTGTGCGGGCACCTTTCCCGTCACGACCGGACTTGCCGGCTCCGTGGGAGCTTCTGTCGGAGCCTCGCCGCCCTTGTCGCGCAAGACAAAGAACCACACGAGGGCTGCGGCCAGGAGCAGGGCGACCACAAGACCGATGACAAGGCCCGTCTTGCCGCCCTTCTTTTCCTGGGGCGCCATCTCGAGTGTCTCGGGTGCCGGGGCGGGCTCGGGCTCGGGCACAGGCTCGGGTTCGGGTTCGGGCACAGGTTCGGGCTCGGGCTCGGCCCTTTTCTCGGGCATGTTGAGCACGGTTTTGGGCACGTAGCCGGCCTGCAGGTCGTCCGGGATGTTCATGACCGAACGGTCCTTCCCGTTCAGCGTGAAGGAGTAGGTCTCGTAGGGGTCCAGCTGGATGAACATCTCCTGGCTGATGGGAATGTAGAGCGTCTTCCCGTCGTAGCGGCCGTTCTCCACGGGAATGCTTTCCACGTTGCCCACCCACTGCAGATCCTTCGAGAGGTGCTTGCCGTGGGAGGATTCCTTGATGGCGTACGAGGGGGTGGTGCCCGGGTCGGGACAGCCCTCGACGGCGATGTAGATCTGGCCGGAAGAGGATTGTTCGTCTTTGAGGATTCGGACGTTCATGGGATGCTCGTGTGATGCTCGTGTGATGCTCGCCGGCAGCGCCGGCGGTGGGAAAAACGGGCCCTGGCCCGGAAGCGGGTCCCGGGGCCGACGGTTGACTGGCTGGCTGGTCGGGGTTCGGGCCCTTGTCTACAGCTCGTCCGGGTTCACGCCGTCCGGAAGTTTGGGGGGAACCAGGAAGAAGATCGAGTCGGACCCGTTGCAGGTGATGAAGTGGGTCTCGGTGCTCACGAACTCCCGCAAAAGCTCGGGAGCCACGGGAATGAAGAAGGTCTTGTCCTTGTAGACGCCGTTGTCCACGGGGATTTTCTGCTCCGCTTCGTGCCACATCCCGTCCGTGCCGAGGAACTTCTGATCCGAGGCCCTGCGCAGGGAAAAATTGGGATTGTCTCCGGGCGCCGGGGCCTGGTTGACAATGATGAGGGCGTGCCCCTCATCGAAGCGTGGGTCCTTGGTTATGCGCGCGAACATGATGTTGCTCCTGTGGGAAAGACACGAGGAGAGCGATGGGGAAATGCTGCTGTCGACCTTGGTGTGTACGGGAGCATAGGCAGATTTTGCCGTGGCGGCTGTTTCATTGTCCGAGGGAGCGTCCGGTCCGGGGTCGGGCTTTTGCCCGGCATCTGCGGCAGGCTTGTCGGAAGAGGCTGTGTCGACCGGGGCTTCAGGAGCTGCTGGAGCTTCAGGAGCAGCCGGGGCCCGGTTTTCTTCGGCTTCCTGGCCGGATTCGGAGGCAAGCTCCGTGGTCCGGGTTTCCTGGAATCCCTGGAAGGGTGCGTCCGTGTTTGCGGACAGCTGCCCCGAACCTCCAAACGTGCCTGTCGTTCGGGAAGTTTGGGACGTATGGGATGTTTGGGATGTTTGGGAAGTTTGGGAAGTTTCGGAAGCAGCCTCCCGGGACAAGGCTTTGTCCAGGCCTGCGGCCTGTGGGGACTCGAGATCCTGTTCAGAGAGAGGCGACTGTTCCTCCCGACGCTCGCTGCTTGTTTGTACCGTCTGGACAGAATTGTCCAGGAATTGCCGAACAGGCGCCTCCTGCGGGCTCGGTGCATCCTCCCGGCCTGCGGTTTGCGGGGAGACCTGTTCCGTGACCGTGGAGGACGAGGAGACCGATGAGGAGTCCGGAGATGCGTCCGGGGTTGATTCGGCTGCCGGAGATGTTTCCTTGAAGGAGGTTTCGGAAGCTGTTTCGGAAGCTGTTTCGGAAGCTGTTTCCGAAGAAGTCTCCGAAGTGGTCCGGGAAGAGGTCTCCGTTGAAGTTTCGGAAGAAGTTTCGGTGGACGTTGCCGAGGTCGTTTCCGAGGAAGATTCTGGGGAAGATTCTGGGGAAGATTCCGAGGCAGATTCCGTGGCCGTCGTGGACAAGGACGAGCAGGTGCTCTCTTCCCTGGTCTCTTCCGAGGTCTCTTCCGAGGTCTCCCCGGAGCTTTCCGGCATCGGGGAAGATTTTTCCCCGGATTGCCCGGCCGCGGCCTCCTGGACGGAGGATTCTGCGGCAGAGGATTTTTCCGAAGCGGTTTCTTCGGAAGAGGGTTTTGCTGATGACCTTGCCTCATTGGAGGCATCGCGGGCTTCAGGCGTTGGTGTCGCGAAATTGTTCCTGGGCAGGACCTCCTGCCTGCCCTGCGTTCTCCTGGGCTGCCTTGAGGCTCTTGATGATGACGCCGAGCTTCTGGTTCTCGATCGGATCGAAGCCGTCCACGCGTTCGGTGAGGCTGCCCACCACGCAGTTGTAGAAGGCCTGGAACCAGCTCATGTAGTAGCCGCGGTCGAACGCGCCCTGTTCCTCGGGCACGACGGGCTCCCCGTCGGGCCCGAACTGGAGGTTCGGGGGCACGAAGAGATCCACGGCCTTGCCCTGGAAGATGGTCTCGGTCTTTTCGCCCAGACGGACGTCGTGGCCAAGCCAGGACACGAAGCTGTTGATGCGGCAGGCGGCCTCGCTGGCCATGCGCCAGGCCGCCACCTCGCGGGTGATGTTGCTGAAGCGGCTCCTTCTGCGGATGGCCTCGGTCATGGACTCGAGCACCTTGGCGTGCCTGGCTCCCAGGATGAGCTCGGTGGTGAAGCTCTCCAGAAATTCGGACGTCACCCCGTAGATGCGGGGGATGAGCGGGTTTTCCGCCTGGGCGCGCACCTGGTCGAACCAGTGGTTCATGGCCTTGTTGCAGAAGGAGGACACCTCGTCGGTCTCGGCCTCGGGCTTGGGAGCGGGCTTGTCCTCGACCTTGGCGGGCTCGTCCGGTTCCATCTGCGGACCGAAGAGATCGCCGAAGAGATCTTCCCCGTCGATGGCCATGCCGACCACGGACTGGCCGGCCTCCTCCTTGGGGGCGGCATCCATGTCCCCGGTTCCGAACATTTCCGGAAGCTCGCTCGCCATGCGGAAGAGCTCCTGGTCGTTGACGATGAAGCGCGAGAGGAAGTCGGCGAAGACCTGGCGGCCCACCAGGTGGCTCAGGGTCTTCACAAGTTCCTGGCCGATCTTCTCCTTCTGCTTCCTGCGCTCGTCCACGTCGTCCTCGTTGTAGTAGTTGTCCAGACGGGAGACGATTTTCTGGCGAATCTCGAGGGCGCGGTCGCGGGTCTGGTTGTACTTGCGGTCGGGATCGCAGATGGGGGCGAGCTTCTTGCGCAGAAGCTCGATTCCGCCGTCGTTGAGCTTGATGGCCGCCTGCCAGGACTCCTCGGGGTCCTCGAAGTGGTCGCGCACAAGCTGCGAGGAAAGGAAGTCGCTGTGGACCTTCTCGACCGTGTCGCGCATGTCGTCGCGGATGGAGAGCTCGCGGCCGTTGGCGTCGAAGGTGAAGACCGCGTCGCACAGGAAGTTGGGGTTGCGCAGAAGGAAGACGTTGCGGAAGGGCCTGCCGTCCCAGTTGCCCGGCCAGTCGTACTGGGCGCCGAAGAAGTTGGTGAGCGAGGAGCCCATGCGGATGTCCCAGGAATTGGCGTTGTCCGCCTCGTCCGTGCTCGAGTCCGCGCCGCGCTTTCTGGCAAACTCCATGTCGACCTTGGTCAGGATGAAGAAGAGCGTGGGCTCGTGACCCCTTCTGGTCTGCGGGGTCTCGCCCTGGGTCAGGCTGATCCAGTTGTTGATGGCGCCGGGCAGATCCTGCACTTCCTGGTTGCTGGGGCCGATGCAGAGGAGCATGCTTGTGAGCTCCTGCTCCTCGCAGTAGCGCTCGAAGAGGTAGGCCACCTTGCCGCGCAGAAAGAAGGTTTTCTCGAGGGCGCCCGGCGTGAGCAGGGCTTCCTTCAGATCGTTGGTCTTGAGGCGCGAGCGGTAGCCCGGGAAGTCCAGAAGGTCCGTGTAGGCAAAGAAGGGATCGGGCTCCTCGGGCATGAAGATGGTGAGCTCGGCCGTCAGGGCCGTCACGTGGCAGCGGGGAAGGGCGAGCTTCTTGCCGTCGAGGGTGGCAAGCTCGATCTTTTCGTTGGCGCCTGGCGCATCCGGGGCCAGCAGGGCCACGTCGATGATGCTCTGGGATCGGGGGAGCAGGGCCTCCACGGGGCAGTTGACCTCGGAGGGATTGTCCATGTCCTCGAGGGCCCTGGCGAGGGTGTAAAAGTAGTTGTCGAATTCGGGAACGTTGTCCCAGATGAGGCCGAAAAGGCGCTTTCGATCGCTTAGGCGAAGCCTTGGGGCCAGGTGCATGGCCTTTTCCCAGTACACGCCCACGGAGAGCTGCTGCAGCCTGGGCCTCGAGGCGAAGTTCTTTTGCAGATACTCGCGCAGGTCTTCGATGTCGTCCGTGCCGATCTTGCTCACGGGCGCATTGGCGGCGTATTTTTCAAGATCCTTCAGGGCCGCCTTGATTTCCTCGAGAACCGGGGGCTTCTTGTGGTCGCAGTCCGCGTAGTAGGTGTTGGCGAACACGCGCACAAGATCCATTTCCGAGAAAAGGCGCAGGCGCACCGGCTTGTCCTCGGTGATGCCCTCGGGCATGGTCGTGGTGAAGCGGGTGACAAGGCCTGTGGACTCCTTGCCGCCCTGGGGATTGATGTCGCGCAGGAAGTCGACCCTTTTCCCCATGAAGTCCGTGATGAGATCGCCCTGCCTGTCCTTGGCGAGCACGGAAATGAGGTAGCTCTTGCCGGCCTGGCTCGGGCCGAAGACGCCCACGCACATCTTGCGCAGCGCCGCTTTCGCAAGACGCCCGTACATGCGGGCGTTGGTGCGCAGCTCCTTGCACACCCAGTCGCACTCGCCCACGCGCTCCTTGTTGTCGACGAGCCATTTCTCGGCGTCGCGCGCGCACTGCGCCCATTTGCCGCACGCTTCGGCAAGCTGCCTGTCCTTGTCTCTCATGTTCCTTGCTGCTCCCTTGGGCCCGCAAGGGCGGGCCGTGAGGTCCTCTCTCCCCTTGTCGGGCCAATGCTTGCGGCCGTCCTTTGAGGGGGTGTTCAACTGTTGACTTGAGGTCGATGAAGTTTTGATGTCCTCAGGTTTCGGGCGGGCTTTTGTCAAAAAGAACGCGCCCGATTCCGCTCGTCTAGGCAATGATGCCCGAGTCGAGCCAGTAGCCGTCGGTGCTCGGCAGGGTCTGCAGGGCCGCGTGCATCTGGCGCGCGGGAATGTTCCTGCCCTCGGCGTCCGTGACCTCCAGAACCTGGATGGTGCCCTCGGAGAGCGGCGGCTCGTCGCCGGCCTGCTGGCCGCGGGCCGGGCTCCTGGCGAGCGCCAGCTTGAGGGTGATGGGGCCGGTCTGGTCCTTCTTCTCGAAGTCCAGCTTGTAGTACTCGGCCGCGGGCCAGCGCTCCACGTTCAGCTGCCGGTAGCCCACGGTGATGGGGCTGTGGTAGACGATGGTGCGCTCCTCGGGCTCCACCGTGCCGTCCTCCTTCACCACGAACCATACCTTGGCGGCCTCGAGCTGGCCCTGCAGGTTGAGCTCGCCCACGTATCTCGCGGTCGAGGTCATGCGCATGCGGCTCGCGTCGAAGTTGATGCCCTCGAGGTAGCCGCAGGAAAGGGCGCAGAGAATGGCGCCCACCACCACCGTGGTCTTGGGATCGGCGATGCGGCCGAACAGGTCCGCGCACGGGTACCAGCTGCCCACGTCGTAGTTGCGCATGGCGATGATGCGGCTTGGGGGAAGCGGCGCCTTGGCGAGCACGGTCTGCATGACGCCGGACCAGGCGCTGGGACGGCCGGTGAGAAGCAGCAGGTCCGCGTCGTAGAGGTGGACCATCTCGCACAGGCTTGCCAGCGTGTTGCCGAGGGTTGCGCGGATGCACTTGTTCACGGCGTCGAGGGAGAAGACGATCTTGACCTCGGAGAGGTCGATGTCCTCGCGCGCGCCGGAGTCGCGCAGGACGTTGCGCACGAACTCGATCACCTTCTCCTGCGGGGCGGGAGCCAGATTTTGCGGATGCCAGGACATCATGCCGTCGTTGGCGTCCTTGTCGACCTCGGGCTCGGGGCTTGCTTGAGCCTTTTTGCCCTGCTTCCTGCGGGCCTCTTCCTTCGGGTCGGGCCTTTTCTCGAAGAAGTCGCCCAGACGGCAGCGGTAGACGTGCTTGTCGTCGCGGTCGAGCTCCTCGCAGGCGCCGAGGATGCCGAGGGCCACGGTGGAGGCCACCTGGCGCACGAACTGGCCCTGGCGCACGCGCATCTCCTCGGTCTTGCTCTGGGTGTAGCGCCCGAAGAGCGAGAGGGTCACGTTGCGCGGCTCCACGCCCCTGGCCACGAGCAGCTTCTCGATGGCCGGGACGACCATGTTCTGGATGACGGCCCGGACCACCTCGTCGCCGGCCAGGTTGAAGCCGTCGCGAAATTCCATGTGCGGGGTGATGCGCGCGGACTCCGACGGCCCGGAGGTCAGAACGTGCGTGGTGATGGACAGATCCGTGGTCCCGCCGCCGATGTCGATGGAGGCGATGCGCACGGACGGGCGCTCCTGGTCCTGGCCCTTCACGAGGCGGTTCTTGCCGAAGAGGTTGAAGTACTGGCTCGCGTCGCCCACGTGCTTGACCATGATCTCGTTGTAGAGGAGCACGAGCTGCGAGCAGCTGGCCTCGTCCCACTCGCACTTGATCTCGGGGAGCTTCTGGTAGTGGAAGTCGGCGTCCCTGGCGTTGGTGGTCGGAATCCAGCCAAGGCACTTCCACACCGTGCTGACCGCAAGGTTCACCCAGCGCTCGAGAATCTCGCGCGAGGCGACCGGCATGGCCGTGGGCACGGTGTAGATGATGCGCCGCAAGTGCCTCGGCTTGTCGGACATGGTGCGTCTCGCGCGCGAGGCCGGCGAGTTGATGTTCACGAGGGCCTGGGTCACGATCTCCGCGGTCATGAACATCATGAGCGAGGAGCGCGTGAAGTGGGAGTCGTAGACGGGCTCGTCGGTCTGCTGGCGCAGGGCCGGCGTGGTGCGCCAGCGCTGCAGGCGGCTGCCCTCCTTGAAGCAGTCGCGCGGGGTGCCCAGCTGGTTGAGCTGCTTCGGGAAGATGCCCTTGCTCACCATGGGCTCGGACTCGCTCTGCGTGTTGTAGCGCCAGGTGGGCGTCCAGGATTTTTCGTCCCAGAGGTAGCGCTTGGGGCTCGACATGCCCGTGTGGCCCTCGGCGCAGTTGGCAAAGGTGGAGAGGCGCACGGCCTCGGGGCCCACGCGCACGCAGGAGGGCCAGGTGAAGGCCGGGCTCGAGCGGCCGGACCGGCGCGAGAGCTGCTCGCTGCCGAAATTGGCCTCGAGAAATTCGACCCTGGTCTGGAAGGGGTCGGTGTAGATGAAGTTGGGGTTCGTGAGATCGCGCAGCTCGAGAAGGTAGCTGTTGTTCAGATCCGTCTTCTCGTTGGACGCCGTCTCGACCAGGATGCCCGTGGTGCGGGAATTGCCGATGTCGAGGATGAGATCCACGTCGATGGCGTCGGAGCGGTTGGAGTCGGAGACCTTCACGCGCACGTTGCCCATGGCGCGTCTGGCCGCATCGAGCCAGGTCATGTAGTGGGCCACGTGCTTGAGGTAGAACTGCTCGCCGTACTCGTCCTGGTAGCCCCCCCTGGTGGCCTGCCAGGCGTCGTGGATCTGCTTCACCCACTGGTCCACCCACTGCTCGTTGACGAACCAGCTGTTGTCGCGCACGCGCCAGGCAAGCAGAAATTCGGAGGCCGCGTTCAGATCCTCCGGCGAGAGGGCGTAGTAGTTGCCTTCCGCATGCTGCGGCTTGTTTTCCACCCTGGTGTCGAAGGCAACGCACAGATGCCAGGTGTCGGGGTCGTCCTCGAGGGGCAAAAACATGCCTCTGGCCCAGTTGGAGGGCCCCTTTTCGACGCGGCTCTGGCGGTCGGGCCAGAGCTGCCCCGTCATGCGCAGAAAGGGCATGGGGAGCCACTTGTGGCTGAAGCACTCGAGGGCCTCGGCAAAGCCCACCTGATAGTCCTCGAAATAGGTCTTCGGGTGCGGGACGCTGGCCACCGTGTCCCTGCCCTCGCGCGCGTCGATGAGCGCGTCGTCCTGGTTCATCAGGCAGTGGAGAAAATGCGGGTATTTCTGTCCCTCCGCTTCCTGGAGGCGCTCCTCGGCAAAGTAGCGGGTCTCGCGGCCGAGGGATGCGAGAGACAGGCCGAAATCGAGGAACTGCAGGCAGCCGCCTGGAATAAGGTTGACGAGATGTTTGTACTCGGGAAATTTCATGGACGTTCCACAGCTTGGGGCAGGCGTTTCCTGCAGGGACGACCCCGGGGCTCTTCGGCCTGCCGCGCTTGTTTTCGACGCGCGAAGGGACAGGATGCCGGACGCCCGCCAGGGGCCGACGGCCCCGCGAGCGTCCGGCAGGACAAGGCTAGATGTTGGCGTTGGAATCGATGGAGGCGAGCAGGGCCTCGTTTTCGCTCAGGACGCGGTTGGTCTCGGCCTGCTGGAGGAGGTTGCCGTCCTTGGCCTCGTTGCGCTGGGCCGCCTTGTAGGTGACGGTCTGCTGCTGGGCCGCGGAGGCCTTCTTCGGAGCCTTCCTGGGCGCCTGGGTGAACTCGTGCTCGAGAGCGGCCTGGTACTCGGCGTCCTTGTTGGCCATTTCCACGTAGCGCTGGTTCAGCACGTAGGACACTTCCTGGAGGCCGGCGCGGATTTCGTCGTAGCGGGCCTGCAGCTCCTCGCGGCCGATGCGCCTGGCCTTGTAGTCCTCCACGGCGCGCTTGAACTCGTCGTTGTAGCACTGGGTGGCGACCTTGGCCGCGGCGGTGGCGCGGTTCATGCTGGCCGTGTCCTCGTCCAGCATCTGGGCGTAGTAGGCCATGTACTCGGCGTCGCGCTCGGCCTGCTTCTGCTTGCCGTACACGTTGCCGGCCACGGCACCCGTGGCGCCGCCCACGGCAGCGCCGACAACCGCCCCCCTCCAGTCGCCGGAGGCGAGCCCGCCGATGGCCGCGCCAAGGAGCGCACCGCCCACGGCGCCGGCGGCGGTGGACTTGGCCACCTCGTGCTCGTCGGCGCGCAGATCGCCGATGGGCTGATAGCACTGGGGATAGTGGTTCACGGGGGTTATCTGCTCGCCGTACTGGCTCTTGACGCAGCCCGACAGAAGAATGGAGCCCGCGAGAAGGGCGACGGGCAAGATTTGGGGGCGGATACGCATGTGGGATTCCTTTGGGATTGAGGGTTTGTGTGTGAGCCTGGCCAGTCGATTTTCAAAAGCCGCTTTCCCGCGGCAAAACCGTTTTTGCAAATCTGCATGAAGCGACAGGCGGGCCGTCGAAAGAGCATCACGGGCCCGGAGCAAAATGAAGAATCCGGCCCGGTCGCGTCGGGCGCGCCCGATGAGCCGAAAAAGGGCGGCCCGAAAAAGGCCTGATGCATGGCCCCTTTGAGGGTGGGATATGGCACTCCACAGTAGCAGGAAAACGGGCAGGTGTATAGCAAGGCGCCGACAAGAAAAAGCGCCGTTACGGATACTTGTCCCCCGGCCTCCATGCACTGCAAAGGCACGTGATTTCATGGGTATCGCCCAAGATTATCTTGATGTAAAGGTCAATTGGGTCCACACAGTTGTGGACTGAAGTGAAGAAAGGCCTTGAAACAGGAGCACCTTTTTCGAGATAGTCGCAAGGCAGGCGCTTCGCATGCGCCGGCAGCCTCGCAACGGCCGGCATGCAATGAAAAAGCCGCGTCGAAAAAGCCAGCGTCAAGGAGAGAATCCATGGCAAGCTCCAGCAGGTACCCGAAGACAACGAAGAAGCCGAAGGGCGGGGACGAGGCCAAAAAGACCGCTGCTCCCGCAGGATCCGATCCGGATGGTCCCGGAGCGGACCAGGCCGTGGACAACACGGACAACGAGAAAAAGGCCGCCAGGGACAGGCCGGCTGCCTTCAGGAAGTCGCGCCGCAGCGAGTTCGACAGTCCGAGGGTGAGCAGGCTTTTGCAGATTGCCAAGGCCATCCGCGAGGACCCCTACCAGCCCCTGGCGGAGCTGGTGGAAAAGCTCGGCATAGGCCGCAGCCAGTTCTACAAGGACAAGGCCGCGCTCGAGCAGGTGGGCTTCCGCTTCCACTACTCGAAGACCAGGGGCTTCATCATCGAGGTGGACAAGCTCACGCCCATCACGGGCCTGAGCGTGTCGGACCGCATCATCCTGATGATTGCGCTCGAGCAGCTCTGCCACGGCGACGGCATGCTTGCGGCCATGGCCCTCGAGGCCGGAAAGAAGCTCGTGGGCGGCCTGCCCGAACCCTTCATGGGCGAGATGCGCGCGAGCTTCGAGTCCATGGTGACCTCGAGCCTCGGCGTGCAGCCGGACATCTGGACCGCCCTTCGCGACGCCATCCTGAGCCAGAAGCGGGTGCGGGTGCTCTACACCCGCAGCGGCACCTGGAACGAGCGCTGGCGCGAGCTCGACCCGCGCTACATCTACATGCGCGACCACACCCTCTACCTCTACGCGCGCACGGCCGACGAGACGCCTCCGCAGTGGAAGGTCTTCCGCCTGAGCCGCGTCTCGAAGGTGGAGAACACCGGGCTTTCCATCCAGTGGCGTCCCGGCGACGACGGAGATTTCGCCCAGAAGAAGCTCAATGCCTTCGGCGCGTTCATAGGCGACGTGGCAAAGAAGGTCGTGGTGCGTTTTTCCGGCGAGGCCGCCCACTACGTCGCGGAGCGCCGGTGGCACCCGAGCGAGACCCAGGAGCGGCAGCCGGACGGGTCCCTCATCTACACCGTGAAGGTGGCCGAGCCCATGGAAGTGGTGCGCTGGGCGCGCAAGTTCGGCGACGAGGCCGTGGTCCTGGACATCGAGAGCGGGGAGGAGCCGGGGACGCCCGGGGACGAGGACGACGCCGAGTAGGAGGCGTCGCGCCCAGAGCCTGCCGCACCCTGGAGGAACAGCCAGGACAGCGAAAAAACGCGTTGGCCTCTCCGCAGGACGAAAGGCAGGACGGAACATTACGAAAAAGCGAAACGGGATCCCGGGCATGGCGGCTCGGGATCCCGTTTTCAGCATGTACGGAAGTTCAGGCTGCGCTGGAAGTTGCGGGCGGGCTTGTGCGGCGCAAGCGCCCAGGGGGTCAGCTGCTCTTGCGAAAGCGCGCGTCCCACATGTGGATGCCGCCTTCGGACTTCTCTTCCTTGCCCCGGCAGTAGGTCTTGCCGTCGGACTCGTTGCATTCCACCGTGGTGGGCACGTAGTGCGTGCCGTCCGAGCAGGGAATGGAGCCGCCCTCAATGACGAGGGTGCGTCCCTTGAAGGCGGCCGTGACGGGGCCCTCGCACCGGGTCTTGTCCTCGGTGTGGATGCGCCGGCCGTTGCCGTTCTCGTCGAAGCAGTACTCGATCTGCAAGGGAATGTTCGTTCCGGTTCGGGTGAGGGCCGTCTCGGACCGCCAGCAGCCGGCAAGAAAGCTCGTGTCCCTCGACTGGGCCGCTCCGTCGGGAATGGCCAGGCTGTCGCCCTTCTTGGGGCGCTCGCCGGCCTGGCCGGCGTCCCGTCCCCTGCCGGAGCGCGAGGCAAGCTCGCGGGCCCGGGCGTTCTGGTCCTGCGCGTCGCGACCCACGCCGTCGCGGTCCGTGCCGTCCCTTTCGGCGCGCTCCCTGCGGGCGGCCTCACGCTCCTTTTCCCGCTCTGCGCGGGTCTGGCGCTCGGCACGCTCCTTTTCCTCGCGGGCCTGGTCGGCCCTGGCAATGTCGGGCAGGGCGCCGAAGTTCGGCACGCCCTCGTCTGCAGCCTTGTCCTGTTCCCGGGCGTTTTCCGCCAGGGGCGCTGCAGCGTCGGGACCGGCGTCGTTCAGAAGATCGGCCCCCTGTGTCTCCACGTCGGAGGGCCCGGCCTCGTGCGTGCCTGCCTCATGCGTGTCGGCTTCCTGCGTCTCGACCGCGAAGGGGTCGGCTCCGAAGGAGGGAAGAACGACCGTGGCCTGGTCGGGGGCCGCGTTGCGCATGTGGGTCAGGCCGCGCGAGCCTTCATCCTTCGCGTCCGCAGCATCCTGCGCGAGGAGGCATGCGGGAAGGCCGAGGAGAAGGGCAGCCGCAAGGCCTGGCGCGAGCAGGCGTTTGAGCGGCCCATGAAGACCGTCGGGACATTTGGGGGAGAAATGCGTGCTCATGTGGGTATGCGCGGGTTGCGAGTCGGGAAGGGGCCCCTGGAGGCCTGGCCCGGTCACGCGACAGGAGTGTCCGGGCCTGCATCCCTTTGGGGGACTACTTTCTTAAGAACGTCGCCTTCCACGTGGTCCGGTCGCGGCTGTGTTCCTTGCCGTTGCACTGGGTCTGCGACTCGGTGCCGGTACAGGTCACGTCCTGGGCCACGTAGCCGCCGCCCCTGGGGCAGGAGGCCTCGGGTGCCTCGATGACGAGCTGGTTGCCCTTGAAGCGCGCCCTGGCGGCTCCGGAGCAGCGCTGGCCGTTGCGCTCGTAGATGAAGCGGCGGCCGCTTCCGTTCTTGTTGAAGCAGTACTCGCCCTCGATGGGTTCGCCGCGGGTGTTGAAGAGATCGGTCCTGGAGCGCCAGCAGCCCTCGAGGAAGGAAAGATCGTTATTCTTGGCCGCGTCCCTGGGGATTTCCATGGTGCTGGACCTGGGCTTGGGCTTCGGCTCGGGTTTGGGCTCGGGCTTCACAACGGGCGCAGGCTCCGGTTCCGGCTCGATGACGGGAGCCTCGCCGAAGAAGGGCTGCTCGACGGGCTCCTCCGGCTCCGGCTCCGGTTCGGGCTCGACGGCCGGTTCGGAGAAGTCCGGGATGACGGGCGGCGTTTCCGCGTGGAGCTCCGGTTCGGGCTCCTCGGCGGGCTTGCACATGGCCGCGCGCTCCCTCAAAAGGGCGAGGAGGCGGGCTTCCTCGTCATCCAGATCCTTCGCGCGCAGGGCCTCGGCCGAATCGGGAAGGGGCACACGGAAGCAGCCGGCCGGAAGCGGCGAGGCCAGAAGACCGAGGGCAGCCAGAAGAAGCCAGAGCAGAAGAAGGGCCAGAAGGAGCGGCAAAAGCCAGGGAAAGCACCCGGCAGCTCCGCCCACGAGGCAGCCGGGTTTCTTCGCCGGGGGTTCTTCTGCAGGTGCGGCCGTCGGAGGCGTCGGAGGCGTCGGAGGCGTCGGACGCGTCTGACGCGCGTCTGGCTGCGGTCTCGAGGGCTCCACGCGTTCGCCAAGGCGCATGATGTCCTGGGGCACCGCGCCCTGGACGCCCGAGGAAAAGCCCCAGTTCATGAGCACGGGCTTGCCGTCGAGGACATGGATGTCGCTCTCGCTCGGGTGCTGCAGCGCCTCGCGCATGAGCCCCTGGGCCATGGTGGGCTCCTCGCCGGGGCGTGGTTCCAGAAGGCCCTGCATGGCCTTCGCGTACTTGCCCAGGGTCTGGACGACCCTGGCCTTCTCGTCCTCGCCCAGGGAAGACAGGGGCACGGGCGTGCCCTCTCCCGCCACGTACCAGTCGATGGTGCCGGTGGGATCGTGCATGGGCTCGGCCAGAAAGTTGCGGGCGTCGGGCATGCCCTTCTGGGCGAGATATTTCTCGTTGGTCTCGAGGAAGTTTCTCAGCTGCTCGTAGCAGTCCGTGGCGAAGATGCCCTGGAAGGCCAGGGGGCGCATGT